>JBKQWH010000254.1:0-11558 GCA_052139635.1 Capsulimonadaceae bacterium
GTATCCAGGCATACATCGTATTCCCAATAAAACGGATCCTGGTTCAGGCAAGTTACATGAATCACTCACCTTCGTATCACGGATACGCGCTGACGGCAGTCGCCGTCCACGCAGGAAATGGTCCGAACGAGTTCTGCGTGAAGGCGCCGGTTGTGTTGTTCAAGTCCCAGATGGAACACGCGCCGGTGGTGCTTTCCCAGAGAAGCTGAGTGTTGCCGTCGGGGCCGTCGGTGATCGAGGCGGCGGTCCAGCCGGGGAACACGCCGTAGTCGTTCTGCGTGAATTCGCCCGTTGTGGTGTTGTAATTCCACAGCGCGGCGACTTTGGAGACGTTCGTCCAGAGGACGTGGGTCGTGTTCGCGGCATTGACGGAAAGCGCGGCGGCAGTCCAACCGGGATACGGCCCGAAGCTGTACTGACTGAAGGCGCCGCTGATGGGATTCAGGCTCCAGATGGACGTCATTCCGCTCGCATTGACCCACAGGACACGGGTCAAGCCGTCGGGACCGTCGGCGATGGCCTTTGCGGTCCAACCGGGGTACGAGCCGACTACATCCTGAGTGTAGATGCCGTTTCCCGTGTTGTAGTTCCAGATCGACGCACTTCCGCTGGTGGACCAGAGGATGTGGGTGACGTTGCTCGGGCTGACACTGACGGCGCCGGCTGTCCAGCCGGGGTATGGTCCGAACGTGTTCTGTGTGTAAAGGCCGGTGCTGCCGTTTACGCTCCAGATCGCCGCGGCTCCGGTCGTGCTCACCCAGAGCACTCGAGTCATGCCGTCGGGTCCGTCGGCGATGGCCTGGGCAGTCCAGCCCGGATAGGGACCGTAGACGTTCTGGGTGTAAGTCCCAGCCACGGGGTTGTAATTCCACAGCGCGAGCGAGCCGTTGCCAGTAGACCATAGGAGATGGGTCGGGCTCAATGGTGGTGTCGGAGTTGCGGATGCCTCGTTCGACAGAGCCGAGATGCCACCGCCGTTGACGGCAGCGACCTTGTAGTAGTAGGTGACGAAGTTGGTGAGGCCGGTGTCGGTGTACGACGTGGCGGTGGTTGCCGTGCCGATGGCTGTCGACGCCTCGCCGCCGCTGGTTGTGCCGCGGTAGACGTTGTAGCTCGTCGCACCGGTGCTTGCGATCCAGGAAAGCGTGACCCGGGCGTTCCCGGGAGTCGCCGTCAGGCCTGCCGGGGCGACCGGAACGGGCGGCTCCGGGGTGGCGGACACCTCGGTCGACAGCACTCCCGTACCGCCGGCGTTGACCGCCGCGACTTTATAGTAGTACTTAGTACCATTAGTAAGACCTGTATTCGTGTACGACAAGCCGGTCGTGGAAGCCACGGGCGTCGAGGATTCCCCGCCGCTTGTTGTTCCGCGGTAGATAGCATAGGTGGTCGCCGCGTAGCTCGAGGTCCAGGACAGCCCTACTTGAGCGTTTCCAGCCGTTGCGGTTACTCTGGTTGGCGCGTTTGGAGCCAGCGTTGTCGACGCCTCGTTCGAGTGCGCCGACGTCCCGGCAGCGTCGACGGCGGCGACCGTGTAGAAGTACTTGACCCCGTTCGTTACGCCGGTGTCGGTGAACGCAGTAGACGTTGCCGTGCCGATTGGTGTCGAGGCTTCCCCGCCGCTTGCGGTCCCCCGGTAGACGCTGTACGACGTCGCGCCGGTGCTGGCCGTCCAGGATAGCGCCACCTGGGCGTTCCCGGCGGTTGCGGTCAGGCCGCTCGGCGTGGCAGGAATGGGCGGCTCCGGCGTCGCGGATGCTTCGCTCGACAGCGCCGACGTCCCGGCACTGTCGACGGCCGCGGCCGTGTAGAAGTACTTGACCCCGTTCGTTGCGCCGGTGTCGGTGAACGCAGTAGACGTTGCCGTGCCGATTGGTGTCGAGGCTTCCCCGCCGCTTACGGTCCCTCGGTAGACGCTGTACGACGTCGCGCCGGTGCTGCCGGTCCAGGTCAATGAGACCTGGGCGTTTCCGGCGGTTGCGGTCAGGCCGGTGGGCGCTGGTGGAACAATCCTGGCATCGACGCGGAATATGGTCCCGTCACCGGCATCGCCGCCGTCAAAGGTAATTCCATACAGGGCGCCGTTTTGCCCCTGGATCAGAGATTGGAACGGATCAAATCCGTCATTCGATACCGATCCGTCCGAAAAAACGTGAAGGGTCGTCACATTGCCGGCGCTATCCATTCGGAAAACTACGCCAAAGTAGTTATAGTAGCCGAAAAGGGTATCCTCCGCCGTCCCGTAGAAGTTTCCATCGGTCGCCTGGATGAGAGCACACCAGGGGAGCGCTCCATCGAAAGGAACTGTGCCGTCTTCAAAGTTGTGCACGATCGTCACGTTCCCGGACGCATCCATGCGAAACACGGCGCCGAATCCGCGAGATCCACCAGCATAAGTCGTTCCATAGAAATCGCCATCGGTGCCCTGGAGGAGCGCGGCTGCGGGGGCGGCGCCATCGTTGGTTACGGTACCATCATTGAAACTGTGCAGCACCACCTCATCCCCGGAAGTGCTCATGCGGAAGACTGTTCCATCTCCCGCATTTCCGGCCGTGGCCGATTTACCCCCGTAGGGGGTTGTTCCGTAGAGATTGCCGTCGCTCGCTTCAATGAGCGGTGCGACCGGATAGATTCCGTCGTTCGTCACAGATCCGTCGGCAAAGCTGTGCAGGATGGTTGTCGCACCGGAAAGCGTGACGCGGAACACAGTGCCGGCGCCGGCAAGTCCACCACCGGATGTGGTTCCATAGAGATTGCCGTCTCTTGCCTGCATCATTGCAGCCACAGGATAGCCCCCGTCATTCGCTACGGAGCCGTCGCCAAAGCTGTGCAAAATCGTCTCATCGCCGGCGAGAGTCATTCGGAATACTGTGCCATAGCCGGTAGTCCCTCCGCCGCAGGTCGTGCCGTAGAGATTGCCGTCGCTCGCAAGGATCACTCCGTTGGGAAAGACGCCGTCGTATGCCACGGTTCCGTCGCCAAAACTGTGCAGGATGGTCTCGTTGCCAACAAGATCGACCTGGTACACAGCTCCCTCGTTGGCCACCCCACCAAACTCGGTGACCCCATAGTACGCGCCGCCAGTTGCCGGAGTGAGCGCGGCATCCGGAGACAGCCCGTCGTTTGTGACGGTCCCGTCGCCAAAGTTGTGCTCGATCGTTTCCAGAACCGGCACTGCGGAGGCCTCGCTTGACAGCGGGCTGGTCCCGGCCGGCGACACGGCGGCGATCTTCAAGAAGTATGTTCTGCCATTTGTCAAACCAGTGACAAGAGCCGGGGGCCAAACGGTCGATTTAACCGCGGCAGCCGTCTCACCGCCGCTGGCCGTACCTTCATAGATGTTGTACGAGGTTGCCCCAACGGAGAGGTTCCAGTTCAAGAGAATGGCTCCGCTCGATGACGCGGCGACAAAGCCGGTCGGGGTCGGAGCGACCACCGGCATCGGCGTGGCCGATGCCTCGTTGGACGGCGGGCTCGTTCCGCCCTTGTTCGTGGCAGTCAGCGTGAAGTAGTAAGTCGTGCCGTTTGTGAGGCCCTGAACGGAGGTCGAGACTCCGGAAAGCCCGGTGAGAATCGGCGCCGCACCCTCCCCGCCGGCCACCGTTCCCTCGTAAACGTTGTACGATTGCGCAGAGGCCGAACCCATCCAGGTGAGAATTACGCTTTCGTCGCCGGATGTCGCGACCAGATTGGCCGGCGCCGGAGGCGCCTGCGTGGGCAAGGCAGCCAGGCCGGCGTCGAGTTTGAACATCGTGCCAGACCCGGTGCCGCCGTCCATGGCCGCGCCGTACAAAGCGCCATCGAATCCCTGAAGCAGCGGACCGATGGACGTAGGCGAATTCGAAGATGCATTGTACGAATACTTGCCGTCTTCGGTAACGGATCCGTCGGCGAAAGCATGCAGGATAGTCACGTCACCAGATGAATCCATCCGGTAAGCCGTGCCGAAGTTCGAGCCGCCCTGAAGAGTTATGCCGTAGAAACTTCCGTCCGTCGCCTGGATCAGAGATGTCGCGGGGTACTGCCCGTCAAGCGGCACTGTGCCGTCGTCGAAGTTGTGCAGGATCGCCACGTTGCCGGATGCGTCCATCTTGAAGGCTGTGCCCACGTTCGTGGAACCACCCATTACCGTTGTCCCATAGAAATCGCCATCCAGTCCCTGCACAAGTGCCGCACCTGGCAGCGCTCCATCGGGGGTCCCTCCAAAGCTGTGCAGGAGGGCATAGACGCCGGACGTTGTTATGCTGAACGCTGTGCCCCAGCCATTGGGGCCGCCCCATTCGGTCGTGCCATAGAGCGTGCCGTCGTTCGCCTGAATCAATCCCGCGTTCGGAACGGCGCCGTCGTTCGCGATCGTGCCGAAGCTATACAGGACGGATTCCGTGCCGGAAAGCGTGATGCGGAACACAGCGCCGGCCTGCTCGGTTCCTCCCGCCTCAGTGGTTCCGTAGAGGTTGCCGTCGCTTGCCTGAACGAGGCAGTCCAACGGATACCGACCGTCGTTAGGAACCGTGCCATCGCCGAAGTTATGAATGATCGTCACGATACCGGACGGAGTCATCCGGAATACCGTGCCAACTCCGGATATGCCACCGGTCGATCCTCCGGCTGCCGTCGTCCCATAGAAGTTCCCGTCGGTTGCGAGAATCAAGCTGGGATTGGGAAATATCCCGTCGGATGCGACGGTCCCATCGCCAAAACTGTGCAGAATCGTTACAATTCCCGAAGGGGCAACCTGGAATACGGTGCCGTAGTTGGCCGAGCCGCCAACGCGGGTGGTTCCGTAGAAATCGCCGTTAGCGGCCTCAATGAAGCCGCCGTTTGGAGAAGCGCCGTCAGGTATCACTGAACCGTCGCCAAAGGCATGCAGGATCGTTTCTCCAATGGGATGGTTGGATGCCTCGTTCGACATTGGACCCGTTCCAACGGAGTTGACACCTGCAACCTTGAAGTAATACGTCAATTGGTTCGTCAGCCCGGTAACGAGGGCCGATCGGCCGCTTGACGTTGTCACGGGAGAACTGGCTTCCGCACCCGGCGCGGTGCCTCCATAGACGTTGAAGGATGCCGCGGAACCGCTGCCGGTCCACTCCAGGAGAACGCCGGAACTCGACGACGTGGCTGTCAGGCCGGCAGGAGCGGACGGAATCAGCAGCACCGGAGTGGCAGAAGCCTCATTAGACTGCAGCGATACCCCCACGGAATTACAGGCGGTTACCGTGTAGTAGTAGGTGCCTCCACCGGTCAAGCCGGTATCGACGTATGACGTGGTTGAAGACGACCCGACGGGGTTCGTACCCTCATTGCCGCTTGCCGTGGCGCGGTAAACGAGGTAGGATGTCGCGACGGCAATCGCGTTCCAGGACAGGGAGACCTGGGCGTTCCCGGCCGTGGCCGCGAGGCCGCTTGGCGCAGGCAGGGCAGTCGACACCGGTGCTGCCGACGATTCGTTTGAATGCGTCGATGTCCCCGCGCCGTTCACGGCGGTGACCGTATAGAAATACGTTACATTGTTGGCCAGACCAGTGTCGGTGTATGTGGGAAGCACGGCGGCGCCAACGGAAGCGGAACCTTCAGCGCCAGTTGCGGTGCCGCGGTAAACGGCGTAGGACGTTGCGCTATCGCTCGCGGTCCAGAACAGGGAGACCGCGGCATTCCCGGCAGTCGCTGTCAGTCCGGATGGGGCAGTCGGGGCAGACAGCTTTGGCGTCGCAGCCGCCTCATTCGACGAACGCGACGTTTCTGCGCTGTTCACGGCGGCGACCTTGTAGTAATACGTGACCCCGTTGGTCAAGCCGGTATCCGTATACGATGTGGCAATTACCGTTGCGGCGGCTGCCGTGCCCTCCGCGCCGCTTGTCGTGGCGCGGTAAACCCTGTACGCAGTTGCGCCGGTGCTTGCCGTCCAGGACAGCGAGACAAGAGCGTTCCCAGCCGATGCGGTCAGGCTGGCCGGCGCCGCCAGAATGGACGCGCTGGGGGTGACGGACGCTTCGCTCGACTGTGGAGATGTACCGGCTGCGTCGATGGCGGCAACCGTGTAGAAATACGTAACGCCATTTGTCAGGCCGGAGTCGTTGAAAGATCCGCCGGTGGACGTTCCGACGGCAGTTGTGCCCTCGAAGCCGGATGCGGTGGCGCGGTAGACGTTGTACGATGTTGCGCCGGTGCGGGAGGTCCAGGAGAGCACTGCGCTTGCATTCCCTGCCGTCGCCGCGAGGCCGGTCGGCGCGGGCAGAATCGACGAAACCGGCCTGGCCGACGCCTCGTTCGACAGGGGAGACGTGCCACTGGCGGTTACTGCAGCGACCGTGTAGAAGTACATGACACCGTCAGTCAAGCCGGTGTCGGTGTATGTGGGGATGCCAGTCGTGCCGACCGGAACCGAGCCTTCGGCCCCGCTTGCGGTAGCGCGGTAAACGTTGTAGGACGTCGCGCCGGTGCTCGCGGCCCAGAATAGCGAGGCCAGGCCGTTCCCGGCCGTCGCAGTCAGGCCGGTGGGTGATGCCGGTATCGGCTTCGAATTCAGGTCGGCGTCGATGCGGAAGAAAGAGGTTCCGAACCCTGAGAAACCACCGAAGACCGCGTCCGTAGTACTGTAGAGTGCGCCGTCAGCGCCCTGTATGAGCGGCTGCCAGGGCAATGCTCCATCTTCGAACACCGATCCATCCAGGAACGCATGAAGTATCGTCACGTGGCCCGAACTGTCCATGCGGAACACTGTGCCTCCGCCGGAGTATCCACCGCCGCCGGCAGTCCCGTAGAAGTTACCGTCGGTCGCCTGGATGAGCGCTGCCTGGGGCATGCTTCCGTCAAACGCGACTGTCCCGTCCCCGAACTCGTGCAGCACGGTCATGTTGCCGGATGCATCCATTCGGAATATGGTTCCGCCATTGCTTGGCCCGTAATCTAATGTGGTTCCATAAAAGTTGCCGTCATTTCCCTGAAGAAGAGGAGCGTCAGGATTCCCGGCGTCGTTGGGCGTTGTTCCATCCCCAAAGTTGTGGAGCACGGTCTCGACACCAGCAGTGGTAATGCGAAACACTGTGCCATATCCGAACCCGTGGAAGCCCTGTCCTGTCGTCGACCCGCCTATGAGAGTCGTGCCATACAACGCGCCGTCACTCCCCTGAATCAACGCGGCGTAGGGGCACTGACCGTCGTTTACAACGGAACCGTCCCCGAAGTTATGCAGAATTGTATATTCCCCCGAGGGTGTTATCCGGAACAGGGTGCCATATCCCCATCCGCTCGGGCCAATTCCCGTTGTCGAACCACCGAAAACGGTCGTGCCGTAGAAGTTGCCGTCACTGGCAAGCACCAGGCCGGACACAAGCCCCCAGCCGTCGCCAGGAACCGTTCCGTCGCTGAAATTGTGAAGGATCGTCTCCGAACCGGCAGGTGTCACGCGAAATATGTCGCCAAATCCCGCATCGTTCACGCCATAACCCAGCGTCGAACCGCCGTTTCCCACGCCGTAGAAGTTGCCGTCGGTGCCGAGCACCAGGTCACCGACAGCGCCTGACCAATAATATAGTGGTGCACCGACCAGGAAGTCATACACGACGGTCACGTCGCCCGCGGTATTGATGCCAAACAACGTGCCATAAAAGTCCGGTTCACCATAGCTGCCAAACCCGGTCATCCCATAAAAATCCCCGTTGCTTCCCTGGATCAAGCCGGTCGGCGCGAAACCTTCTATATTGGGGTCGAAGCGGTGCAGGATCGTTTCCAGCATGGGCTCACCGGACGCCTCGTTCGACATCACGCCGGTCCCGGACGCGTTGACGCCGGCGACCCGGAAGTAGTACGTCTTCAGGTTAGTCAAGCCGGTAATGAGAATGGTGTTCTGCCAGGTCGACGCCACCGGGGCTGCGTTCTCGCAGCCGGAAGCGGTACCCTCGTAGATGTTAAAGGAGGTTGCATCGCTGACGCCGCTCCACGAGAGAAGCATGGCGCCGCTCGACGTAGTAGCCGACAAGGTGGTTGGGACAGTTGGGAGAGGCTCGGGTGTCGCCGAAGCCGTATTGGACTGTGCGGATGCACCGTTCGCGTTCTCCGCGGTGACGTAATAGTAATATGTCACGCCATTTGCGAGTCCCGTGTCCGGGTACGTTGCGGCCGTCACATTATTAACGATCTCTGTTTCGGCGCCGACCGCGGTGCCGCGATACACGTCGTAACCGGTGGCGCCAGCGCTTGCCGTCCAGGTCAGCAAGACCTGCGCGACGTCTGAAGCTGCGACGAGGCCTGCCGGCGCTAGCGGCGGTATCGCCGAACCCGGAGTGGCTGAAACTTCGGCGGAGCGGCCACTCTGTCCGCTCGCGTTGACGGCCTTCACCTCGTAATAGAACGTTGTTCCGTTTGGAAGGCCGGTGTCCGCAAACGTCGCGGCGGTCGCGGTTGCGATGGGAGTTGCGCCCTCGCCGCCGCTCGTTGTCCCGCGGTAGACGTTGTAGGAGGTTGCCCACGTGCATGCATTCCATGAGAGCGCAATCTCCTCGTACCCGGGTGTCGCCGTCAATCCTGCCGGCGTACGGGGTGCGCCGGTACCGTAGGTGAGGAGATCGCTGAAAATGTTATCGCCCTGGAAGCTGCCCCAGCCGGTCGAATTATCGTAGCCTGTGACGGCCCTGTAATACAGGTTGTTGCTGCCGTCGTCGATATCGTGAAAGTCGTTCGCGTAGGCCGCAGGTTCTTCGGCAAGTGTATAGATTGCCGGATCGGCAAATCCCAGGCCGGACTCGCCGGCAGATGCCCGGCCGGCGTTCACGGCAGCCAAAAGGCCGCCCCAGAGCGGCGCGGCGGCGCTGGTTCCGTTTACGTCAACTTCATACTGAGTTCCGGCCGGGCCAATGGCGCCGCAAACATCGGTCCAAAGGATTTCGTATCCGTTGTCGTCGTAGTCCGCGAACAAAGAGACGTCCGGGACATTCCGGTTAGAGAGAGATCCCTCCAGGTTAACCAATGGGTTAAACGCCCCGATTTGAAAGGCTGGAATGGGCCAGTAGCCGCTGATGCCCCCGCCGCCCCCCGTGCCCATCACACCGCGCCCCGTGTCGCTGGGGTCAGCCCACGAGGATTCACTGATATAGGTTTCGCCAGGGCCGTCGGTCAGGTCGGTGCCGCCAACCGACAGCACGTAGGGCATAGCCGCTTCCAGTCCCACATTGGGAATACTTCCCCCGTCATCATATGCGCCGCCGTCGCCGGCCGCAACGCAGAGAGTCTGCCCCTGGGCCGCGAACTCCTCGAATATCTGGCCTTCGTCGATGACATACTGGTCCTCGTAGGGAGTCCAGTCGTCTTCGCTGAAGCCCCAGGAGGTGCTGATGACCCTGGCAGTGTTGTCGGTCGCCATCTTCGTGTATATGTCCAGCGTTTCCTGCGCATTGTCGCCGTCAATTGGGGCCTCGTAGACGTACAGGTTGGAAATCCCCGGCGCCATCAGCAGCACCATATCGATGTCGAGGGTAACTTCGACCGATCCTTCCGTGAGTGGATCAAGGGATACGCCATCCACCGCAACTGCTTGCGGCGTCAGTGTCGAGGCGCCAAGCAGGACGCTCGATTCCCAGTCACTGATATCGTTGGGCGTCCACGTTGCGAGCTCAAACAGAGCGACGTTCTGTCCGGCTCCCGTCGACGGCATCGACCAGTTATAGAGACTATAGACGTCGGACGGCAGCAGTCCGAATCCGGAATAATACTTCAAGCTCTTCGGCGACGGATTAACGCTTTCGTCGCCCGAGTCAGTGGCGCGGGCATGCACCGAGCTCGCCCCCTCCCCGGCCCTCCCCGTAAGCGGAGAGGGAGTTTCCGAAGTCGACCCACTGTCCACGGCCCGTCGACCAACCACATGCATGTCGTGATGGAGCCTGAGCGACCCGTCGAGTCCTACCACCGAAACCTGCATCTGCGCCAGGGCCAGGGGGAGCACCGGGGCTGCGCCGCATGAGATAAAGGGGACGCCGTCCGAACCAACATAGTCGCTGAGAATAACGTGAAAGACGGAGTTGACCGTCGACGCGGGCGCTTGCACATGAATGATCATGTTATTGGGCGTTACGTCCAGAACCTGGAGGCCTTCCACCTGCGCGGCCGCCTCGACGGCTGCGACCCGGTCCGGCGCGGGGCCAAACCGCGATGTGAACTGGTCGGAAGTAAGGAAGTGGTGGAAGAGCGGATCGGCCGGGTCGTAGAGCCGCCCAAGCAGCGTCTTAAGCTGATCCGGATTTCGCAGCGGCAGGACCAGCGACAGTGTGACCATTTTCGAAGCCGCTGTCGGGCCGATCCGAGTCGCCGATGCGAGTTCGCGACTGGTCGTGATTGCCAGGGCCCCCGGGAGTGCGGCCGCGCCGGAACTTGAGAACAGGATCGTTACCGTCACCAGCGCCGAGATGAGCGCGTAGAGGACTTGCCGGATATGATGTCCTCGGAGCATGAAGCACCGGGGCCGGACCCGCGACGTCGGTGTCGTGTGAGTATGCATCTTCCCATTCCTTCCCAATCATTGCTTACGCTGTTAGTCTGTAACGCATTGCGATGCAATTCGTTGCGGACGTCGACATAATCAACAGCAGCCGCGTCCGCGTAGACGCGGGCGGGAAACTGTCTGAACTGTACTGTAATTAACCGGATTCTACGAGCGGCAACAACTGCGGCGCTGAAATCGCGTGCCCCTGACTCGCGGATACTATCTCGACACGATAAGAATCTGACGAGGATTTGAGCCCAGAACTCCGACGAGTTCCGCGCGTGTGGGGCGTCCGCCACTCGCCATTTTGCGATAGAGTAGTGTTAAGCCGGAGTTCGCTTGATGTCCCGCATAGTAGAGGTAGCCGCTGTCTTTATCCAACGCGAAGGTCGAAACAGATAGATTGTCTGCGACCGCTTCCAACGAGCCCAGGGAACCGTCGCGCCTTATGGAAGCCGCATAGATATTGTCATCAAGGTTGATGTAGATATACCGGCCATCTCTTCCAACGTCAACTTGACCGATGTCAATGCCCATGGTCTTCGGGGTGGACGTTGCAGCCGACAAGCCTCCACTTGGAAGGATTCTGTATGTGTACAGCAACCCGGGCTCGACGAAATATCCACGACCGTTTTGATACGACGAACTTGGCTCGATTGCGGCCACGTACAAGCACCGGCCGTCGGGTGCACTGGTTATGGCCCCGTTTTGTATATTTGCGGCATGCACAGCGGGTTTCCCTACGGGCGTTAGGCGGCCCGTTCGACCGATGGCGTATGCCCACAGCGAATGGTAGCCCTCAACGTACAGGTACCTCCCTGACTTCGGAATAAAAACATCGTAGAGGCGTTCGTCCTTCGAGGCTACCACAATCGTCTGAATAGTTGTCAGGCCACAACGACAACTTACACGGTAGGCGATTATTTTTTTCTCGGTGTTCGTGTACGCAAACGGTGCAACAGGGTCAAATGCCAGACTTGTCGCCGACCAGAGCGTGGGTGCATAATCCCTTTTAAGCTTCAACCGACCCCCAGGCCCGACTGAGTATTCCTTCAAATAGGAGATATCTCCGTAATTTGTA
>JBKQWH010000255.1:0-6068 GCA_052139635.1 Capsulimonadaceae bacterium
GCCAGGTTCTGGCGACAGGGCTGTTCGCGACTCCAGGTTTCGTCTGCCACCGCGCGAATTCCTCCTCGTTTCGGCGGCGCACGCAGACGTTGTTCCGGCAAATTAGGATTTGCGGATTCCGGGAACAAATCCACTGAGAGGAACCCAATCTATGGTTACGCGGTGGACGATTGTCGGATTGTTGGCGGCAGCCAGCCTGTTGTGGGCGGGGTGTTCGGCCAAAAGCGAGCAGACCACCTCGCAAAACGTATCTCGCGGCGTATCTGCAGTTGGCCAGGAGGCTAACAGGATCGTTGTTCAAGCGAAGCCTGCGCTCACGGAACTGGGCCTCGGGGCGCGCGTCACGACGGCGCTGCGCGCGAACGCTAACTTGCCGGATACGATCCGCGTCGATGCCGGCGTCGGGGGTGTGCGGCTTCGCGGGCAAGTCTTCAGTATGCACCAGAAAGCGCTTGCGGGTCGAGTCGCGAAACAGACGGTTCCGGCCGGCATTACGGTCTCGAACCAGCTCGTTGTGACACCGTGACCTCGGAGTCCGCGCCGGAGCGAAGCGACGGGGGTGGACATTACGCCCTTCGCAAGAAGCCCGCGCCGGAGCGAAGCGACGAGGGCGGACATTACGCCCTCCGCAAGAAGTCCGCGCCGGAGCGAAGCGACGAGGGCGGACATTACGCCCTTCGCAAGAAGTCCGCGCCGGAGCGAAGCGACGGTCCTATGCGAAATGGGAACTCGGGAAAAGCTGGGCGCGCTCGGATATCGACGGCTGGTGGCCATATTCGCTGATTTGAAACGCCTCCGCATAGCGGCCGTGCGGCAGCGCGGCGTGCAGCGAGTTGGTGCAGTAGGCGCGGACACGTGCGCCCATCGGCTCGATGCGGCCATGCCGAAGCCAGGCGGTGCGCTCAGCGGGATCGACCGGGACGTGATCCAGGAGCCCGCGGCTGTAGGGCAGCCACTCGAACACCTGGGATTCGTGGGCCGCGACCAGGCGGGTCTTCTCGTCCAGCGCCGAATCGATTGGCACAACGAGGTCGGCCTCGAACGGGGCAATCTCGGTGTAGTCGTCGTGCCAGTAGGCGATTGTCGGCACGCGCGACGGCGCAAGGATGTCGGCGCAGACAAGGGGCATTGCGCAGATGCCGGCTGCGTCGAGGACAAGCTGGGCTCCATGAGCGTGATCGCGCGGGCGGTCGAAGGGGCGGTTGATAACAATCAGTGTGGGGCCGGTTCCCGGCTCGGGACCGAACCGGCGTATCTCGCGCACAAGCAACTCGGTGAGTTCGGGGGTGACGAAGACGCTGCCGTCCGGCACTCCGAGGCTGCCGTACTCGGCGCCGATCACCGAGGCCGCCGCACTGCTTTCCTCTTCACACCGTCGGACCAGTTCCTCGGGATGGTCGGCGTAGTGCCGGTCGAAGTGGCTCCTGCTCCCGTCGGTCAGGGACAGGAATTTGACACGGTCCCCTCGGCGGCGCCACAGTGCGGCCGTTCCGCCGACGAATATCTCCCCGTCGCCGGGGTGAGCGCCGATGATCAAAATGTGCATAGAAACGAACCTCGTCGCTATCTTACCCGAATTGCCCGGACCAGAAGACTACGCGGAAATGGACGCCAGTCCGAACATGGCATGCAGCGGGCCCCGTCGGGACCGCGGCGTGCGTTGTCAATCCCTTCGGAAACTCACGAAGGGGATCAGCGCCGGAACGCTTCGACGATATTCCCGGAACTGCTCGCCCAATTGCGACTCCAGCAGCCGGTCTTCGACTCGAATCCGTATCTCCGTGCCCGCGAGAAACACCACAACCGCGGCAGAGAACAACAGAGGGAGCGTCGAGATCATCAAGCCGGTTCCGAGCAGCACGCACAGCATCGACGTGTATATCGGGTGGCGCACATAACGATACGGCCCCGATCGAACCAGCTCATGGCTTGCGTCGACAGCGGCGTCCACGCGAAAGTGCATGCCCAGCGCTCTCGTCCCCGTCCACGAGACTACACAGCCGAGCGCAAAGAGTAGAACCGCGGCAATGACGCGCCACGATTCGGGAGACCTCGTCCAAAAGGGCTCCTGCCAGAGCAGCGAGTAACCCAGGCACTCCAGCGCCACGCCCCACCGCGAGCGCCTGTCGACGCGAAAGGGGACCCTTCGTTTTGCTCCTGCAAAGATGAACGGAGCGCACCAGAGGATCGACCCTGCGGCCACCAGGACGTATGCATAGGGCATCAATGATTGGCCTTTAAGCCCTTAGACTCGGTACATGGATCGCTGCTGGGAATCACGACTCCCTATCCCACCACGACACACCGACCTGCTTCTCGACCGGCCGAAAGCCAAGCGATTCGTAGATCCGTGCCGCGTGATAGTGCTCATCGGCGACCATCACCAGGGTGCCTACGCCCCATTCTCGCGTAGCGTGTTCGGCTGCGTGCTTGACGAGTGTCCCGCAAATGCCGCGCCGCCGGAACTCCGGGCGTGTGCCCACCGATTGATAGCGGCCGACGTCGCCGTCGACGAAGATGCCCAGTTCTCCTGCAAGGGTATCATCCAGAAACGCACCAAACCAGATCCCGAGCCCGGCATCGATCATCCGTCGATACCGCCCGATTTGCCGTGCCTTGAACGTTCTGTATCCGGCCTCCCCAAAGCGTGGATCGCGGTCTGCTGTTTTACCGTCGATAACGTGGTTCCATTCCGCATCGGTCCGGATAGGGCGAACTGAGACTTCCGGATTCGGATGGTGCGGCTCCAGCGCAGATTTGGCGGTCAAGACGATATCTTCCCGTACACGGAAACCGGCGTCGACGAAGGGCTGAATGTCGCCCAGTGCGCCGTCCGGGCGATCCCAGCCGAAGGCAATGTGGGAGCACCGGACCGGCTGGCCGATCTCCCGGGCAAAAATCGCCTTCCATTGCACAAGGTCACTCGCAACAGGAGGATATTCGAAGAGCAGGAAGTTACCCCAGTGAAACGTCGGGTTGGACGGCGTGCGCACAACTGTATAGGCGCCCGCGTCGACGACCTCGCCGTCGAAGCGTGGGAATATCAAGTCGGTTAGGTAACCCAGGGACTGGATCTTCATTATTCCGTGTCTCGAACGTGTTGCAGACGTGTTTGAAGTTCCGCCGGCAGAGCTTGTTCGACCTGCGGAGTGATCAGGCCGGCGGCATCCATGCTTCGAACATGAACACGGTCCTTGTCGCGGAACGAGCTCAGCTTCATCCGCACCAAATCGGCTACTGGGATAATGTTGGCCGCCTTTCCCAGGATGGACATTGTCTCGGGAACAATGGGAGGATTGGCTGTCGCTTGATTGGGCCGCTCTTTCTCCCCGCTGAAGATGAGATGGACCGCGTTTCTGGCGCTCTCCGTCTCGGCGTAAAGCAGCATATTCTCGCCGTCGAAATGTCGAAATCGGAATCCGTTCCTCGCCGCTACTGCATGTATGCCCTCGAGGTCCGTGCGGTAGACCATCAGATCGACATCCCGCGTCAAAGTCGAGTGTTCGGGGTCCGCGGCTTCGACATGAACCAGTACGGCAAGACCGCCGTCCAACTCGCAGGCGATGCTCTCCGACGACAGCGTGTCTGTGATCCGGCGAAGTACACCAGCGAGATCAAACAAGCGAATGGCCCATCACTTACCAGTGTCTTGGTCACGGCGGTTCCTCGTATAAAAATTGCTTTTGTGACCCGAGATATGGTAGCATTCATTCGGTTCACGGCGCTACTCGGGCGGCCGCTCATGCGGGTATTATACCGGCACTCGACTGATTGCTGAAAAGGACCATCGCCGCGCGCGCGGCCAACCGGCCGGGAACCTTTCACTGACATCTTGACGTTTCCCAATTGAGCGTGCTAAACTCAATAAACTTCAGAAATCTCGACATAACAGGCGGGGTCGCCCGGTTTCAAAGGTGCGGGTACAGACTCAAACTCAAAGGGGATAGGGGTTGGCAGATGGCGTTTAGGGATTATCGTGATCTGATTCGCCAGATGGAGCGAGAGATGCAGCAAATGTCCGACGAGGCGTTTCGAGGCTTCTTCACGCTGCCGATGGGCAGTCATGGGCGATTCTGGCAGCCGGCGGTCGATGTCCACGAGACCGAGAACAGCATCGTGGTCAAGATGGAACTCGCCGGCGCGAAGGCCGACGACCTGCAGGTCGCGCTGGCGACCGGAGACCGTACGCTGACAATCAGCGGGACGCGCGCGGAGACCGATGTCGATCGGGAGGGGCGGCAGCGATGCCACCAGCTCGAGATATACTTCGGTCCGTTTGAAAGGTCCATCAGCCTGCCGAGCAGCCTGCAGATCGACCGTGACTCAATTACGGCGAGCTATCGGGACGGCTTTTTGAACGTGATTCTGCCGAAGAAAAGCATTGAGCGGCCGTGCCCGGAAACAAGGGTCGTTCCCATAATGCGCGATGCCGACAACGACGATGATCTGAATGAGATCGAAGGCGAGGCCGAAAATGTCCAATGACTCCCACAAGATAAACAACGAGGGCGTTGCCGCGTCGACGGAACCGATCGAGGATTCGCGGCCTGAAGGGCTGGTGTCCTCCTCGACAACTGACGCTTCAATCGAGGACACCGAGGCTCCCGCCCAGGCCGCCGGACCGCAGATCATAACCCGCGAACCCGAGGTCGACGACGACGTTGTCAAGCAGATTAACGGGGATCCCGATGCGACGCCGCCGATTCCCGACGAACTCAGCCTGTTGCCGCTGCGTGATACGGTGATCTTCCCCGTGCTGGTCGCCCCCATCGCCGTCGGACGTGAGGGCAGTGTGCGGCTGGTCGATGACGCCGTGTCCGCCGGCAGCCGGATCATCGCTGTCGTGGCGATGCGCGATTCTTCGGTCGACAATCCGTCGGCGACGGATATCTACCCGGTTGGCGTGGCCGTCATCATCCGCATGATGGCGAAGGCGACGGACGGCATTCGGATGATCGTCCAGGGCATCGCCCGCGTGCGGGTCGAGGAGATCCTCACCGAGGAGCCGTACTTGAAGGCGCGGGTGTCGGTGATCGAGACCCCCGACGTGCCGGCGGAATTCGCCGTCGAGGTCGAGGCGCACCGCCGAAATATCAGCGACATGTTCCGTCGGATTGTCCAGCTCTCACCAGCGCTTCCGGACGAGCTTGCCGGTCTGCCGACCTCCATCGACGACCCCGGGATCGTCACCGATTTGATCGCCGCGCACCTCCCGGTCGAAGCGGACGCCAAGCAGGCGATTCTCGAGATCATTGACCTTCGAGAGCGGATGTCCTCCCTCACTGGCCTGATGACTAAGGAGATCCAGGTGCTGGAACTCGGTTCCAAGCTCCAATCGCAGGTTTCCACGGAGATGAGCAAGACTCAGCGGGATTACTACCTGCGCGAGCAGCTCAAGGCGATTCAGAAGGAACTTGGCGAAGGGGACGATCGCACCGAGGAGATCGACGAGCTTCGGAAGAAAGTGGACGAATCCGGGATGCCGGAAGACGCGGTCAAGGAAGCGAACCGGGAAATCGACCGGCTGCAGCGCATGTCCCCGGGCGCCCCGGAATACACCGTCGCCCGGTCGTACGTCGACTGGCTCGTCGCGCTTCCCTGGAAGGTCTCCACCGACGATAACCTGGACATCCCGTCGGTGAAGGCCGTGCTCGACCAGGACCACTTCGGCCTCGAGAAGGTCAAGGACCGCATCCTCGAGTACCTGTCGGTCCGCAAGTTCAAGAAGGAGGGCGACCTGAGGCAGCCGATCCTGTGTCTGGTCGGCCCGCCCGGAGTCGGCAAGACAAGTCTTGGCAAGTCGATCGCTCGGGCGATGGGCAAGAAGTTCGTGCGCGTCAGTCTCGGTGGCGTGCATGATGAATCCGAGATCCGTGGCCACCGGCGCACCTACATCGGCGCGATGCCAGGACAGATCATCCAGAACCTCAAGCGGGCCGGTACAAACAACCCGCTCTTCATGCTCGATGAGGTCGATAAGGTAAACGCGGACTTCCGGGGCGACCCGTCGTCGGCCCTGCTCGAGGCCCTCGATCCCGAGCTGAACAACACGTTCCGCGATAACTATC
>JBKQWH010000256.1:0-5266 GCA_052139635.1 Capsulimonadaceae bacterium
CCGCCTCCTGCCCGTCCGTTCTCAGGAAGAGCGTCTTGGGTCCGGACAACGTATGCGCAACGACCTTGTGTCGAGAGGTTCCGTCGAAGTCTTCGCGCAGAACCTCGAGCCCGGCGACGCAGTTCGCGTCCCACAGGCTCCCCGAAATGTCCCTCAGCCATCCGTCGGGGGCCGGGTCGGCCTCCGCGCATATCGGCATTGGCCGCTGCGGCACCATGAGCGGCGGTGGGACGACCGTCTCCCCGTCCTGAGCCCATGCCATCTGCGCGAACCCCATCGACGACGGTCGGTGACGCGGCAATTTCGCGCCGCCCGATTGTGCGGCAGCAGCGCCCGCGAGCCCGACTTCAGTTTTGTCGATACCAGAGCGCGACTTCCGTCTTGCATTCGGCTTTCCCGGGATGCGGACGGATGGCGCCGGGGCCGAGATAATCGCCTGTGCTCTCACCCCGGCCCGACCGCTGGCGTCAATGATCGCCGGCTCGTCGCTTGGCACGATCGACGCCGTTCCATCCGCTCCACTCGATCGAGCCGGCGTGAACCCCTGTCCCAGTTTCATGCGCGCCTCCCACGCCGCCCCGTTCCTTCGTCGGCGCCCCGCTCTCGTGCCGCCGGGCGTCCGGCGCGGCGATGTTCCTTCCGCTCCTCGCCGGCCGTCAATCCCATCAATGTCGCGTACGATTCCCGGCTCGCCCGCGCTGCCGCCGGCTCCTTGAACTCGCCTGCACCGCGCCGTTCCGTCCGCTCCGGTGCCGTTCTACAGGGACTTTCCGGCTTCCGAACCGGCCGCGTCTCGCGCCGTTCTCCCCGACGCGACGCGGCAACCGCCTTCTCGTACCGGCCCGTACTCTCATTCCTTGTCGCCATGGTCTTCATTTCCTTTCTGGATGTATGCCGCCGGTTCCCCGGCCAACAAAAAAAGCCGCTCCGAAGAGCGGCCTCACAAGCGCTTCCTTCACGTCAGGAAGTCATAGAGTAGGTTGACACGCGTTACCCCGAGAAAGCAGACACACTTGCGCCTCATTCCGGGTGCGCGGATAGGGCACGACACTGTGCATCCCACCGTCAGACGGATCTCACTGGTCAAGATCCTATGTTCGTATTATAGCACTAGTTCATGTATTTGTCTAGTCCTATACTCAATTATTTTTGCGCTTTTCCACTCGCTCATTCACCGGCATCTCGCCCCGCCCCAGCGTTACGCGAATATCTTCGCCCACGAAGCGCAGCTAGCCATCGTCAACGCTCATCTGGCAAACGCCTCGGTCCCCCAATCGCTCGACGGCGACTCCGGCGCGACCATACTTCCCATCAGCCCCGCCAACCGCTCCGCGTCGACCGTCCCGACCGCGTCGAGATTGCCCTTGAGCGACACAGTCGGGATCGACTTGTCGTGCGCCTGCAACATCAGATCCCTCTCGAAGGCCCGCAGGTCCGCCTGGCGCTCCGACTCGGCCTTCGCCTGCACCACGGCCAGGTCCCCTCTCGTCTTCAAACTGTGCGCCGCCGCCTGCGCCTGACCCTGTTGCACTTGCTGCTGCAGCGCCTGCTGACCCTTCATCGCCTGCACCTGGGCGGCGCTCGGCGCCATCTGCTGCACCTGCTGAATCGCCGAGTCGATCCGCGACGTCAGTATGTCTGACCGCTCCAGCCCCATCAGGTCCACCAGCATCTTCAGCACCGGCAGCATCGGCGGCGCGAACATGCCCGCCTTCGCCATATCCATATACTGCTGGATCCGCGCCGCCGGCGTCTTGGGCGTCGCCGACCCCGGCGTCACCACCACCCGGCACTGGCCGCCACTCGTCAGGTTCTCGAACGACCGCGCATTCATCAGGGCCGCCTGCGGCGATCCCTCCTCGGAGATCCCCACCAGCCGCGGCTCCTGGTAGAACTGCGCCACCAGCGCCAGCTCCCATTCCGCACGTTGCCGTGCCGCCGACTCCAGATTTCCGACGAATTCGCTCATCTGCGTCGTGTCCGACTGCTGCAACAGCTCGATCGCATTCCCGGCCGTGATTCCCGGCGGCACCGCCCCATTGCTGACCTCGTGCACTCCGCTCAAGTCTTCCATCAGCCCCTTCAGCAGCGACAGCGCGTTGAACCACTCGCCGTTCACTGGCGGCGGCGCCTGATACGTCGGCGGCATCCCGGGCTCGTAGAAGATCTTCTGGAAATTGCGCTTGCTCTGATACGCATCGACCCCGATCTCCGCCCCGGTCGGAACCAGAATCGTCGGCTTGTCCGTGTTGATCCGGTCCATCAGCCGGCTCAGGATGTTGTTCAAGTTCTGCTGAAGCGGCACCAGGTCGTGCACGGCGTTCAACGCCCACAGTGTCCCAAACTTCTCCTGATACCCGAGTGGCACGAACGGAAACGCATCGCGTTTCTCATAGGGCCAGACGAGATCGCTCGGGTCGGTCAGCAGCACTCGGCCCGCCACGCGGATCAGTCGGCCACGCGGATACCGCGCGCTCGGACGCTCCCACATCTCGTACACGGTCGCCGTGTTCGCCCGCTCCGCCGTGGTCGTCCGGTAGGAGTCTCCCGTGATCGAGTCCATCCGGCCTTCCCAGTACCCGGAACTCGACGAGCTCCCCGCCACTTCCCCGCGCACCCGGTACCCCCGCTCGCCGTACTTCTCCTGAATCGCGGCGAGACTGCGGACCTTCGCGTGAATCACCCAGCCGACCTCGTCCCAGCTCCTGGCCTTCGGGTCGGCGTACATCTCGAACGGAGGGACGATGATCTCCTCGATATCCCCGATCGGCGCCGACTGCACCACGACGCGGCCGCTCTCGGGGTCCACAAACGACGTCAACGCCTCCTTGTTCGGGTCCCACACCAGCTTGAGGAACGTTGTCGACGTCGCCAGGCAGCAGTCCACCCAGTTCTGCGTCTGATGCTGCCGGTCGAACAACTGGTCATAGTGCGCCAGGATGTCGCGCCCCTCCGCCGCCGCGCCCACGTCCTGCGGCAGCGGCGTCAGCGGCTTCACCGACGCGTCCGGCTTCGACATCGTCGCCCGCGCCTTCAACTTCGTCGTCAGCGACCGCACCTGGTTACTGGTCACGTAAGACCGATAAGGATCGTTCGGGTCCACCAGCGACTCCAGCCGGTTCGTCGCATCCCTCCACTCCACCCACTGATTGCCGCGCTCGAACGCCGTGCACAACAGCCATTCCCGCTCATGAATCCGGCGCGCCTTGCTCGAATCCTCAAAGCGCGCCATCACCAGATTGACCAGCTCCAACTCCCGCTCCGTCGACGCCGGCTGCGGCGCATTCCTCAAATCCGCCGGCGTGATCTCGCTGTCGACATTGCTCTTGTTCGACAGCTCCGGCGTCCAACTCCGGCCGGGCTCTTTCCCTCTCGACACCGCCCTCCGCCCCATGACTTTCTCAAGTATCGTCTGTAACATCTCACCCTCCCATGAAAAAAGCCGCTCCGAAGAGCGGCTGTTGCCTGTTATCGCCTTGCCTTGCCGAAATTCTCGTCAGTTACCGCTGTCGGGGATCTAAATTTCCTCGATGCTCACCTCGCCACCGTCCTCCATGTCGACGGTCAATCGGTGATTTCGAAGCAATTCGACGCCGATGAGTGATGTTTCGCCTTTGATGTACATCGCCTTGACCGTGACGATGTGGTTGCCCCAGGTTAGTTGGCAATCCGCGACGCCGGTTGTTTCAAGCTGTCCGTTCGCGAACAGAACTGTTCGACTCTCTGATGGCGGTCCAATAAGCCTCTCAAAGGTCCATGGCACCGCGACTTCGCCATCTAATCCTGTGTCCACCAGGAATTCGACTGATCTGGTGCCACCCAGCGTCACCAGCGACAGAGTGACCCATGGAAATCGCTTGACCTCTCCGAATATTGAAGCGGATGTGCTCACTTAGGTCGCTCACCTCTCATGCGGGCGACGAGACCATAATCCGCCGGTCCGATTTTGTGCACGACGATGCCACCCCCTTCGGGATGCTTCGCACGGAGCGCCCTGCTGGCCTGCCCGGCCCACTTATCAACTAGGTACGATCCGGAAGGAACGTGGATTGCTACATGGTCCCCATTGTGCTCCGGCTCCAGCAGTTCCCGGAGACTGGTGCGATAAAACTCGATTGCCTTCTCGACGTCGGCGTCGAGGTCGTGCGTGTTAGAAGCCACATCCGTTGCAATTCCGAGTCCGGTCTCTTCGCTGGCCAGTTCCGCCACCAGAAACTGAACCGCGTCGAGTTTGCTCTTGCGATCCAGTTCGCTCAAGGATGGCATGATCTCTGATATCGTCATGTGCGGCCTCCGGGGTCCCTGTTCATCTCGGGCGTTTCAAAGTCGATGGTATCTCCATTTTACCGCGTGTTGGGCCGGATACTCTTCGCGCGAGGCGCTTGTCTGAACCATGATGTAAATGAGTACATGATGGACTATGATCATTCGGACTATCGCGACGATGGCGACCCGCATAGACGATGCCGTCATTTCACGTCACAAGTACACTTAAGTTAAGATAGGGCGGCGGCCAGGCGAGTAAATTGCCTCTCTGTCAGCTCAAAGAACCGGGCTCGTTCATCACTCAAGGCTCAAGCCCATACCTCTTGATGCTCTCCTCTTCCACCTAACGCCGCAGCTCTGCATACTCCTTCGCGCTTCGCGTCGTACACTTGAATGACTGGATTAAGATGAGCCGCTTCCTTGGCAACTCTGCGACCAGCCGGTGAATTCGCCAAGACCTGGGCATGCCCCTGCGCAATTTCTGCGCTTCTTCCTTCGAAACGAACCCCATTATCGCCGGGGTACGGGTATTCGTGAATATGCTCGTCTACCCAAATGACCCTGGGAATCCCAAGTGGAAACGCCTCACAGGTTGGAGGCGGTCATCCTCCGTCGTGATAGCGTTTGCAAACAACGCATTGGCTACCTCGCATCATCTGACGTCCGCCTTTCCGCCGCGCCTAACACACGAGCCAAGAACGTTCATCGGGACCGGAATTCCTCTCCCCCGCCACCTTGCTCGACAATATCCGGAAAGTTCTGGTCGATGAACATCATTGCGAACTCCTCCGGATCGGCGACAACATATTGACGCTTCGCCGCTTCACAGTACCCTTTCCAATGAGCTCGAATACTCGCAGGGAGCGTGTCAGGGAAATCCATCTGCTCGTGCACCATATCCTTCCAACTACCCTTCGCCCCGTAGATCGAGGCCAGCTTCGGCTCCATTGCCCGAAGCGTCTCTTTGTGATCATCGGTCAACGCACCGATGGAATCGAGC
>JBKQWH010000257.1:0-5720 GCA_052139635.1 Capsulimonadaceae bacterium
TGTTCGACAATTACTGGTAGGTAATGCTGATGGATATCGAACCCACCGAGCTCGCCGGCATCGAACGCCTGGATGCTGTGCTGTTCGCGAGGGGGTTCTCGGTAACATCCGCGACGGTCCTGTACAGTATCCCGGCGGCCGAGTGGCCGCGCGTGAAGGTCCACTTGCAATCTCGATACGCATGACGATCCATTAGAATGCCCGGCCGTATTGGACCGGGGGAGCGAGCCGTTCGGTTTGCCCCAACTCCCGTGCGGCGCGCAGAGGCCAGTAGGGGTCGCGTAGTTCGGCGCGTGCGAGCAGGACCAAGTCTGCCTGCTCGCTCCGAATGATCGTGTCCGCCTGAACGGCCTCGGTGATGAGCCCGACCGACGCGGTGGCAATGGCGGCACGCTCACGAATCTCGCTGGACAGCGGGACCTGATATCCGGGGCCGACCGGGATCTTGATGCCCGGCGCAATGGCTCCCGAACTGCAGTCGATCAGATCGACGCCCTCGGCCCCCAGGCGGCGGGCCAGCTCGACGGAACTATCGAGGTCCCATCCGCCTTCGACCCAGTCGGTACACGAGAGACGCACCGAGAGTGGCTTATCCTCTGGCCAAACCGCTCGTACGGCGCAGGCCGTCTCGACCAGGAAGCGAACTCGATTGTCGAACGTGCCTCCATATTCGTCCGCGCGGTGGTTTGTGAGCGGCGAGAGGAAGGTATGGGCGAGGTACCCGTGGGCGCCGTGGATCTCCAGGAGCTGAAATCCCGCCTGGTTGGCGCGGATCGCCGCCTGCACGAACGCGGCCTGAACGTCCTGAATGTCAGCCTGCGTCATCTCGCGTGGCACGCGGTAGTCGCCGGCAAATGGATCGGTGCTGGGCCCTATCGGCGACCATCCGCCGTCGGAATCGGCCACTCCGACACCGCCCTCCCAGGGCCGTCCGGTGCTTGCCTTACGCCCGGCGTGCGCGATCTGCATCCCTGGAACCGCGCCGTTTTCCGCGACAAAGCGCGCAATGCGCGTCCACGGCTCGATATGCGCATCGGACCAGATGCCGGCGTCGCCCGGCGAAATCCGGCCGCGGGCCTCGACCGCGGTGGCCTCGACCATCACCAGACCTGCCCCGCCGACGGCCCGGGACCCCAGGTGAACGAGATGCCAGTCCGTGGGCGTCCCGTCAACGGCGCTATACTGGCACATCGGCGACACGCCGACTCGGTTACGCAGCGTCACGCCGCGCAGTGTCAATGGATCGAAAAGGTGTGGCATGGTTAACTCTTTCTTATGTCCGTTTGTTTGTCTGAACTGCCAAGATCATAGTCGATCATTTCATCATCGACATCATGGTTCAGACGACGCGCCGCGCAGACCGATATTGTCGATGTAGTTGTTTGGCTCAAGGAAGTTGCGGACCGACGCGCGAAAGTAGACCGCATTAGAGTCGCTCCAGGAGCCGCCGCGTATCACGCGGTAGGTGCCGAACCAAGGCGCGTCGGGATCGATTCCGTGGTCGCTCGGGAAGTAGTACGGATCGTACCATTCCGAACACCAGTTCCAGACGTTGCCGGCCATATCCATTACTCCGTATGGACTTGCTCCGGAGGGGTAAGAGCCGATAGGCATCGGGCTCGACAGGTTCTTCACCGAAGCCGAGTTTGCACACCTGGACGGATCCCAGTCATTTCCCCACGGGTACCGGCGGCCATCCGTTCCCCGGGCAGCCTTCTCCCACTGCGCCTCGGTCGGTAGGTGAACGCCGGCCCAGTGGCAATACGCCATCGCATCGTTCCAGGTGACATTCACAATTGGAAAGCTTCCATTGTCCCAGCCCCAGGCGGGCGCGGGCGGCATCGAGCGGCCGGTGGCCGCACAAAACTTCCTGTACATTGACACGGTGACATCGTTCTTGTAGATATAGTAGCTGGAAGGCGTTACCGAGTAAACCGGATTGTCGCTCCGGTCGCTGTCTCCCATCTGGAACGGACCCGCCGGCACGTAGGTCATCTCGGCGCCGTCGATGGGGTTGACCTTCGTCTTTGGCGGCCTACTGACCGCTCGGGCGGGGACGAGGTCCTTAGCTGACGTCTGTGCGCCGGTCTGGATAGCGGGAAGCATTGCCATGAGGAACGCCAGAATGAGCAAACTGTGGTGCGTCCGATGATTGGATCGCATGATGTTACGCTCCGTACGCAAGTGCTCGTACTCATTGCCGTTTACTCAATCATTATAGCGGCGTCCGTTGCGGCCGATACGACGCCGGGCGCGATGGACTCATACCCGCTCAGGCCATCAGATGCGGACACCCCGTCCCTCTGTCTGAACCATGTAGATCATTAAGTGATGGGCTATGGTGATTCGGACCGGATACGCCCTTACCGGCTCCTGGCGTTAAGATCATCGTCTATCATTGCATCATCGACATCATGGTTCAGTCGCCACGCCGCGCAGCCCGCAGAAGTCGTAGTAGTCGTCGGGCGAGAAGTCGAAGCGGATCGACGAACGGAAGAAGTCCGAGCTAACGTTGACCCAGGAGCCGCCGCGCAGGACGCGGAAGGCGCCGCTGTCAGGGCCGGCCGGATCGCTACCATGGTCGCTATTACAGTAGTCCGCATCGTACCAATCCGAACACCAGTTAAATACGTTTCCGGCCATATCCATTGCCCCGTATAGACTTGCACCGAAGGGGTAGGAGCCGACAGGTGTAGGACTCGACAGGTTGGTATCTGAAACCGAGTTCGCGCACCGGGACGGATCCCAGTGATTGCCCCACGGGTACAGGCGGCCATCTGTGCCCCTGGCAGCCTTCTCCCACTGCGCCTCGGTCGGCAGGTGAACGCCGGCCCAGTCGCAGTACGCCTGAGCATCGTTCCAGGTGACATTCACAATGGGATAGCTGCTCTTGCCCCATCCCCATGGAGGCGCCGGAGGCATCGCGCGGCCGGTGGCAGAGCAAAACTTTCTGTACATTGCCACGGTGACATCGTTCTTGTAGATATAGAAGCTGGAAAGCGTTACTGTATGAACCGGATTGTCGCTTCGGTTAATGTCTCCCATTTGGAACGGACCTGCCGGTACGCGCACCATCTCGGCGCCGTCGATGGGGTTGACCTTCGTCTTGGGCGCGGTCTGCGGCGGTGGAGACGACGGTAGCGGGATGACAGGTATGGATTCCGGATCGAGCGTGATAGGAAGGTCCGTGGTGACGCCGGGTTGCAGCGGAACCGTGGCGATATACGTCTTGTACTTGTCGGCAACGACCACGAGTTTCACCGACCTGCTGTCGGCGCCGCGCAGGTCCAGGTCGATATTCGGGCCGGACTGCGGCACGTCGTCCAGCGTGATTGTTGCCCCGGACGGAACGCCCGTTATGCGAAGATGGGCCATCGGGTCGTCCGGCTTAACGGCGGGCGTCACCGTCGTCGGAGTGTCCGGGCCGTATTTTGCCAGTTCCATCCGGCCGAGAGTGGCGCTGCCGTCGGGAGTCTGGACGGAGTTAAGCTTGGCGGCGTACTCGTGGACGGAGTACTGGACGTACTGCTTGAGGCTGTCGAAGGTGATCGTCTGGGTGTCAGTGTCGACGGCGTCGGGATCGCCGGAGAGGCCCTTGATCAGATAGTGGGTGAAAACGGACTCCGGGAAATCCTCCGGAAGGCCCTCCAGGCTGGTCTCGGTCGGGAGGCACGATTGCAACTGCGCAAACTCCGGCCCGAGGTTGACGGAGTGCAGTCCCTTGCCGAAGCCGCTCTTGTCCAGGCTCTTGTTGCCCAGCAGGCTGCGGCAGGCGTCGGTGAACAACAAGACCCGGCGCGGAAGCAGGGTGGCCAGGCGCTGGCGGATGGCGTCGTAGTTAATGCACGTGCCGGGTACGTCGGAGGGGTCGCCGTCTTCGGGAACGATCCAATCGGTGTCGGCGCCGGCTGCATCGCTGGCTCGCGTCCCGTGCCCGCTGAAGAAGAACACCACCTCGCTCTTGCCGCCGATGATCCCCGAATACATGGTGTTCAGGGCCTTTGTGATGTGTCGCTGAGTGGGGCGCAGGCTCGGGTCGGTTGAGGGGTCGTCGGTCATCAGCACCACGTTCTCGAAACCAAAGTGACTCTTGAGGAGGTCCGCGAAGTCCCTTGCATCGTTATTGCAGACATGCAGGCGCGCACAGGAGTCGTAGTCGGTGACGCCGATGACTAAGGCGTACTTGGCGTAGGAGGGCGCGTCGGCAATCGGGGTCTCGACGAGGTCCATGGCTGAGGTCTGGGCGCCGGTCGGGATAGTCGGAAGCATGGCCAGAAGAAGCGCCAGGATGAGGAACCTCATCCGGGTCCGGTTGGAACTGTGATGCGTCCGATGACAGGATGGCATGATGTTACGCTCCGTACCCCCGTGCTTGTACTCACTGCCGTTTACTCGACTATTATACCAGCGTTCCCAACCGGCAGGCATCTACTGGGGAGAGTATGATCGCTGGCCGGCAGGCGCTGGAATTGGCGAACGTTGTGGACGGTTTGGCGCCTGATATCCCGTGTACAATGGTGGTTCGTATCGAGCGAAGGCACCGGCCATGGAATTGAGAATCTCATGCCATCGCCGCAGTCACAATTCAGACCATTGGCTCATTCATGCACCGCGGATGACACGCACCGGAATCCGAGGCCGAAGTACGAGTTAGTCGGGTTGACATGGAACCGGCACGAGATTCTGAAGTCATCTGCGACGTTATAGTACCACGACCCTCCGTGCAACACGCGCTCAAAGCCGGCGGGTGGTCCTGCTGGGTTCGTGTCCGGGGATCGGTTATAGTAGCCATCGTCGTACCAATCCGAGCACCACTGCCATACATTGCCTGCCATGTCCAACGCGCCATATGGGCTCGCACCCCCCGGATAGCTTCCGACGGCTGCCGGACTTCCGGCATCGCCGGCGGAACTGTTTGAGTGACGGCATTTCGACGGGTCCCAGACGTTCCCCCAGGGAAACCTTCTCTCGTCGGTGCCACGGGCCGCCTTTTCCCACTGCGCCTCCGTTGGGAGCGACACGCCCGCCCAGCGGGCATACCCGTTGGCGTCGTCCCAAGAGACATTGACTATCGGGTAGTCCTCCTCATCGAAGCCCCAGGGCGGCGCCGCAGGCATCGCTCGGCCAGTGGCGTCGCAGTACTTCTTGTACATCGCAACAGTGACAAGGTTCTTGTAAATATAGTAGCCATCCAGGGTGACCTCGTGCGGCGGCGCATCGGCCATATCGCCCTCGCCCATCATGAACTCGCCTGCTGGAACATAGACCATTTCAGCGCCGTCGATCGGGTTGATCTTCGACTTTGATGGAAACGCAGGCGACCCGGGCTCCGGGTACAGCGTAATCGGTAGGTCCGTCGTGACGCCGGATTGCAGCGGCACGGTGGCCATGAATGTCTTGTACTTGTCCGCCACGACAACCAGCTTGACCGACTTGCTCCGGGCGCCTCGCAGGTCGACGTCGATATTTGTGCCCGCTTGCACTTTGCCGTCGAGCGTAATCCGAGCCCTGTCCAGTATCCCCTCAATGCGCAGATGGCCCATCGGGTCAAGGGGGTTGACGACCGGCGTGACCACCGATGGGGCCTGATTGGCAGGTAGGAAGCAGAAGCGGGCTTCGAGGGAAGAATCCTCCCAGGGGATCTGCTGCCCGCTGCTGATGGAGTCCACCGCCTTGCGGGTCTCCCGGAATACGTCCTCGAGCGACTGTCCGGGAACGGT
>JBKQWH010000258.1:0-13512 GCA_052139635.1 Capsulimonadaceae bacterium
TACGATTCCAAGAGCACTTCCTAATCATTCATGTCCCTACCACTTCATCCGGTCGCAGTTTGGCCAGGTGGGTGTTGAAACGAATCGAATTCACATCTTCGTTCACGACGCGGGTGGTTCCCAGCCCCTCTCGACCCGTTCGGACCACTTGGTGGGCCCGACGTGGCGGGAGGGGCTGTTGAATGTCACTCCTCGTGCGCAGCGAAGCCGGCGGCCTTTGCGGCCGAAATGACTTCCTGCTGCACGATGGCCGGCGCCTCCTCGTAGTGAGAGAACTCCGCGTGGAAGTTCCCCCGTCCGCGAGTGAGCGACCGGAGGTCGATGGCATACCGAAGCATTTCGCGCTGCGGGACGGTGGCGCGAACAACCTGCGCGGACGGTATTCCGGCCTCCTCGTCTTCCGCCTGGCGCTCGAGACCGAGAACGCGGCCGCGCCGTGAGTTCAGGTCTCCAATGACATCGCCCATGTAGTCTTCCGGGACGATGATCACGACGCTCGATATCGGCTCAAGGAGGACCGGCTTGGCCTGCAATGCGGCGTTCTGTATGGCGAGACTGCCGGCCATCTTAAATGCCGCTTCGGAAGAGTCGACATCATGGTATTTCCCATCATAAAGTTTGACCCGAATGTCGACTACGGGGTTTCCGCTAATGATTCCGCGCGCCATAGTATCGCAGATACCCTTTTCAACCGCCGGGATGAAATTGCGCGGGATAGCCCCGCCGACAATGGCATCCACAAAGGCGTACCCTTCACCCCGTGGCTGCGGCTCAACCTCTATCCAGCAGTCGCCGAACTGGCCGCGACCGCCGCTCTGCTTTTTGTGCTTCCCCTCGGCCTTAGCTGACCCCGCGATCGTCTCGCGATAGCCCACGCGCGGCTCGCGGGTGTCGACCAATGCACCGAAGCGCTTCAGCCGCTCGATGAGAACATCGATTTGCAATTCGCCGGTGCCTACCAGCAGCAACTCCCCGGTCTCTTGATCGCGTCGAAGCTCGAAGCACGGGTTCTCCTCTTCGAGACGTCGCAGTGCCGTTCCCAGTTTATCCTCATCGATTTTGCTGCGCGCCTGGATGGCCTGTGCGTACACTGGCTCCGGGAACTGTATCGGATCAAACTGGATTGGCTTCGACCGATCGCACAGTGTGTCGCCGGTGCGAGACTCGGCGAGGCGGGCGACCGCGGCTATGTCGCCAGCTCCCACCTCATCGACCGGTATCTGCTGCTTCCCTCGTACCAAGAATAAGTGCCCAATATGCTCGTCGCGACCGGTTCGGGGATTATAGGCGGAGCTGTCGGAGCGAACGGTGCCGGAGAAGACACGGAAGCAGCTTAATTTGCCGACGTACGGGTCGGAGATGGTTTTCACAATCTGTGCGCTGAAGGGCTCCTTGTCAACACCCTTCCGAGCCTCCTCCTCGCCGGTTTGCGGGTTCACGCCGTGTCTGGGCCGGTGTTCACCGGGGTGGGGGAATTCGGCGCGGATCAGGTCGAGCAGCACGCGCACGCCCATGTCCTTGACGGCGGCGCCGCAAAGCACCGGCACGACCTTGCCGGCAGACATTCCGGCGTGAAGACCACGCTCGATCTCCTCGTTCGTGAGTTCCTCGCCGCCCAGATACTTCTCAATCAGTTCGTCGTCATTCTCCGCCGCCGATTCGATGAGCTGCTCGCGGTAGGTCCGCACGGTCTCGTCGAGCTCGGCAGGTATTCCGTCCGGATGGTCCACCTTCTCGCCCTGCACGAAAGCATAGGCTTTGCGGTGAACCAGGTCGACCACGCCGTGGAAATCCAGCGCGTTGCCGATGGGGATCTCCGCCGGGGCAATGGCCTTGCCGAAACGCGCCCGCAGGTTGTCCACGAGACGAAAGAACTCCGCGTTCTCCTTGTCCATCTTGTTGACGAAGACCGCACAGGCAATTTTCTCGCGGCGGGCGTATTGCCAGGCAGCCTCGAAGCCGACATCGACTCCGGAGGCCTGTGCCGCTGTCACGAAAATGGCGCCATCGACAGCTCGCATAGCGCCGGCGACCTCACCCAGAAAGTCAGGGTACCCGGGCACATCGATAAAGTTGATCTTGGCGCCGTCCCATTCACAGGTAGCAACCGTCGCATGTATACTTACTTTGCGGCGGATTTCTTCGAGGTCGTAGTCGGAGACGGTGTTGCCGTCTTCCACCTTACCCTGCCTGTCCGTGGCGCCCGAGACATAGAGCAGCGCCTCAAGCAGCGAGGTCTTCCCTGACCCGCTATGCGCAACGAGAGCGACGTTACGCAGGTCCTCCGTACGGTATCGCATTATTCATCCCCTCCTGAATTTAAAGGCTTCATGTCCACCCCCAATCCGATCGTTCTGGCGACTGAATTCCGCCCGCTTCCCGTCGTGTCGGGATATTCCGCAGTATCGTACAGTGTACCCACACTTTGCCGTCAAATCGGTCAGCGTTTTGGCCGATTGGGGGCAAGGGCTGCGTAAAAATATAGTAAGGAAGCGTTTGCACGCAGCGCGTAAACCATGATACAATCAGCAATAGGGCAGAAATATCGATCGTTAGCAGGCAGACAGGCCTATTAATCTGACGGGAGTATCGTTTCAGCCACGTTCCCGCAGGGGAGTGTGCGCTGCGGCGCGCTTCGAGCGTGCTGAATCCGGCAGCATAGAAGTCGATAGCGGGACGCTCGATGCTGCTGCGGGCAAGGATGATTCATGAATAATCGAGAAAAGGGTGGTTGTCCGCTCTTTTATTATCGTGAATGATCCAGCAAAGTGAAGGAGAATACTCCGTGATGTCCTACGCGAGACCGCTCATAATGACCGTACCGCCGCCAAACCAGAGCATGGGACCGGAACCGGACCAGCCGACACGCCCGGGACGTCTCGTCCTCGGACCAGACATCGACGCTACACTCGACGTACTTGAGCGCGTACTCGCGGCGGGTCTGGGCGGATTCGCTTACGTCGACCGCGATTTACGGTTTCGACGTGTCAATGGAACGCTGGCCCGGTTAAACGGGGTGCGCCCGCATGACCTCGTCGGACGAACGATGGCCGAAGTGCTCGGTCCACGCTACTGGAAAACCGTGTCAGGCCACGTAGAACGCGCATTGCGCGGTGAGTCGATTATCGAGATTCCGCTAACACGCGATACGGTCGCCATGGACGCAGCCACCGCGCATCCGAACCTCACCTGGGCGCAGTTCTCCGCAGGCGCTCCTGTTCCCGCAAAGCGCCACGTGCTTGTTTCGTATTATCCGGCCGAATACCGGAACGAGGCCGCCGGGATCGTGATTGTCGTCAAGGACGTTACCGAACAGGTGCAGACGGAAACCGCTCTTCGTGAAACGGAAACGCGCTACCGAATGCTGGCGGAGACCACGATGAAGCAGGCGCGGCTCGACAAGGCTCATCGATTCCTGTTGGAGCTCAACTCGCGGATGCATACCGTTCAGGAATCGGAGGAACTGCTCTGGCAAGTGGTCGAATCTCTCGGCCGGCACCTGGAAGCGGATCGCTGCGCCTACGTCGAAATCGATTGGCGCACCAACTCGTTGGCAATCTATCGTGATTATGCATACGGGGTGCCGAGCATCGCGGGGACGTACGCACGAGGGGACTTCGGCCCGGAGGTGCGCGATCTGCTTGCGACCGGCCGCACGGTCGCGATCGGCGATACGCGCTCAGACCACCGAACTGCGGATTACCACACCGCTACCTATGGGCCGCTCATGATCGGTGCATGCTTGAATGTTCCGGTCATGAACTATGGGAAGCAAGTGGCGACCCTGACCGTGCAGCAGCGAGTCCCGCGCGAGTGGTCCGAGGACGAGGTTGCGCTGGTCGAAGCGGTCGCCGACCGGACATGGCTTGCCGTAGAAAACGCCCGCCTGAATCGCATCTCCCGCCAGATCGAGGCGAGCCACCGCGCCTTTCTGCACGATGTATTATCGAGCGTAACGGAAGGGCGGCTTCACCTGTGCCAGACGGTGGATGAGCTTCCGGCCAGGCTTCGCCAGGTAGGCAGCGAGTTTCCGCTGGTGGACGCATCGCAAATTTCGCCGCTGCGCCACGCCGTTCGTGACCTTGCCGTCGAAATGCATTTTGAGCAATCCCGTATCATGGACCTGGTGACGGCGACAGGCGAAGCGGGCATGAACGCACTTGTGCACGCCGCGGGAGGATCGGCCCGCATCGGCACGGACGGCCATGACACGATCCAGGTCTGGGTCACCGATCACGGCGCCGGGATTCCCATCGAGGAACTGCCGCAGGCCACCTTGAGTGTCGGCTACAGCACCAAGGCCTCGCTTGGGCACGGATTCAAGATCATGCTGCACACCGCAGACCGGGTTTACCTGTTGACCGAGGCTATCGGCACGACCATCGTCATCGAGCACTTCCGTAAGGAACCGGCGACTGTTTTTTGATCCGTCCGAAGTCGTCGTGATTTTTCGACCGTCATCGCGGTTCCACGTGTAGATAAGAAGGACAAACTCCGCTCGGCCGCGAAAGGGCGAATGATAGCCATTTTCGGTCGAGGGAGGTCCATATCGTGCGCAAGGACATACTATTAGGGCTCTATTGCGTTGCGCTTGCGGCCGGGGTGCTCGTATCCCCGGCGGCCGCGGTCGCTGCGGCGCAGACGCCGGTGTCGTTCCCTTTTGTCATTCCCTGGGACGATGCAAAACACGGAGTTGCGACGGACGTTTCTTTCCTCAACCTCGACATTGAGCCGATCGTGGCGCGAGGCGGCCACTTCTACGACGCGCACGGCCGGCGGGTGCGCTTCCTGGCCGTCAGCTTTGCGGGTGTGTCCTGCTTCCCGTCACATGCCGACGCCGAGAAGGTGGCTGCAAGGATTGCGAAGTACGGTATCAACCTGGTCCGCCTTCACCATATGGATAACACCTGGGACTCGAAGGGGTCCCTCTGGGACATGACCGCGTCCGACCATCGCCATATCAGCGCCACGCAGCTTGACCGGCTCGATTACCTCGTCTACCAGTTCGAGAAGCACGGCGTCTACGTCGATATCAACCTGCACGTTTCCCGACAGTTCTCCGCGGCCGACGGCTTCCCAACGAGCGTGGAACAGATTCCGTTCGACTTCGACAAGCGGGTTGACCAGTTCGACACGACGATGATCGCCTTGCAGAAGGAGTACGCACGCCAGCTTTTGACTCACGTCAACCCGTACACAAATCGCGCCTACACGGCCGATCCGGGCGTCGCGCTGATCGAGATCAATAACGAGAACTCCCTGACCGGCAATATCTGGGAGGGGATGGGCCGCGGTCTCGACCGGCTTCCGGAGCCGTTTCTGGGAGAGCTGGGAGAGCTGTGGAACGCCTGGCTTGCACGCCAGTACAGTTCGACCGACGCATTGCGGTCCGGTTGGGGAGCCGGCGCAACACCCGTCGGCCCCAGCCTCGTCACACCGGCGTCCGAGTGGGTTCTCGAGCTGCACGGCACGCAGGGGACTCTGGCACCTGTCGCTGGCGCGGATCAGACAGCCAGGGACATCACAGTGAACGTGGCCGCAGCCGACGGAACCGAGTGGCACACGCAGGCGGAGATCGACGGGCTCACATTTCAGGAAGGGGCCGAATACACCGTGAACTTTCGGGCGAAAGCCGATGCGGCCCGCCAGATCGGCGTCTATACAAGCATCGACCAGGCCGACTGGCACGGTGTCGGTCTTTCGACCGGCCTACCCCTGACCACGGATTGGCAGAACTACCACTACGTTTTCACCGCCCACGATGTCGTTCCCGGACATTGCCGCGTGAGTTTCCTGCTCGGCAAGCAGACGGGTACGCTGTGGATTGCGGGTTTGACGGTCTCTCCCGGAGATCCGGGGGCCGGACTTCAAGCCGGCCAGACGATCGAGGCGGCCAATATCCCCATGCTGGCAGGAGATGGCGGAACACCCCGGCAGCGTCTTGACTGGATCACGTTCCTGGCAGACACGGAACAATCGTATGCCGGCGAGATGCGGACCTATGTGAAGGGGACGCTCGGGGCGCGGGCGTGCATCACCGAATCGCAGATGGGATACGGCGGCATGACATCGGTGCGCCGGGAGCTTGGATCGGACTATTGCGACAACCACGCCTACTGGCAGCACCCGTCCTTTCCGCACCGGGCCTGGGACTCCGAAGACTGGAATGTCGGCAATACGAGCATGGTTTCCGATCTGGCAAACGGCGGATCGGGAACACTGGGCGACCTTGCGAAGTATCGAGTGGACGGCAAGCCGTATACGATCAGCGAATACAATCATCCGGCGCCGAGCGACTTCCAGGCCGAGGCTGTTCCGGTCCTGACAAGCTTTGCAGCGGCACAGGATTGGGATGCCATCTTTCTGTTTGATTATGGTTCCTATGGAGCGGGCGTGGCGAACGACCAGATCGACGGGTTCTTCGGGGTCGCGGCAAACCCGTCCAAGTGGGCGTTTCTGCCCGCGGCGGCCGTGCTGCTCCGCGAGGGCCTCCTCGATCCTTTGCCCGGGCTCGCCACGATGACTCTGCCGGTGACCGGCCCGAACCGTGCCGCGTATACGCAACTCAACCAGGTCTGGACAACGCCGCCGGACATGTTCGCGCAACGGCTGGCGCTGGTGCCTGACACGAGTCCATTGCGCTCGACTCCGCATTTCACGGTCTCGAACACGTCAACGTCGCCGGCGGGAACTCGCCTGTCCCTGCAGAAACTCGGGGGCGACGCGGTTTACACGGCGGCCGGACCTCGCGGCCAGGTGATTGCCGGTTTCGCTGGCGGTCACAATTTGACGCTTGGTCCTGTCACGTACACCTTCCCGGCGTCAGGCAACAACTATATGGCGCTGATGCTGGCGCCGATGGATGCGCGGACACTGACGACGTCCCGCCACCTTCTTCTTACCGTGGTAGGCAGGGTAGAGAACCAGGGAATGGTCTGGAATGCCGGCCGAACCAGCGTCGGCTCACACTGGGGACACGGCCCGGTCGAGGCCGAAGCCGTTCCGGCTACGATCTCTCTCGCCACCAACGGGCCGCGAACCGTCTACGCCCTCGATCCGACCGGCAGCGTCCACTCAACGGTCCCATCGACGTATTCCAGCGGCATCCTGACGTTCACGGTCGGGGATCAGCAGACGCTCTGGTACGCGATTGTTGCACCGTCGACCCACGAATGTATTCGTGGGCTGCCAGGGTAAATGTCCTTCGGACAACCCACGGTTTTCATCCATAAACAGGTGGATCGAAGATTCATAATGACTCATCTGGTTAACGATGAGAGTAAATACACGACGGTAGATATTTAACGCGATGTTAACATCCTCTTAACCATCTCATAACGTGACCGCGTTCCGGTTGGTGCTATAATATTCGCAACTAGAGATGCGCTACAGCGTCTCATATTCCTTGAAACACTTCCAATCCCCGGTCCGTCTGCCGTCAGCAACATGGTAGAGATGGAGATCGTCAAACGCGCGATCGTTGAGCCGATGGAGAGGTGTTTCAACGTACCCGACGGTCAATGATCTTTACTATTCTAAAAGGAGCCCGACAGCATGCGATCTTTCACTCGAAAGGGATTTACCCTTATTGAACTTCTTGTCGTCATCGCCATTATAGCGATTCTCGCGGCAATACTTTTCCCCGTGTTCGCCCAGGCCCGTGAAAAGGCCCGCCAGACCGCTTGTCTGAACAACTGCAAGCAGACCGGGTTGGCGTTCTACCAGTATATTCAGGACTTTGATGATATGACGCCGACAGTCGACAAGACAAAGTTTGTCGGCCTCGACGGCAAGAAGAAGGCCTACGCCACCTGGTACTATCTACTGATGCCGTATGTGAAGGACTGGCACCTGTTCCTGTGCCCCGATCGCACAGATCAGTTCTCGGCAACGACGTCGGCCAACGATGTGACGACCGCAACCGGCAATGATCCGTACGACTGTTTTGACGACTTGAACCCGACCGGCATGTGCCTGGGTTATGGCTACGACGACGGCTTCGTCACCGACGGCGGTTACGGCCTGCTCGGTGTGCAGACAAACGACGCTGGCGGTAATACCCTGCGACCGGGACGGCTTTTTGAGAAGATCGTCAATCCGGCCAGTACGGTTGCGTTCGGCGATGCGGATACGAAGAAGGACGCTTCGGTTGCGAGCGATGCCGCTTTGAAGTGGGCTGTTGGCGGTGGCCCGGTAGTCGGCACTCCGACCTCGGTCCTCATTTCGAGCACGCAGCTCCGACATAACGGCCTCGAGAATTTCGTGTTCGTTGATGGGCACGCACACTTTATCCGCATGGTCGTCGCGACCAATGACTACTACAATCTCGCCTCCGGCGGCAATCCGCTGTACATCCCGGCGAACAAGTCCGATGCCCAGGATTGGTGCTTCGATCCCAACTGGGTCTCGTCTTATACCGGCTACGGCGACCCAACCAGCTATCCCCTGCACTCAAATGGCGAGAGCTGCGCCCAGGCCATTAACGACGTGTATAGCAACAGCACGGTACTGCCATAAGCTAGAATTGTGAATGTCAAGAGCATGAAACCGCTCCTCTGCAGTTTCTCTTGACGGCAACCATTGCATCGGCGGCCGGTCTCCCGTAGACCGGCCGCTGATTTGTTTGCCGGGTGTGGCCAGGTCGGGCAATTGTTCGACCAGCGGGCGGCGTCAGACCACGAAGCATGGACCTATCGCCGGTGAATCATCAAGGAATCTTCAATCCACCCGCTTATGGATGAAAATCGTGGGTTGTGGCAGCCTACGAATTCAGTCGCGGGTCGACTACGTCTGACTCATCGCCCTTCGAGCAAGCGTTCATCTCGGACGCCTGGATGGGCAGTATGGACCCTATCGACCCTATGGACGCTATGGACCAGCGGACGCAGCCGTGATATGTGGCAATTGTTGCACTCTTCCGCGTGCACGCGCCACGGGGCCGGGGGTGTCGCCGCGATCGTCGCTGGCGCTTTGCAAGAAAAAATGCACAATCTCGTCCCCGGGGCACATCGTCGAGCGTGTCAACCACCCTACGAGAGCCGCAATCCAGCCCGTCTAATCAGTCCATTGCGTTTTCGCCGTGGCCTTGACAATCCGAACGGTCCATAGTATAATGGGATCATCTGTTCTCATACGACATGAATCGATAACCTGAGCAAGGACCAGGCAACGACGCCCCCTCTGCCGCACACCAATTGCCCTTCGGCACGCCTGCCGAAGCCCGGGACCACCGTCCCGGGCTTTTTTTGCGCCACGACGGCGAAAGAACTGCCCTGTCCGACTGGTCCGACTCTTCATCATTTTCATCACAGTCATCATGAAACTTCGATCCACCCGCTTATTGTGGATGAAAATCGTGGGTTGTCCGAAGGACATTCTCGTGCGCCTTGCAGCGCACGCATCTAGCGGGTTTAAATCCCGCCGGGGCACCTGTGTGCTTTCATGCCCCAGTAGTCGAAGACATCCGTTGGCCGTGAGGCAGGCGGTGAAGGGTCGGAGGCAAAGACTAGCCCGAAATGCACATGAACGCGATTCGGCGGGACAGGTGGGCGAGCTTGCGAGATATGGCGAAGCCCTACACAGGAACCTGTAACGTGGTTGGCGTCGGGATGGTTGGAATAGAAGCGCGCGTGACCGAGGGAGACCTCAACGCTCTCAATGCCCGCGGAATGTTCGACGGATAGCTCGTTCTGCCACCGTGGACAGGGTATTGGGAACCGAACCCGATAGGGGAACTGAGGGGTGAGGGGCTGCGAGGAGTCAGAGCCGCCCATAGTAGCGCCGATAGCCGGTGAAAGCCGGAAGGAGCGAAGGGGCCGGCAGTTTGGTTGAGAATCTATATGCACAAAGCCAAGACGTTGAGCACGGAAGTAGGCCAACTGTCGTTTACGTTCGCCTTTCCAGCGAATGACTAAGCGCGGGAAACCCAAACGCCCACTGGTTCCCCGGTGGAACCCGTCTCGACGCCAAGGACCGTGCATAGCGATTCCGGTAGTAGTATGCAAAACAAGGCGATCTTGCCCGGCGTCCGTGCCGGTAAGAAGAAGTGGAACTCGCTGATTTACAAGGTCTATGCGCCGCGAAATTTGCAAAGTGCTTGGGAAAGAGTGAAAGACAACGCGGGAGCAGCGGGAGTGGACGGCATGACCGTCGCCCGGTTCGACCGTGAAGCCGCCACACTTCTCGAAGCGCTGCACAAAGACCTTCGGGAAAAGAGCTACCGGCCGTCTCCGGTCCGGCGAGTAATGATCCCCAAGGCCAGCGGAGGATTGCGTCCCCTTGGCATACCGACGGTTCGGGACCGGATTGTGCAGCAGGCTCTGCGGCAGATCCTGGAGCCGATCTTCGAGGCCAAGTTCAGTACGCGTAGCCACGGGTTTCGCCCGGAACGCGGATGCCGCACGTCGATTGCCGTAGTGGATCGTGCGGTCAAGGGCAAATACACGTGGGTTGTGGATGCGGATATCCAGAAGTTCTTCGACAGCGTGGATCAGGAAAAGCTGATAGACGCGGTTGCCGAAGAGGTCGCGGATGGTCGCATTCTGAAGTTGATACGCCAGATACTGAAATCGGGCGTTCAGCTTCCGAGCGTAGACGGGATCGAGCCGACGGACACGGGGACGCCTCAAGGCGGCCCGGTATCCCCGTTGCTCGCCAACATCCTCTTGCACAGTTTCGACGTGCAGATGGTGGAGGCCGGGTACGGGCTGGTTCGTTACGCAGACGATTGGATCGTCTTCGCTAAAAGCGAGAGCGAGGCATGGGCGGCCCTGGACAAAGCCCGCCAGATATTGGAAGGCGAACTTGGGCTCGTCCTGCACCCGGAGAAGACGCGGGTTGTTTCCGTGGCCAGCGGATTCGAGTTTCTGGGATTTCACTACTTTGTTGATCCCAAGACAGGGTCGCAGTGCAAAGAGGTGCGCCAAACGTCGGTGCGCCGCTTTCGCGAAGCGATCCGCCGCCGTACCCCCAGGTTGAAAACGCAGCGTTGATTCAACCAGAAGCACGCGACCCTCAAGCGCCTTCGTAAGAACGAGCGCCTGGCGGCCATGATTGAAAGCGTTAACCTCTACTTGGGCGGGTGGCATGGATACTTTCGGACTATCAAAAGCCGCTGGAAGATACCGTTCGAAACGTTCGACGGCTTCGTGCGCCGACGGCTTCGATCCGCAATTACGGGTCGCACTGGCAATGGATGGTGGACGGTAATGATCACCAACCAAATGTGCCGCCAACTCGGGCTTAATTGTCTGAGTGATCGTCATGAAAAGTATTTGCGAGATCAAGCAGCTATCACTGCTGGGAACAGCTAACCAGATGGCGAGCCGTATGCGGGAAATCCGCACGTACGGTTCTGACGGGAAGGGGCATCACTGCCCCTGACCCGTATCCTGGCAGCCCACGAATTCATTCGTGGGTCGACGTTGAATCGATGTGAAACGTCCTGTTTTTCCGAGCAGTTCAGACAAGCTTCCGACTCTTCATCATAGTCAATCATTACATCATTTGCATCACAGTTCAAGACAAGGCGGCGACAAAAACAAAGGAGAAACCCAATGGCCACCCTCATCAAATGCACACAGGACATGCTCGACACCATTTGCAACGCCCTCAAGGCCGGGCAGACGCGCCGCGTCTCCGCGATGCTGGCCGGCATCCCGCCGGACATCTTCTCAGGCTGGCTCGACGCCGGCGAACGGGACAGCCGGAGCCGCTTCGAGGAAGAAGGCGACCCGCTCACCCCCGAACAAGGCGCCTCCGCCGAGTTCTACCGGGCTGTCACGCTCGCGGAATTGGAATGGGAGACCGCGATCGTCGAGGCCGCGACGAACTGTGCCAAAAACGACCCGCGGATCGGCCTGCAAATGCTCCGCTGCCGGAGGCCCGACGAATGGACGCCCGCCCGAGCCGGCTCGGTTGCCGCGCCGGTTGCCCCGGACGGGCGTGCTCCGGGTGCCGCGCCGGTCGCTGACGCCCAGCCGTCCGTTCAGAACCGGATTGCCATTCTTCCCGATAGCCAGATGAATCCGAGCCTCTTTCAGGACTGCCCCCGGACAGCCGTCATCGGGCCATTTCGTGCTCTCCACGAGAACCGCGCCCACATCGCCTTTGTCGACGGCGTCGCGAAATTCGTTCCGGAACCGAAGCCCGAAGTCCCGATCATCTACCCGAAACTGAACGGCCCCGTCATCGTGGTCGAGCCCGAAGACGCCGCCTGGTACGGCCAGCCGATCCCCGACTACTGCGAGCGTCTCGCCCATCCCACCGGCATCCATGCCGTGGATGATGACGGGAAAACGACTCTCATGCAGGCGGCCGAGCAGGGCGACCTCGAACAGGTCGAGGCCCTGATAGCCGCAAAACTGTACGTCAATGAGCGGGACAACGATGGCGCAACCGCCCTCATGTATGGCTGCATGAGCACCGGCAACGCCGATTGCATCAACGCCCTCATCGATGCTCACGCCCACGTCAATGCCGTTGACAGGGACAACGCTACCGCTCTCTGCTGGGCCGCCACCTACGGCAACGACGATTGCGTCGAGGCCCTTCTGGACGCCGAGGCCAACCTCGAAGCCAAATATCGCCCGAACGGCCGCACCGCCCTCGCCCTCGCCGCCGACGAAGGCTGGATCGACGTCGTCGACCTGCTTGTCGACGCCGGTGCGAACGTCAACGCCCGCGACGACCAGGGCCACACCCCCATGTCTCTCGCCGCCGCCCGCGGCTACCGGGAAATCGTGGACATTCTCAAAGCCGCCGGCGCGAGATAAGCCGCGAGCTTTCACTACGATACCAATCGTGAAAATCGTCGCAGGCGCCGGCCGCTCTTTCTTAGGCCCGCAGGACCGTTGGCGCCTCGCCTGTCAGCCACGCTTTTTATAAGCGTGGTCCGCCGTGCCTGTCTTCTTCCTTTTCCATCGCGTCCATCGCGTGCCAAGCCCGAATTCGCCGTCTCGTGAGACAATCTATGCAACAATCCTGTCCGAAACTTCCGTCTTTTCCGTGGTGAAACTTCCTAATTCCGAATGGTCGAATTCGGATCGGGCGACGCCGACGGCCAAACCTTCTATTGCTCGGCACTCGGATGAGCAACACGAGGTTATGAGACTGGTTCATAATCATCTTCATCATCTCATCATCTGCATCACAGTCCCTATGGATCTTCGATCCACCCGCTTATGGATAAAAATCGGTGGTTGTCCGAAGGATAAAGTGGTACCGTTTGTCAAGACAGAATCCGGCCCCGACCTAAATTGCGGTTTGTAACCTCCATTACGTGGTGTAAACCGACATTGATTGACCTCGTGAACCGTAACGCGTTACGGTTCGATGCTATCCGAGCAGTTCATCTACTGCCTCGCAAGCCTGAGTGATTGCGTCCAGGCGTTCCTGGAACTCCGCTCCTTTGTCTCCTTCCTGCCACCGGAATTCGGTTCGGGTGCCACGCCGGCTGCCCTGAGCGGGCGTGTCTCACGCCGGCGTCGAACCATACAGCTTTTCATAAACGAA
>JBKQWH010000259.1:0-12601 GCA_052139635.1 Capsulimonadaceae bacterium
AATTCGGACAACGCTCGCCCCCTACGTATTACCGCGGCTGCTGGCACGTAGTTAGCCGGGGCTTATTCATTTGGTACCGTCACATTCTTCTTCCCAAATAAAAGAAGTTTACGTCCCGAAGGATTTCTTCCTTCACGCGGCGTCGCTGCGTCAGGGTTGCCCCCATTGCGCAAGATTCCTAATTGCTGCCCCCCGTAGGAGTCTGGGCCGTATCTCAGTCCCAATCCGGCTGATCGTCCTCTCAGACCAGCTACCCGTCGAAGCCTTGGTAGGCCGTTACCCCACCAACTAGCTGATAGGCCGCGGGCCCATCCCAGAGTGATAAATCTTTAGACAAGCTCCGATGCCGGAGCCGTCCACATGCGGTATTAGCAATCCTTTCGAATTGTTGTCCCCCGCTCTGGGGCAGGTTGCCCACGTGTTACGCGACCGTTCGCCACTAGGGCCGAAGCCCCCGTTCGACTTGCATTTCTTAGGCACGCCGCAAGCGTTCGTCCTGAGCCAGGATCAAACTCTCCATGAATGGTATTCAACAGCGTTCCCGCTGAGAAAATCAAGTAGAAGTCTGAGATGCCATGGCCGGCTAGGTCCATGGCTCCATAATTTGTGTCTCCCGAGGGAGACGAAACTATCCCGGCTGCCTCGTCACTTATACTTTCACAAGTATGCGCTCAAAGGTTTGTTACACGTTCCACTATTTAGTTTTCAATGTACATCTGGCCACAGGGGCGCCCACCATATGGCAGCCACACCCCCTCCGGACAAGGAAACGGACAATAAAAAACCACGCCATCACAGAATGGCCCCGCATGAGGCTGATTGGAGCCGCATCCCATCGGGATCGGCTCCGCTTATCCCCACCCGGTTACCCTGCAGCGCGGAGTTCTAACGCCCGTCGATCTCGCCCTTCGGCATCACTCGCAAGAGATATGTTATCACAACCCAGTACCGGTTGTCAATCCCCTGCAACATCTTTTTTCTAACTCCGCTGCACCGGCACTCACCCGGACCGTATGGCGCCAGGATCGCTTCGCCGAAAACATCGAGCACCGAGGCCGAACCAATGTTTTGATCCTGGGCGAATTGCCAGACATCTTGCAATCGTTCGATCCGCGGCGCCTGCCTTCCGGCCGGCAACGAATGGTATTATACGCCGTCCACGAACAGGAAGTCAAGCATTTTTGCCCGTTTTGGGATTTCTTTTCGCGACCTACTTTGTTTGACCGCCAAGTTGTCCGACGTGGGTTACCCGATTTCGACCGGCTGTCTTGGAATGGTAGAGGGCGCGGTCGCTCATCGCGATCAAATCGCTCGCGGTTGTCATTCCTGGCATCAGCGTCGAGAGACCGATACTCGCCGTCACCCGGCTCAATGGCCAGACCACACCTTCAATGGCCGCCCGAAGGCGCTCGCCAATCGCGAGTGAGGATTTCTCATCTGCGTGCGGCAGGATTACCACGAACTCCTCTCCGCCGTACCGAGCTACGAAGTCCACCCCGCGAGCGTTGTCCTGCAGCACCATGGCTACTGTTTTTAGAACCTCGTCTCCCGCCAGATGCCCGAATGTGTCGTTGAACTGCTTGAAATGATCGACGTCGAGCAGCATGAGTGACATCGGCATGGAGTATCGCATCGCGCGTTGGAACTCGAAATCCAGCCGTTCCTGAAACGCCCGGTGGTTCTTCAGGCCTGTCATCCCGTCCAGCTTTGCAAGTGCTTCCAGGCGGGCGTTTATCGACTCCAGTCGCACGGCGTGGACCTGGAGCTCACGGCTGTACGCGTGGATCTGGTCGATTTGGGACTTGAGATCTTCCTGTTCCTTACGCCGCTGGTCGAGTTCGTGCCGCAAGTCCATGATCTCTGCGCGGGCCTGCATGAGGGCGGACAATTGCGAGGACAACTCCGCGAGGTTGGACACGGCGGGGAGATTGACCGCAAGCGGCGTCCCGGCGGCGACGAATAATGCCCCAACAGGCTGGTTACGGAAGGTTACTTTCAACCCGACATACGAGCGGAGGTGCGGTGGTCCGGTGCACCAGGAATTGGACGCTGTCTCGGGAAGCACCGCGGTGTCTTCGATGATGTTCGGGGCATCCCCAGGCGGATCGAACACTGTCCGCGACACAAAGCCGGCCGTCAATGGAGCCACGACAGGAAATGTGGAAGCCCTGCCCACACCGCCGGCCGAGCTTGCCATACCGATCGCAGCTATGATCTGTTGTTCTTTGCCCGTCACAAGAGAGAATGCTGCGATGGGAGCACTGCATAGTGAGGCGGCAAGCCGGACAACTCCTTCGCAGTCGTGATCAGCGGCAAGTGCACCGGCCAGACATCGGAGCAGATACTCGTCGCCGGCCGGCCCTTCCTGACAACAGGTTTTTTCCGTAAAATCGTCGTGCATCTCAGCCTGACCTGTACCGCGAAATCTCACGGCCGGCACAGGACGCCATGTGGCGTGCCCCCAAACGCGGGAATTGTCGTGCTGCATCCGATGCATGCACGACTTCGTCGTCCGTTCCCTTCATTATATCGCTTCGACAGCAGACTTCCGCACGCATACGCCCCGAAACGCCCACAATTTCCGCGAGCTGTCAGCGGGAGTGCTGGGGCAGCTCGGCTGCTGTACGGTCCGGATGGAGCCGGGGCCGCTCGATATTTGCCGGGCGGGACAGCCATGCTCGTGAAATATGCCGTATATTCTATCTAGCCAGGCTCCGCCTTAGACCGACGAGTTGTATGGACATATGGACATATGGACGCGATGGACGCGATGGACGCTATTGACAACTACAAGGAGGAAGACAGGCACGGAGGCCTGTCCCACGATATGAACTGACGGAGCGGCGCCAAACCTGACTCGCGAACAACGACTGTTGTGACTCAAGGACTTTCGGGATACGTCGACCGGCGGATTGAACATCCGGGAAATGTGTGGTGCATTATGCAACCAGGGGACGGGATCGCGGTCCGGACGGACAAAGGTCCGCTGGCCGAGGTTGTGGCCTACGAGACCAGCGAGGTGGCCCAAACGGGGGCGGGCGCTATTCTGTGCGCGAACAGTGGCCGACAGTATATCGACTTCACGTGCGGTATCGCCGTGAACACGCTTGGTCATAATCATCCGGCCGCGGTTCGAGCGATCGTCGAGCAATCCAGCCGGGTCACTCACGTAGCCGACGTCATGCGCCACATCCCCCAACTCCGGCTGGCGGACAGAATCCGCCAACTGCTGGCACAGGCGGTGCCCGGAAGCGACTGGTCGATTCTGTTTTTGAACGGTGGCAGCGAGTCGGTCGACGCAGCGGCGAAACTGGCGATGAAGGTCACGGGGCGATCCCGCTTTCTTGCCTTCGAGGGAGCCTTCCACGGACGAACCGTATTCGCAACGGCACTGTCCCATTCAAAGCGTCGCCACTGGGATGCATACGAGCCATTTCTCATGTCGCTTCGCGCGAACGTTGTCCATTCCCCCGCCCCGCTTTGTGGCTCCTGCCCGGCTTCGGAACAGGTGCCGACGGACTGCTGTGCCGACGGTGCACTGCGAATCCTTGGCGATATCGGTGAAAAGGTCGCAGCGGTGTTTTTCGAGCCCATGCAGGGAGAGGGCGGTTACCGGCCGTTTTCCCGACGTGGCGCGGAGCGGATCCAGCGTTCGGCGAGATCCTGTGGCGCACTGCTGGTGGTGGACGAAGTACAGACCGGCTTCGGCCGCACGGGCCGCTGGTTCGGCTTCGAGCATCTCGAGATCGAACCCGACATCGTTGTATTCGGGAAGGCGATCGGCGGCGGTCTCCCTCTGTCCGGCGTCGCCGCCCGGCGCGAGTTGATGGAACGGTGGGAGCCGGGCGAACATGGAACCACATTCGGTGGGAATCCTGTCGCATGCGCGGCCGGCCTGGCCGTATTGCAGACGATCGAGGATGAGGGATTGGTGTTACAAGCGTCGACACTGGGGACTGTGATCCGGGACAGGCTGTCCGCGCTGGTCGGCAAGCATGGCATTGTCGATGTTCGTGGGCTCGGGCTAATGGTGGGAATCGAACTGCGTGCGCCGGATGGATCGCCGGATTATGCCCGATGTGAGGCGGTCAAGCACGCTGCCGCGGATATGGGACTGCTGGTGATGACCTGCGGCACACGGATCGGCAGTTCCATCGCCGACAACTCCGCGATACGTCTGATTCCGCCGCTCAACGTATCGATGGAGACCCTCGATCATGGTCTCGACATCCTGATACAGGCGCTAACATCCGTCTCGCCGGCGGCTACTGGCCCGGGCCGGGCCTTAAGCTGTTAATCACGTGCAGGAAAACCGGTTTAAGGGCCGTATAGTTCGCCTCCGGACAATGACAAACGATCAGCATGTCCCGTCGGAGTCCGACAATGCTGACGCGCAGTCCGTGCACCTTCCCAACGAACAGCCCGCCATCACCTGTGAACTCGGAGATGCGTCCGTCGCCCATATCGCTGAGCAGTTTGTGGGGATCGGATTCCGCATAGTTGTTGTGTTTTCCGGACACGTCGGATTTGGTGGCGTCTTGCAGTCGTTCGGCCGCCGGCTTCTGGATGCCCATGAGTTCGGGCGTGTCGGAGTCCGGACCAATGGCAAAGGAGAGCGTCTCGGAGGAGATAACGTTAATGCATGCCGAGCCGCTCGTGAAGACGACCTGGCTTTCGGCCGTGTCCGGCGTGCCCTCCATGGTCGAGTCCCACCCCTTGGGAGCGTCGACGCTGAACATTTTGTCAGGAGAATCTGTCGGCTGGTAGGCTATTGGTATCTGCGCCGGTGGCGGCTGGTGGGCGCGTACCGCGAAGGTAATTCCAACCAGGAAGATGAAGGCAACAATGGCCGCGGCGACCCAGCCCTGGCTGGCGCCCGCGCGCGGCTGTGCTAGCGAAGGCTGTCCCGGGATGCCGGGGCCGGGAAACGACAGCGCCCCGGCCGATGCCGGCGGGAACGGCGGTGCCCCCATCTGTTGGGGGGAATAGGCCGAAGGCCCCATGTGAGGTTGCGGCGAGCCGTGGGCCGGAGGCGCGTATCCCGGAGCGCCCATGGACGGTGGGGGACATAGACCGGCGCTGTCGAAGGCGCGTCGCGTGGCGCTCCAGTGATGGGCGCCATACGAGATCCGGCTGGAGCCCCATACGCCGAAGGCGGGAGCGGCACGGGGCCAGGGGAAGGCGGTGCGACATAGGCCGGTGCTACGGGAGGCGCAGCGTATGGGGCGTCCGATATGGGGCCCATGCGCGCGTCCGGCGCTCCGTATGGAGGGGGAGGCGGCGGAGCGTAGGCCGGCTGGGCCGGTGGCACTGGTATGGCATGCGGCTGCGCATCGGAGGACGAAGGCAATGGGTTTCCGTTTAGGTCGTAGCGGGTATCTTCGGCAGGAAAATAAGGAGCATTATCGGCCGCCCCCGGGCCATATTCACCATTACCCATGGATTGTACCTCCGAAACTCCGCGCGTGTTCGACCGCTGGTCTGCCGGCACTTCAGGCATGCGTTGCCGGCCAAGACCTCACACCTTCATAATACTCGATATTGCTTGTCGACTCCTGCACTGCGTTAATTTCGAGGTGCGTGAACTTCCCGCGGAAACTCGTATCTCAGTTGGGCGAAAAGGCTGACGATGGCGTGAAGTCGGGGATGGTGCGGACCATGAACTCATCGAAGAGGGGTACGGTAAACGCCATGTCGCCGAAGGCCGGGCTGTATATCATGCCTCTCTTGATCAGCCTGGCCCGTAATGGGCCGAGGCTCGTGACCTTGACGCCGAGGACGCCGGCAATGTCGCTGGTTCGCTGGGGATTTGGGCCGAGGTGCGCCATGGCTCGTAGGAAGTTTCGTTCGCTTGGTGTAAGGCGGTCATAACGGACCCGGAAGAAGTTCTCGTCGAGGCGCGAGATGACAGTGGCCGTTGCGCTGGTGACGACTTCTCGTGTAATCGGACTCCCCGAAGCCAGATTCCAGGCCTGGTAGCCCCATTCCTGGAGAAAGTAAGGATAACCTTTGGTACAGCGAAATACCTCGTCAAGAGCCGCTGGTTCGAATTCCACGCCGACACTAGCGGCGGGATCCTGGAGTGCGCGGGCGGAATCGGTAGGCGAGAGCGCTCCGATTTGCGGGAAACTGAAAAGGCGCTCGGCGTATGATTTGGACTCGCCGGCTAGCCCGGGAAGGATTGGCAATCCGGCACCGAGCAGTACGAGCGGAAGTTGGCGCTGCTGTATCTTGTGCATCGCCATAATAAGCGCTCCCAGTTCCTTCTGGCTGAAGTACTGGATTTCGTCGATAAAGAGGGCAACGCCAGTCTTCCTGTCCAGTGCCGCTTCGGCAATCGCCACGAAGAGATTTGGCAAGTCGACTTCGAGGTCACCGCTGTCGGCCGACCCCCTTTCCGGGTCGATGTCCATGCCAATTGTAACATACTGTACCGTGAACTTCCGGGACCCGATAAAGCTTCCGAGAACCGCCAATCCACGCTTGACCTTCTCCCCGGCTTCCTGTATTCGATTCCAGCCGTAAAGCAAACGCTTGAGATGGGGAGCTATCAACTCCCCAAGGTTCTTGTCTTCGTACGCCTCGATAGAAACGATATGGTATCCGGCGTCAGCGGCCAGACGTTCGATGTCACCCAGGAGCACGGTCTTGCCGACGCCGCGTAAGCCGGTCAGCAGCATGCTTTTCTCGGACCGCCGCGCCTTTACCCGCCCAAGAAGGATTCGTGCCTGGTCGAGTATCGCGTCGCGACCCACGAGCTCCGGAGGCGGCGAGCCCGCGCCCGGGGAAAACGGGTTCTTGAGTGGGTCCATGTCATCAATTATACTCGATTATATCAACTTATACACGGTTATACATGGTTATACATGGTTATACACGAATTTCGATATAAGTGTGTATAACTGCGGTGATGCGGGACGTGCACCTTGCCGGTGGAGGCCAATATCCTCCCCTTTCACTGACGATTCCGGCGAGGACTCCTAGCGGAGGGCGTAATGTCCGCCCCCGTCGCTACGCTCCGGCGCGGACTCTCGCCCAAATCATGGCTTGCGTTCTAAAGAAGTCTCGACGGAACTGACAGTCGGCAGCATCGGCCAGAGTGCAGTGCGGGAGATCGCGGACCGGAGGGCGGCGACGACTGAGGGAAGGGGGCGCGCATAGACAGTGTCGCTCAGCATCGGATCGTCAGGGAAGGCCAGGCGCGGCCGGTCCACGTCGAACCCGGCGTTGACCCCGGGCTTGTTTCCGCGCGCGTCGAGCAGGACCCAGCGGTCCGGTCCGGCGAGGTAAACGCCGTTCAGGCCATGCAGAGTGCGCTTGTCATCCTGCCGAGATTCTTCCTCGAAGTAGTACTGATAACAAAACCCCGCAGGAATTCCGGTTGCGCGCAGGAGGCCCGCCAGAAGGTGGGCCTTGGCATAGCAGATCCCCGTGCCGGCCGCGAGCACCTCCGACGCGGAGCAGGTGACGTCTTCCCTCCCAGCGTCGCGCGTGTGCGGGATGGCGTCTCGAACCCACTCGAAGAGAGCCCGTGCACGTGACGTCTCCTCGATAATCCCTGCTGTGATCGCACGGCTTCGGGCCGTTACCTCGGGATGAGCCCAGTCGACCACATTGTCGGACTCGAGGTAGGCCTCGATTGCAAGTTCGGCATTGAGATTCATGGCGATTAGTCTACCATTCGACATGCCCATACAGGCTCTAGCGGCGCAGAACGATCAGGACTATAGAGAAGATTGTGACGATTGCGCTCAGCGCGGCCATCGGGATAGCCGGCATCGGCTTACGCGTCTTGATAAAGCGGGCGATGAAGAATGCAGCGAGCACGAATCCAAGAATCGCGCCCAGGGCGAGGGCCAGGGTTTCATGGGTGCGGATGAGCAGCGCGATTCCCAGAGAGATCACTCCGGAGACGATGCCGGAAATCAGCGACGGTTTCGACTTTGCCTTCGTAAAGCCCGCAATCCCTCCCAGGACCAGCAGGGCGGCATAGGCGACGAACGCTATCGCAATTTCTGACATGCAACGGATCTCCTCAGCGACGACGATTTTGGCCTATTATGGCATATCCGGGCGTCCGGAGTGCAATCCGGGTATACTCAACACTGATGAATCGGTCAAATGATACGATTATTATCGCCCATGACTACCTCTGCCCCTGGTGCTGGATCGGTTTCGTGCAGGCTCGCCGGTTGACGGAGGAGTTTCCTCAACTGAAGTTGGAATGGCGCGGCTACGAACTCCTGCCGGAGTCGATGGGGCCACTTCCCGAATACAAGCCAAGGCCGTTTGACCCGACCGCTCCGCCGAGCCGGCTGGAGACACTGTCAAAACTCGACGCAATTCCCATCCCAAGGAACCGTACGATCTCGATCATACGCACCCATGATGCCCTGCAGGGAGCAGAGTTTGCAAGAGAGCAAGCTCCCGACCGATTCGATGCCTATAACGAGGGGGTTTATCGAGCTTTTTGGGAGCGCTCGGAGGATATTTCCAACCACAACGTCCTCGGCGAGATTGCGGAAGCCGCCGGCTTGCCGCGTGAGGAGTTCCTGTCCGCCGTGCAGACCCACGCTTACTCGCACCGTATCGTCCCCTTCGATGAGGGGGCGTACGCGGACGATGTGACCCATGTCCCCACCTTTGTTTTTCGAGGCGAGCGCTGCGCAGAGGCGTCGTACGCGGTCATCCGGGAGATGGCTGTGCGCTTCATCGCATGGTACGTCCGCTAGCCTCGATTATTCGTGAACATCTCAGATGACAGGCAGGGACGCCTGTCCCACGATAGGACATGAATAATTCAGACTAGTCCGAATCCAAGTGGTCCGGCGGTGCGTAAATGGCACGTTCAAGGCTGAAAATCGCGATTCTACTCAAAAATCGGCCGAATAGGGGACGCCACTTGATCAAGCGATGGTGCCATAATAGCTGGGTCGCATTTGGGCGTGGTTGTTTGCCTGCCCGCCGTATGGACGGGCAAGGAGGGAGCCATTCGTTGTTGTCGCGATTTGTGCGTATTTTAGAATATAATGAAATAGGAAAGAATGCATAGATTTTCCCTCAGGGCTTGCCCCGGTCGTGCATTTCTGTATAACCTTTTACAAACGTTCGGTTCGGAGAACCTTGCGGTCCTGGTTGCCCACACTCGATATCGAATCCGGGCAAAGATTGCAGTCGACATAATCACTCGTGAGGGGCATGCGAACGGTGTGCCCCGTTGTAAGGGAGGATATTGTTCATGATCCTGGCTGTTCCACGTGAGACAAAGCCGGGCGAGCGGCGTGTGGCGCTGGTGCCGGATTCCGTATCGCGCCTGAGTAAGTTGGGTGTTACCGTACATGTTGAAACGGGGGCCGGCGATTCGGCCGGTTACCTCACCGAAGCCTATCGCTCTGCCGGAGCGACCATTGTAGCGGACGCGGCGGCGCTGTACGGAGCCGCTGAGATTGTGGTTAAGGTTGGGCGGCCTTCTTGCGATGAGCTGAGTGCCATGCGCCCGGGCACGGTAGTGGTCGGCTTCCTATCGCCGCTCGGCGATCCGGCGTACGTTCAGCAACTGGCGACCCGCGGCGTGAGCGGCGTGAGCATGGAGGCAATTCCGCGTACTACTCGTTCTCAGGCGATGGATGCCCTCTCATCGCAGTCAAACATTGCCGGATATAAGGCCGTGTTAATCGGGGCTACCACTCTCCCGAAGTTCTTTCCGATGCTCACCACGGCCGCCGGAACGGTGGCGCCGGCTCGGGTGTTGATTATTGGGGCCGGCGTAGCGGGCCTGCAGGCTATCGCGACGGCGCGCCGGCTTGGGGCGATCGTGTCGGCATATGATACGAGGGCCGTGGTCAAGGAGCAGGTGAAAAGCCTGGGGGCCGAGTTCCTGGAGATCGATCTGGGCGAAGACGCGCAGACGGCGGGCGGCTACGCGAAAGAGCTGTCCGCGGAAGCGATCGAAAAGCAGAGGCAGTTTATGGTCAAGCACATCGGCGCGTCGGATGTGGTGATCACAACCGCACTGGTTCCCGGCCGGCGTGCTCCGCTCCTGGTGACAGAGGAGGCGGTTCAAGCGATGAAGCCCGGTTCCGTTATTGTGGATCTGGCCGCGGAAAACGGCGGCAACTGCGCGTTTACGCAGCCTGACCAGACTGTAGAGAAGTTCGGGGTGTCCATCATCGGTCCCACCAATCTTCCGGCGACCGTTCCATTGCATGCCAGCCAGCTTTATGCGCGCAATATTGTGAGCTTGCTCGGTATCCTGGTGAAAGATGGGAAGCTCAATCTGGATTTCGAAGATGATATTATCCGCGATGCATGCCTGACTCATGAAGGTAAGGTCCTGCACAAGCCGACGCTGGCGGCTCTCGAATCGGCGCAGGGAGGAAATCAATGAATGCGCATTTGCTCACCGAATTGACGGTGTTTATTCTTGCAGTCTTTGTTGGCTTCGAGGTCATTTCGAAGGTACCAACCACGCTCCACACGCCGCTGATGTCGGCGACCAACGCCATCCACGGGATCGTCCTGGTCGGCGCCATCCTGATCGCCGGAATCTCCGGTCCGAAGCTGGGGACGGTCGTTTCGTTTCTCGTTGTCGTACTCGCGGCAATCAATGTCGTGGGAGGATTTGCGGTCACTGAGCGGATACTTCAGATGTTCAAGCCTCGTGTCAAGGCCGCTGGCGATAAGACGGGAGGCAGCCGATGAACCCACATGCCAACCTACATGCCAATCCCGTCGATATCACCATTCCGATGGCCAGTCCCATCGACATCGCCTATCTGATTACAGGTGTATTATTCATTATCGGGCTCAAGTGCCTCAGTTCGCCCCCCAGCGCACGAATTGGGAATCGACTCGCCGCCGTCGGAATGCTGATCGCGGTTGCCGCGACGCTGAAGGCGGAGGGAGTTATTCACTACGGCCTTCTCGCGCTGGGAATTGGGGTCGGCGGAGTTATCGGCTTTGTGTCGGCGCGGGCCATGAAGATGACCGCGATGCCTCAGATGGTCGCTCTGTTTAACGGGGCAGGCGGCGGCGCCGCTGCCCTCGTGGCAGCCGCTGAACTTATGAAAGCGTTTGATGCGAACGGACTTCTCACTCCCGAAATGTCGATCCCGAGCATTTTAAGCACGGTGATCGGGGCGCTCAGCTTTTCCGGCAGCATTATTGCCTTCCTCAAACTGCAGGAAGTCATGACCGGCCGGCCAATCACCTACCCCGGGCAGCAGCTCGTCAACGCGACCATCCTCCTGGCGATCGTGGGCGGCGGGATTGCAACGGTTTGTGGCTATCAGGAATCCACGGTCATGACGGCCTTTCTGGTAGCAGGGGTCGGAGCCCTCTTGCTTGGCATTATGTTCGTGCTCCCGATCGGCGGCGCCGACATGCCGGTCGTCATCTCGCTCCTGAATGCGTGTACGGGGATGGCGGCGGCCGCCACCGGTTTCGTGCTCGGCAACAATGTCTTGATCATCAGCGGCGCCCTGGTCGGTGCATCGGGAACCTTGCTCACTATCCTGATGGGCAAGGCAATGAACCGGTCGCTTGCTAACGTGTTGTTCGGCGCCTTCGGAGCCGTGGACACGTCCGCGGCCGCCGCCGGGGCTGCCGGTGGGAAGCCGGCCAACGTGCGCGCTACGACCGCGGACGATGTCGGGACGATGCTGGCCTATGCCCGCCAGGTCGTCGTCGTGCCCGGCTACGGGATGGCCGTTGCCCAGGCGCAGCATGCGGTTCGCAAGCTCGGCGACAGCCTCGAGGCGCACGGTGTGACCGTCAAGTACGCGATCCATCCGGTGGCCGGTCGAATGCCCGGCCATATGAACGTGCTGCTTGCCGAGGCGGACGTTCCCTATCCCGCGCTTTACGATATGGAAGACATCAACCCGGAGTTTCCGCAGACCGATGTCGCGCTGATCATTGGCGCAAACGACGTGACCAACCCGGCTGCACGCAGTGATAAGTCCAGCCCGATCTACGGCATGCCCATCCTTGATGTCGATAAGGCCGAGCATGTCATCGTGCTCAAGCGAAGCATGCGGTCCGGTTTTGCGGGCATCGACAATCCTCTTTACGAGGACTCGCGGTGCATGATGCTGTTCGGCGACGCGAAGGAGTCGGTGGAAAAGCTGGTTGCGGCGGTGAAAACGCTCGACTAGTCGAGGGAACTTGCCAATCGACTGATGCTGTTCCACATTAGAGACGTGGATTTGTTAAGAGTAAGCATGAGAGGCGAGAAACGCGAAACCCGGGGCGAACTGAATTAACGAGCCAATCCGCAGCCGTCGGGCTGCGGATTGCTCGGGTGAGCGATGAAGATTTCGAAAGCCTCTCATGAGGAACGGCACAACCTGATATACCCGATCCGATAACAATTCGCCGATCGATGGATCGTCATCCGGATCGTTTCATAGTTGAACCATTGTCATAATATTGAGTCACAAGGAGACATATATGCAGGCATCGGCCACATTGCTGCGGATACCGGAACTACCCATCGCGGGGTATGATCCCGGTCCCGAAGATGTTTACGACATAACCATCATCGGCGGCTGGCAATCAGGCAGCGTTTCATTTGTACGGGGTTCGCTGTTCGGTTTGAACC
>JBKQWH010000260.1:0-7013 GCA_052139635.1 Capsulimonadaceae bacterium
GTCCGCCTGCATATCGGCGGTGCCCCGAGCCTTTTCCGTCTCGATGCGCTGGTCCTGGGCCTGCCGCTGCATCTTGAATGTTTCCACTTCCTGATGCGCGACCTCTCGCTGCGTGAGAACAGTAACCCAACTAACGGCCCTCTACCCCGAGAAGTACATTTATGATGTCGCCGGCTTTCCCAGCATTTCGGCGAAGGATCTTGTGGACAGGTTGACCGAACAGATGATGCAATATCATCCGACTCTGGTTCTGAATGAGAAGGTGACCGGCTTAACGACAGGGCCGACCATTACCCTGACGACCGCATCGGGCAGAACTCATTATACCAAGGCAGTGCTCATCGCCGCCGGCGTGGGAGCCTTCAACCCGCGCAAGCTGGACGTCAAGGGGATTGCAGATTACGAGAACCGTGGGTTGTTCTATTTTGTGAACAATGTCAGCATCTTCAACGATAAGCGTCTACTTATCGTCGGTGGAGGCGACACCTCATTCGACTGGTCGCTGAGCCTTTACCCACTGGCCCGAAGCATCGTCCAAATTCACCGGTCGGATAAGTATCGCGCGCATGAGGACACCGTGGCTAAGGTCAAGTCGCTCCCGATCGACCTGAAGCCTTTTCACGAGGTCAAAGCGGTCTACGGCGAACCGAATGTCGAATGTGTCACGATTTTCGATAACCGCACGAAGGCGGAGACCCACATAGAATGCGATGCCATCCTCCTCAGTCTCGGGTACCTCACCAATCTCGGACCCATCAAGGAATGGGGCCTGGATCTCGCCGGTAACACGATCCGCGTGACGTCGCGCATGGAGACGAATCTGCCCGGAGTGTATGCCGCGGGCGACATTGTCGATTACCCCGGCAAGCATCGCATTATCGCCACCGGGTTTTCCGAGGCGGCCATCGCGGTCAATCACTCCAAGGTGTTCGTTGACCCGACGGCGAAGGCGTTTCCTGGCCATTCCTCCGAGTCCGTTCCACATAAGGTCTGATCGGCACGAACCAGGGACCACTGTTGGTCACGCAGCAGCTTATTGTCAGCACCAGAAAACAGACGATCAGATATTCCTCTCCGTGAGGCTGTCGACGGATTTTTCGGCAGCCTCCCCAATCTTCAGCCCGCTGGCGCCAACCGCCAGGTATCACACGGCGCTATCGCCGCTGACCCGTAACTTCCACCGAACCTATCGCAATCTGTACGATACTTAACTTGGGATACGACTTGAGCGCAATTATGAGGAATGGGCGCTGTTAGGGTCGGAAATCTGGTATAAATTTCCTGCGAGAAATCCATAGCGATATAATAATAATCGGCAATTCCATTTATTCTACGCGTCCGGACCTGGCGAGCTCCGCGTCAGACCGACAATAGCTGTGGACGCATAGACGTGATGGGCAGAAGTAGTCGCGACGACTTTAAGGAGCTTGCAAAGACGCAAGAGCGAGGGGAGAAGCGTATGGCAGCAGTGATCACCGAGTTGGCGCCAGACCCACAATCGGATCACACCCATGACGGCGGTGAGCGATCCGAGAAACTCAAGCTGCTCGAATCCACGATGAGACGCCACCATCACAGGCCGGATTCGCTCATTGAAATCCTCCACGTGGCTCAGGAGCTCTTTGGCTGCCTCGAGCCCGCCGTGCTGCGTCACATCGCAAACGCCCTGCATACTCCGGCGAGCCGGGTCTACGGTGTGGCGACGTTTTACCACCTGTTCTCTCTGACGCCACCGGCCAGACACACGTGCGAGGTTTGCATGGGAACCGCCTGCTATGTCAAAGGAAGTGACGCCGTCCTGGCGGCAGCGATCGAGGCTGCCGGAACAGCGGCGGACACCGGCGGCTCGCTCACCCTCAGGACTTCAAGCTGTATCGGCGCTTGTGGCCTTGCACCCGCGGTCGTTATCGATAGCGTGGTCGAGTATTACCAGACACCCGGCAGCATTTCAACGAGACTCGAGGAGTTGACCCGCCATGGACTTGAATGATCTCATCGAGATTGGCAAGAGAGACGTCGCAAAACGCAGGGCCGTTCGGGTGCAATGCTGCAGCGCGGCGGGCTGTCTCGCGTGTGGCGCGAAGGGTCTGAAGGAGCAACTCAGAGAGGCAATTCAGGAATCCGGCGTTTCAGATCGGGTGGAAGTCACCAGCGTTGGATGCTTGGGCCTGTGCAGCCATGGACCGCTGATACGAACGGAGCCCGACGGGGCGCTGTATGGCCACGTTACGCCCGGTGATGTGCCGGCGCTGGTTTCAGAACTCAGCGGGGGCGCCAGCTCGATGACCAGAGTCGATACTGGTCAGCCATTCTTCGCCAGGCAGCTTCCGATTGTCCTGGAGAACATCGGCCGGATCGATCCGGATCGGATCGAGGACTACATTGCGGTGGGCGGTTATCGGAGTCTGCATACGGCTCTCTACGAAATGTTACCGCTCGATGTCGTCGACACAATCACGGCGTCCGGGCTGCGGGGCCGCGGCGGCGCCGGCTACCCCACCGGTCTGAAGTGGAGTTCCGTGGCAAAGACGCCGTCACACCGTCGGATTGTCGTCTGCAATGCCGACGAAGGCGATCCGGGGGCCTTTATGGACCGCGGAGTCCTCGAAGGTGATCCCCACAGAGTCCTCGAAGGAATGGCTATCGCGGGTTATGCGGTGGGGGCTGATCGCGGGTACATCTATATCCGCGGTGAGTATCCACTTGCCATCGGGCACCTGCGAACGGCGCTGAGGCAGGCCAACAGTCTTGGAGTGCTTGGCTCCCAGATATTCGATTCCACGTTCAACTTCCGGATTTACATCCGTATCGGGGCCGGCGCCTATGTCTGCGGCGAAGAAACGGCCCTCATCCGCTCGATCGAGGGAGGTCGCGGAACCCCCCGTCCCCGTCCACCGTACCCGGCTCAGCGCGGGCTTTGGGGACATCCGACTCTCATCAACAATGTCGAGACGTTCGCCAACGTACCCGCCATAATCCGGCGTGGCGCGGATTGGTTCGCCGGGATCGGCACGGCAAAGAGCAAGGGAACCAAGGTCTTTTCGCTCTCCGGAAAGGTGCGCAACACCGGCCTGGTCGAGGTCCCGATGGGGACACCGCTTCGCACGATCGTTGAGGAGATGGGAGTCGTTCCGGAAGGCCACCGGATTACGGCCGTTCAGACCGGCGGGCCGGCCGGGGGGTTCATTCCGGCGGACATGCTGGACACTCCGGTCGATTACGAGTCGATGACCGGGGCCGGATCGATGATGGGGTCCGGCGGCATGGTCGTTATCGATAGCGAGAACGACATAGTCGACGTCGCCCGCTTCTTCATGCGGTTCTGCATGAACGAATCCTGCGGGAAATGCGTCCCGTGTCGCACGGGCACTGTACAGATATACCGGCAATTGACCAAGATCCTGGAAGCGCGCGCCAGTGCAGACGACATATCCATGTTGATGTCACTGTGTGAAATGGTTAAGAGTACAAGCCTTTGCGGACTTGGCCAATCGGCCCCAAATCCGGTACTCAGCTCTCTACGACACTTTGCCGGTGAGTACGAAAAAAAGCTAATCGGCGGCCACGCGGGGTGAACAGTCTGGAACCGAAAACTCCCATCCAGAGTTGAAGCAAGGGACTATCCGTGGAAATCCGGCAGAGCCGGAGACCGTTTCCACGTCAAGCCGCTCTAACCGCGTTTGGTTCGAGGTATAATATCGTTCATTTTTGCGAGGCAGCCGGGCGCGCGAGCCCGACCGCACCGATGAGCGTCATGAGTGGCCCATGCCCCCGTATCGAGACGTTTCCGCGAGTGGCGAGGGCGAACGTGCCGCGTGGGATGACGACGCTTTGGAGACTGCTGAGTTGTATCGAGTGCCGGAGTTTTAAGACATTTATCGGCCATTCCACTCATTGACTGTCCACCAAGACTTATGTCGCGTCATGCACTGGCCGGGTTCGAACCCGAATACACAACGCGCGGCAGCAGGGTTCTCACGCCCGCCTTTGTTTTTGGAAATAGGAGACACTTATGGCCGTTGCAACAGCAGCTAAGATGCCGGGAAGTTCGGCGGGAGCCGCGATTCAGCCCGACCGAGATAACCGATACAAGATGCTCGAGTCGACGATGCGACGTAACCAGCACGCGCCCGATTCGTTGATTGAAGTTCTCCATCACGCACAGCAGTTGTTCGGGTATTTGGAGGACGACCTCCTTGTCTATATCGCGCGCAAACTCAGACTCCCGCCGAGCCGGGTCTATGGGGTGGCGACCTTCTATCATTTTTTCTCTCTTAAGCCCAAGGGCAAGCACGCCTGCGTGATCTGCACCGGCACGGCATGTCACGTCAAGGGGTCGAACAGTCTTCTGCAGGCGGTTGCCGAGCGGGCCGGCATCAAGACCGGTGAAACGACACGGGACGGTGCTCTGTCCCTGATGACTGCCCGCTGCATAGGGGCTTGCAGCAACGCCCCGGCGGTCGTATTTGACGGGGCGGTGAACGGGCCCATCAGCGAGAACGGTGTGCTCGACAAAGTGGAGGAATGGCTCAATAATGGACATAAATGAACTAAACGATATTGCCGAAAAGACTCTCTCCGAGCGAAAGCGTGTCCAGGTGCGCTGCTGCATGGCGTCCGGATGCTTGTCGTCCGATGCAAAGGCCGTCAAGGACAGTCTGACCGCCGCGGCTGGCGGTTCCTCGGACATCGACGTCGTCCGGGTTGGTTGCATGGGCCAGTGCAGCCTCGGGCCACTGGTGACGGTTGAGACAGCCGCCGGGGCGAACGCGGATGCCCCATCGCCGATCATGTACGAGCGAGTGACGGCAGCCTCCGCGCCTTCGATCATTGGCGCTGTCCGAGGCGAGCCGTGCGAGGTCAAGACGGTCGACACATCGCATCCATTCTTTTCCAGACAGGTGAAGATCGTGTGCGAGAACAGCGGCACGATCGACCCGGAATCGATTGAAGATTACATCGCGGCCGGTGGGTATCTCGCGCTGCACAGCGCGATCTACGACATGAACCCGGAAGAAGTCATCAAGATAGTCACCGATTCCGGCTTGCGTGGGCGCGGCGGCGCCGGCTACCCGACGGGGTTAAAGTGGGCCACGGTCGCAAAGTCGCCGGCGGAGAAGCGGTTCGTCGTCTGCAATGCCGATGAGGGCGACCCGGGCGCGTTTATGAACCGCAGTGTCCTCGAAAGCGATCCTCACCGCGTGCTCGAGGGCATGGCGATCGCAGCGTATGCCGTGGGCGCAAATCAAGGATACGTCTACTGCCGGGGCGAGTATCCGCTTGCGATCAGCCGTGTCCAGACAGCGATCAAGCGTGCACGTCACTACGGAATTCTGGGTACGCAGGTCTTTGAGTCCGGCTTCGACTTCCGGATCGAAATCAGAATTGGGGCGGGAGCCTTCGTTTGCGGCGAGGAGACTGCGTTGATGAGCTCGGTCGAGGGCCAGCGAGGAACGCCCCGTCCGCGTCCGCCGTATCCGGCCCAGAGCGGCCTCTGGGGGCATCCCACCCTTCTGAATAATGTGGAAACCTATGCCAATGTTGCGGGAATCATCCGGAATGGAGCCGACTGGTTCGCAGGGATCGGAACGGCCCGGTGCAAGGGTACGAAGATCTTTGCGCTGGCCGGCAAAGTGAAAAACGTCGGCCTGGTCGAGGTCCCGATGGGGACGCCCCTTCGGACTATTGTCGAGGAAATGGGGGGCGGGACCGATACCGGAGGGCCAGTCAAGGCCGTACAGACCGGCGGGCCGTCGGGGGGCTGCATCCCCAGGCGGCTGTTCGATTCCTCGGTTGACTACGAGACGCTGGCGCAGCTTGGATCGATCATGGGGTCGGGCGGAATGATCGTGATGGATGAGAAGGACGACATGGTGGAGATCGCCAAGTTCTTCATGGAGTTCTGTATGGACGAGTCCTGCGGCAAATGCATTCCCTGCCGCGCGGGAACGGTTCAGATACATCGACTTCTCACCAAGATCGGTGATGGCAAGGCGACGGAAGCGGACCTGGACTTGCTTCGCTCGCTGTGCGATATGGTCAGCAGTACCAGTCTGTGCGGACTCGGGCAGTCGGCTCCGAATCCCGTGCTCAGCACACTTCGCTACTTCCCGGAAGATTACACGCAGAAGCTAACGTCCGGGACTGGCGTCCCGCACGCAAAGTTGGAAATCGAGATGTCCGGACAGAATGGAGCGGTGCATGGAAACTAAAACGCTGACAATCGATGGACAGCAAGTTTCGGCCCTTGAGGGGCAAACCGTGCTGCAGGTGGCCAGGGAAGCGCACATTAACATTCCGACCCTTTGCCACCTCGACGGAATTAGCGACGTGGGCGCTTGCCGCCTGTGCCTCGTGGAGGTGACCGGCGTGAACCGCCTCCTTCCCGCGTGCGTCACAAAAATCGCCGAGGGAATGGAAATCCACACCGACTCGGAGCGCATCAAGGAATATCGCCGCATGACCGTGGAACTGCTCTTCGCCGAGGGCAACCACGTTTGCTCGGTGTGTGTCGCCAACGGGAATTGTGAGCTGCAGGACCTGGCGGTCGAAACCGGCGTGGACCACATCCGCTGGGAGTACACATACCCGAAGCGCGGGGTCGACATCAGCCACAAGTTGTTTGGCATCGATCACAACCGGTGCATCTTGTGTACGCGCTGCGTCCGCGTGTGCGACGAGATTGAAGGCGCGCACTGCCTGGACGTTTCCGGGCGCGGCGGCGGCGACAAAGTGATCATGGGGCTCAATCAGCCGTGGGGCGAGGCCGAAAGCTGCACGTCGTGCGGAAAGTGCGTTCAGGCGTGCCCCACCGGCGCACTGTTCCGTAAAGGCTCAACCGTAGCGGAGATGAAGCGTGATCGCTCGATTCTGGACTTCCTCGTGCGGGCGCGTGAGAAGAAGGAGTGGACTCTATGAAGACCGTGACTCAACCCGAAACTCTCCCGGTCGAGAAGAAGGCGAAGCCACGATTTGCCACGGTTTGGCTGGCGGGCTGTTCCGGATGCCACATG
>JBKQWH010000261.1:0-5355 GCA_052139635.1 Capsulimonadaceae bacterium
CGCACTCTATGGCTTGCGCGACCCCGCCATGAGTAGTCCGGGTTAGGTCTTTTCCCGGGACGCGGCCGGCATGTTAATCAAAGTCGCCGGCTAGCACAAGCCGAAGTGCAGGATTGCGGCGGCCAAATCGATCTTTGCGATCCAAGCCGTCTCTGATAAACTACCTCCCACGGTTCGAGAACATCGGGGGCCCTGTACGCGGTCGCCAGCCCATGGGAAAAACAGTGGCCATCATTCAGTCGAATTACATTCCCTGGAAGGGGTATTTCGACCTCATCGCCGGCGTGGATGAGCTTATCCTTTACGACGACGTGCAATTCACGCGCAGCGATTGGCGAAACCGGAATCGCATCAAGACGCCGCAAGGGCCCCAGTGGCTTACCATCCCGGTCTGTATCAAAGGCAGGCTGGGCCAGAAGATCAGAGAAACCGCGGTCCGCGAGCCGAATTGGGGCCGGAGCCACTGGCAAAGCCTGATGCACAACTACGCCCGGGCACCGCACTTCCGCAAGTACGCTCCGGTCTTCGAGCCGCTCTATGCGGCCTCGGAGGAACGGATGCTGAGCCGGATCAATTATCGGTTTCTGGTTGCTGTCTGCGATATTCTCGGCATCCCTGCCAAACTATCCTGGTCGATGGATTACGATCTGACGGAGGGAAAAACCGAGCGGCTTGTAAGCCTTTGCCGGCAGGCGACGGCCAAGGAATACCTCTCCGGCCCCGCCGCGCGAGAGTATCTCGACGAGTCGCTTTTCCAGGCGGCTGGAATCCACGTGCGTTACATGGACTACTCCCGATATCCCGAGTACCGGCAGCTCTTCCCACCCTTCGAGCATGCCGTGAGCATTTTGGACTTGATTTTCAATGAGGGTCCGGAGGCCCCGAAGTACATGATGTTCGGCAGCCGTGTTCCCTTGGGTGACACCGCTTCCAAGGCTGCATGACGCCCACCACCATGGATCTTTCCATCGTCACCACGATGTACCGCTCGGCTCCCCATTTGCGGGAGTTCTACGGGCGGGTGATCGCGGCGGCCCAGCGCATTACCGGCGACTACGAGCTGGTCCTGGTCGACGACGGATCTCCCGACGATTCGCTGGAAGTGGCCCTGTCGCTGCATCGCGCGGACCGGCGAGTGCGCGTCGTCGACCTGTCGCGAAACTTCGGCCATCACAAGGCCATCATGGCCGGACTGGCCCACGCCCGTGGCGACCTCGTGTTCCTGATCGATTGCGACCTGGAAGAGGAGCCGGAGTGGCTGGAGCAGTTTCACCAGGTACTCAAGGAGACGGGCGACGACGTAGTCTACGGCGTGCAGGCCAGGCGAAAGGGGCGGTTGCTCGAGCGGACCAGCGGATATCTCTTCTACAAACTCTTCAACCTGCTGTCGCCCCAACGCATCCCCGAGAACCTTCTCACCGTACGCCTGATGAGCCGGAGATACGTCCGCTCGCTGCTCGAGCATCGCGAGCGGGAGATCTTTCTCGGAGCGCTGTGCGCGGCAACCGGCTTTCGCCAATCGCCGATCAAGATGTGCAAGAAATCCAGGGGAACGACGACCTACACCCTCGCCCGGCGAATCTCCCTGTTCGTCTGCGCGATCACGTCGTTCAGCGACAAACCGTTGGTATGGGTGTTCTACCTCGGGACCGTCATCAGCGCCTTGTCGGGAATGGCGGCCATCTGCCTCGTCGTGCGCCACCTGTTCTTTGGTGTCCTGCTCCAGGGATGGCCGTCGCTGATCATCTCGATATGGCTGCTCGGCGGGCTCACCATTTTCTGCGTGGGAATGATCGGGATTTATCTGTCGCGGGTGTTTGTCGAGGTTAAGCAGCGGCCCTACGTCATCGTGCGCGAGTTGCACGAACATGCATCGGCCGAGCCGGCCGGCGCCACGGGTATCCCCAGCACCTCGCGTTGAGTGGCAAGACGCGCGTGGATGGAGCCACGGAGGCGGCTACTATGGAGAACAAGGCCGTGATCTTCGGCGTGGGCGATTTTGCGCAGGTCGCCGACGTCTACCTTTCCAACGATAGCCCCTACGAAGTCGTCGCGTTCACCGTGCATGAACAGTACATCACCGGCCGCGAACTGCGCGGGCGCCGCATCGTCGCGTTCGAAGAACTGGAACAGACGCATCCGCCCGACCGGTTCTCGCTTTTTGTCGCCGTGGGTTATCGCCAGGTCAACAAGGCCAGGGCCAACGTCTACCAGGACGCGAAACAGCGAGGCTATCGACTGATCAGTTACGTGAATTCCAAGACGACTCAGTGGGGGGAGGTCGAAATCGGCGACAACGTGTTTATTTTCGAGAACAATGTGATTCAACCGTTCGCGCGCATCGGCAACGACGTGATCCTGTGGGGCGGCGGTTTTGTCGGACATCACTCGACGATCGAGGACCATTGTTTTGTCGCATGCGGGGCCGCGATCTCGGGGAGGGTCGTGGTCGGCCCGTACTCGTTCGTGGGCACAAATGCCACGATCCGCGACAACGTGACCGTGGCGCGCGAATGCGTGATCGGCGCCGGAGCGCTGATCCTCGAAGACACACAGCCACAAGGAGTCTACCCCGGATCTCCGGCCCGGGCGCTTGGGATTCGCAGTTCCGCCCTCTGGCGATTGTGAGTCGCACGTCATGTGAGATGTTCGCCTAACGCTCCTATTCCAAGAGGTTTCACGGTGCTGCCCATTGTCCCCTTCAATCGACCGTACGCGGTAGGGACCGAGTGCGACTATATCCGTCAGGCCGTGGAGAACATGCACTGCTCGGGCAACGGCCCCTTCACCCGTAAGTGCCAGACCCTGCTGGAAGAGTTGCTCAAAACGCCCAAGGTGCTGCTGACCACCTCATGCACCGACGCTCTGGAGATGCAGGCCCTCCTGCTGGACATCGGCCCCGGCGATGAAGTGATCGTCCCCTCGTTTACCTTCGTTTCGACGGCTAACGCTTTCGCCCTGCGCGGGGCGCGGATCGCCTTTGCCGACGTTCGGCCCGACACGCTCAACCTTGATGAATCGCAGTTGGAGCGGCTGATCACGCCACGGACGCGGGCGATCACGGTCGTACACTACGCCGGCGTCGCTTGCGAAATGGATGGCATCCTGGACATCGCGCGGCGGCACGGTGTGCCCGTGCTGGAGGACAACGCTCACGGCCTGTTCGGCCGATACAAGGGCCGCAACCTCGGTACGCTCGGGGCCCTGGCCGCGCAGAGCTTTCACGAGACCAAGAATATCTCCTGCGGCGAAGGCGGAGCCCTGGTGATCAACGACCCGCAGTACATCGATCGCGCCGAAATCCTGCGTGAAAAAGGCACCAACCGAAGCCGGTTCTTCCGCAAACAGGTCGACAAGTACACCTGGGTGGACGTCGGTTCGAGTTTTCTTCCCTCCGACATGCTCGCGGCGTTTCTCTACGCGCAGCTCGAAGCTCGCCAATGGATCCAGGCCGCCAGGCGGCGGGTTTGGGAGTATTATGCGGAACGCCTGCGCGAGTGGTCGACGGTCGTCGACGTCCGGATGCCCGTCGTCCCGGACCACTGCGAGCAGTCGTACCACATGTTCTACCTGCTCCTCGGAACGATGGAAGAGCGCGACGCGTTCATCGAGCATCTCGAACGCCGACAGGTTAACGCCGTGTTCCACTACGTGCCGTTGCACCTCTCCGAGATGGGGCAGCGGTTCGGCGGCCGGCCCGGCGGGTGCCCGATCGCCGAGGACATGAGCAATCGCATCGTCCGCCTGCCGTTCTACAACACCCTGACCGAGCCCTTGCAGGAGCGGGTCATCGACGCGGTGCTGAGTTTTGATTTCAGCCGGCGCGCGGTCCATGCCCCGCGCCGCCCGATGCGAAAGGCCGGCTGATTACCATGTCCACATTGAGCTGCGACCGTTGGTCGCCTGGCTGGCGCCCATGATCGACCTCAGCCATCTGGCCACGAACCTCGAACTTCGCGACGATTGCGTCTGGTTCTCCCGCGAGACTTCGCCCGTTTCGTTTCCGGAAGACGGCAACCAGGTCAACTTCGAGCTGGAAGACCGTTCGTTCTGGTTCCGGCATCGCAACGACTGCATTCTGGAGGTCGTCCGATCCTTCCCGCCCGGCGGGCCGATCTTCGACGTTGGCGGAGGCAACGGCTACGTGGCCCAAGCTCTCGCGGGCGCAGGCTTTGAGACCGTCGTGCTGGAGCCGGGGATCGAGGGCATCCGCAACGCGAGGCGCCGCGGCTTGCGGCCGCTGGTCTGCGCGTCGTTGGAGGATGCCGGCTTTCGACGCCGCAGCCTGCCGGCCGTGGGCCTTTTCGACGTGCTGGAGCACATCCGCGACGACGTCCGGTTCCTGGCGAGGATGGAAAGCCTTCTGGTCTCAAACGGCACGCTCTACTTGACCGTGCCGGACTATCGGCTGCTCTGGTCGTGGGAAGACGACGTAGCCGGCCATTATCGCCGCTATACGCTTCGCTCCTTGAAAGGCCGCCTGAAAGAAGCGGGTCTTGACGTGCTCTTCGGCACCTACTTCTTCAGCTTTCTGCCCTTGCCTATCCTCCTGACGCGCACGCTTCCAGATGCACTGGGCTTTCAGCCCGCTGACGCTCGGCAACGCTATCGCAAGGAGCACGAGTTGCGCGGGGGCATGACCGCCCGGGCCGTCCGCGCGCTCTGCGCCGCCGAGCACCGCTGGATCGCCGCTCGGCGCATGGTGCCGCTGGGCGGGAGTTGTCTTATTGCAGCGCGGGCAAGAGGCTGTTAGCTGGGAACGCAACTGCCATCTATTCGGTTTCACCAGACACGTACTCTGTGCGGCTTGACCAATTGCCGGGTATTCTACAGGTTATTCCGGGGCAACATGCTCACATCGACGACATGACCGAGTTTCCTGCGAAGACTGCGATGCTCACCTGGACAGGATCAGGTAGATGGTGTCGGCGGGCAGGGTCACCGTCAACTTGCCGTCGGCTCGGCGGGTCTCGACCGGGGCCGGCGTGGCCATGCCGTTGATGTCCAGCAGCACGGCTTCCGCGAGGCCCGGATTGGCGACGGTAATCGTAGCCCGGGTGTTTTCCACCCGGAAAGGCATCTTACCAAGAGCGAAATCGCTCCGAAAGCGAGCGGGCCCGCAAGAGCGCACACGGGACGCCGGGGCCGGGCAAACGGCTCACGGTGTCTGTCAGGCGGCTACCCCTCCGAAGAGTTAAAACTCGAACTGCTCGTTGATCTGGTCCGCCACCGTGTCCACGCGGTTCTGTTTCTCACGCTCCTCATGGCGGCGATGCCACTTCCCTTGGGCCAAGTCTCCACCCGAGGGTACTGTCCCGGCGTGGCCCCGACAACTACAATTGGGGTTGTCGGGGC
>JBKQWH010000262.1:0-7767 GCA_052139635.1 Capsulimonadaceae bacterium
ACCCAATCTGGGCCGCCTTGCGCCGAGCTTCATCGACAGTCAATCCAATCAACGACGGCACGGTGACATCGCTTGGGATCTCGAAAAACTGCGTATAGATGAGATAACCGACCGCCACCATGGCACAAACGGCAATCACCAGGAGTATCCGGACCGCATAGTCCAGCGGGCCGGCCGGCTGATGGTGCCGGCGGTTTCCGGAGCGATTCAAAGGTTCATTCTCCGGTTCCTGATCCTGATCGGAGGCGCTTTGCTGGGCCGCTCCGGACTCGGCCATCGGTGACCATGAGAGCGCACGCCCGGCGCGCAGGCCGGCTCGTGCGGCGCGCAGGTCGGTGAGCATCGCGGAAATGTCACGATACCGTACGTGCGCATCGGGATGGAGGGCCTTCATAGCGATGCCGTCGAGGGCAGGCGGGATGCCGGAGTTGATTTGCGCCGGGCCGGGCAGCACTCCGCTGGGATTCGCGCGCGGAACGACGCCGGTTAACATCTCGTAAAGGATCGCGCCAAGGGCATGCACATCTTGAATGGGGTCGGGCTCGACCGCGTGGTTGTAATCCGCGGGGAGGTACGGCGCGGACAGGACGGCGGATTCGGGCAGCAGCGTGTCGACAATGCGGGCGATTCGGAAATCGCTCACGCACACTTGACCTTCCGGCGTTTGCGAGATATGGCTCGGCATGAGACGGCCGTGCACAACGCCGGCTCGATGGGCCACGGTGAGCGCCTCGGCGATCATGACGGCAATGTCCGCCGCAACACCGAGCGAGAATGGCGCGACGCGCCGGATTCGCTCTTTCAGCGTTATGCCGCGGATATAGTCGCTGACGAGAAATACATCGCCGTTTTCCAGGATATCCACATCGTGGATGCGGCAGATGAGCGGAGAATCGAGGTCCGGAAGCGCCGCGATAACGGACCGGAGGCGGTTCAAAAGGCGTGGATCGCGCGAAGCAGTCCGCGCCGGCAGCACCTTCAGGGTCACGACGCGGTTCTCGCGTATATCGAGCGCCTTGTAACAGACGAACGGACTTGTGTCCGAGGAAGGATAGTTCTCTTGTACTTCGTATCGGGTGTTGATTACTTCGACAGCCAAGGCGGAACATCTCCAAGCCGCGATTACGGGGAGTTTGACTCCACCCCCGGCCCTCCCCGCAAGCTGAGAGGGAAACTAGGAGTTGCGAGCCCGGCCGCCGGCCTCGTTCCGGGCTCCGTGTTCAGTTGGCCTGGCTACGTGCCGCGTCGACGGCTTTTCCCCGATTCCAGTACCGTCGAGCAAGCACAATAGCGGAAATCGAAAGTATTCCCGCAAAAATGCCGTCCCCCATCGCCGTCCATCTGCCGATCGCATCCGGAAAAAGGTAGCCACCGTAGAATGCTGTCGCTACGGTCAGAACCCAAACCGTATTGAGCACGTCAAGCAGACGTTCGGGCCACGCATCGCGGCGGGTATTCTCATTATCCATTTAGAGTGCAGCCCAGTCCCAGGTATTCAACTGCCTGTCACCTTTGTCCTATCGTGGGACAGGCGTCCCTGCCGGTCGTACTCGACTAAGGACGAGTGATCTCGTCGGTTGAAACGGCAGCTCAATGAGGCTACAGGAGCTGCTGCCGCTCAAGAGCCGTGCGAATCACGTCCGGCGGCACCTGATGCCCATGGCTAACTTTGCCGATGCGCTCCATGAGGACAAATCTCGCCGTACCCTCGACGGCCTTTTTGTCCCAGGACAGCAAACGCATGACACCGCCAATCGCTATGCTGCTATCCAGATTCACGGAGAAGCCGGAATCCCCGAAAATTCGGATCAATGCTTCCGTATCCTCTTTCGAAGTAATACCCATCTCCTCGCCGATCAGGGCCGCGGATACCATTCCGGCGGCGATTGCCTCCCCGTGCCGATACACTCGATAGTGTGTAATGGATTCAAGCGCGTGGCCAATCGTATGCCCAAAGTTCAGGATCGCACGGAGCCCCTCGTCGCGCTCGTCCTGCTCCACAACGCGAGCCTTGATTTCGCAGGAGTGCGAGATGGCATATTCGAGCCGGTCGGACGTCAATCGGAGCAATCCGGCCGCCTCCCGCTCGAGCAGATGAAAGAATTCCTTGTCGTAAATTATACCATACTTGATAATCTCGGCCAGACCGGAGCGGCGCTCGCGGATCGGCAGGGTTCGAAGCGTGTCCGGATCGATCAGAACGAACCTGGGCTGGTAGAAGGAACCGATCAGGTTCTTCCCGTTGTCGAAGTTGACGCCGGTCTTGCCGCCAACGCTGCTGTCGACCTGCGCAAGCAGCGTCGTTGGTATCTGTACGTAATCGAGACCGCGCAAGTATGTCGCAGCCGCGAATCCGGCCACGTCACCGATCACGCCGCCACCAAGCGCCACGATCACGCCGCGACGGTCCACTTTGCTGGCGTTCAGCGCCTTGTACACGCGACGAACCGTCTGCAGCGACTTGTAGCTCTCGCCGGCGGGGATCATCATTGGTATCACAGTCATGCCCGCATCGGCAAGGCTTTGCTGCACGACCCGGCCGTGGTACAAATCGACCTTGGGATTGCTGACCACCATCGCGACCCGGCCGGCAGTTTCGCCAAGTACCTTCGCCAGGGCATCTCCGAGCGTGCAAAGACTGCCGCGGCGCACGACAATGTCATACGAGCGGGGTCCGAGATTCAATCGAACGTTGTGCGGCGCGCTGCCGCCAGACGTAGTTCCAGCTTTACTGCGACTCATGGTTCCTCATTCCATCCCAATTGACTGATGATGTGTCTCGCCGCATCATCCGGGGAGGCAAATGTCGTGGTGTCAACGACCAAATCGGCGAGGGCCGCATACCTGGGCATGCGATCGGCCAGCAGTTCCCGGATTCGCGCGGCGGGATCGGCTCCGTGATCCGTCAAAAGCGGCCGTTGCTCAATACTTCGTATGACACGCTTCAAAATAACCTCGCTGGCCGCCGTCAGCAGGATCATCCGGCCAATGGCCCGCAACTGAGCGGCGCTCTCCGAACGAAGGGGTGTACCTCCGCCGGTAGAAACGACCACCGGTCGGCGCCCGTCGCGGTTGCGCTCGCAAATTCCGCGCACACGCGATACAATTCTTCGCTCGGCCGCGCGGAACGCGTCTTCGCCGTCCTCCTGGAAAATCCGAGGAATCCGCTTCCCGCACAACTGCTCGATCTCATAATCCGTGTCGATGTGGCGGCCACCGAGCAATCGACACAGCGCCCGCCCGATGGCACTCTTCCCCGTGCCCATAAAGCCAATGAGAACAAGATTGTCTCGCACCGGCTCTTCGCCGACCGTTTCAGGTGTGTGGGGCTCCACTGCGCTCCTTGACCCGCTGCATATAGGCGCCGTAGTTGTCACGCATCTCCGCGATGCTGTCGCCGCCAAACTTCTGACAGAACAACTGCGCCAGGACAATCGAAACCATCGCCTCGCCGACAACGGCCGCCGCCGGGACGGCACAGACATCGGAACGTTCCGCGAAAGCGGGAACCTCTTGCTTGGTCTGCAGGTTCACAGACGGCAATTGCTTCATCAAAGTGGCGATTGGCTTCATGACCGCGCGGACAACCAGTGGCTCGCCGTTTGAGATTCCGCCCTCGGTACCCCCGGCGTTGTTCGAACCGCGCAGGAACCTAGCATCATCGCCGGCCTCGTAGTAGAAGGCATCGTGAACCTGGGAGCCCGGAATATCGGCTGCGCCAAATCCGATTCCGATCTCCACACCTTTGATCGCTTGAATGCTCATCAATGCTTGCGCCAGAAGCCCGTCAATGCGCGTGTCCCAGTGCGAGTATGACCCCAACCCCACCGGCAAGCCGAGCGCCACAACCTCGAACGTGCCACCGAGAGTGTCGCCGCGGTATTTCGCGTCGTCAATTGCCGCAATAATCTGCGCCTCGGCGTCCTTGTCGGCCACCCGCACGGGACTATCCTCGGTCATCTCGGAAAGCGTGCGCAGATCGATGTTATCGGCCTTGACCCGGATTCCACCGATATTCACGACGTGTGAGGCGATCGTAATTCCAAACTCCGCGAGCAGGAGACGGCACACCGCACCGACCGCCACCTGCGTCGCGGTATTTCGCGCCGAGGCCCGTTCCAGTACGTTGCGAAGATCGTCATGGTTATATTTCAACATGCCGGCGTAGTCGGCGTGTCCGGGTCGTGGGACCGAGATCGCCGGCGTCTCGGTCTCTCCTTCCGCAAGAGGCTCGACCGACATCCTGGCTGTCCAATTCGCCCAGTCGCGGTTACGAACGAGCATCGTAATCGGGCTGCCGAGCGCACGACCGAACCGAACACCGGCGAGGATCTCGACCGAATCCGACTCAATTTTCTGGCGAGCGCCACGGCCATAGCCGCCCTGCCGGCGCCTCAACTGGGCATTGATCGGATCGGCGGTAACGCCAAGGCCGGCCGGGATGCCCTCGATAATCGTCGTGAGCGCGGGCCCATGCGACTCACCCGCGGTCAGGAAACGAAGCACTGTGTTATCTCCTCGATGAAATTCTCTCCGGCCGTTATTGTTACGTGTCGCGTACTGCAAAATCCCGTGTCCGTGATTATACCCGAACAGTTACCACCGGCCCTGCATCCACGGTATGCCTGATTGGCGTCGGTGGCAATAATATTCTCATCAAGCTACACTGCGCGGCCTTCGACGGCGGCGCCAACGCCGAATCCCTATTTCCGCTCACGTGCGCACGATTACAGGCGTATTCTTTATCATCTTCATCACCTGAATCACAGCTCAAGACAGAATCGAGACCGGACACGCGCGGAACAGCCCCTGCCACGGGGCAGAGGCTGTTCAAATACGCACCACTCGATACGAATTGCTTACGGGGTTACGGCCCCGGATGTTTGACTGCTTTCACTGCTGCCTGCGGTATCGTCCTCGATGATGTGCGGTGTGACGAAGACGAGAAGCTCTTGATCCGAAACGCTTGTGTTCCGATTGCGGAACATGCTGCCGATGAGCGGAAGTTCGCTCAAGATGGGGATCGACGTTCTCGTAAACGATTCATTCTTGTCGACAAACCCGCCGATTACCATCGTCTCGCCATTCTTGACCGTTCGGATGGCAGCCACCTGATTTTGCGTGACAGGCGGCGGACCGTTTACGCCGGTACCCGTGATCGTTGAGACCTGACCGGTGATATTCATGGTCACCGTATCGTCGCCGTTAATCCGGGGGGTAACTGACAATGTTGTCGGGACCTGCAGGAACTGCTGCTGTGTGCTCTGAACGGCAGCCGATCCATTCGGGACAACCGTCGTGGTTGTGGTGTATGGGATCTGGTCGTTGATCGTCATTGTCGCCGAGATGTTATTGGTCGTTGTCACGATAGGAGACGATACCGTCTTGCCGTTCTCCTTCGTCAGACTCTGTTCCATCGCCGCGACCAGGTTTCCCGCCGCGTAGCTGATGCTGTAGCTGGCACTGGCGCCGGGCAGGTTCGACGTGGCCTCGACACCGGGATAGGGAAGAAGCTCGTAACTAATGCCAAAGGCGTCCACCACGCCGACACTCGCGGTGATGAACTCACACTTGATCTCGACCTGCTTTGCCTTGACATCGATCATCTGAACGACTTTGCGAATGATTTCGAAGGCTTCCGGAGTCGCATGAATGAGCAGCGAGTTGTCGCCCTGAAGCGCGTAGATGTGATCAACACCGTCGGGTAGGCCACCGGCACGTGCATTGAGGCCTCCGTTTGCCTCGCCGGCCCCGAACCCGCCGCCCGGACCATTGAAGCCACCCGGACCGCCAAATCCGCCGGGACCCCCGAAACCGCCAGGGTTGCCGAATTGATGGGCCTGGTCGACATTGTCCGAATCATCCACGGATCGGTTTGCGGCCTGCGCTCCCACAGTTCCACGAGAGGCCGGAACGGACGGCACAGCGTACTGATCCAGCGGAACGATTCCCGTGTTGTTCGTAGTGGTAATACCCGGGGGAGGAGCAATACTGTCATAAGGATCATCGGTGCGAACGTCCTGATCCCAGTGCATGATGTACAGGACCTGCTTGGGAGAGACGTGGTGAAGCACCAGCTTATAATACTGGTAAGCGCTCACGTGCTGGACAGCCGGCTGTGCGTCGTCTCCGTCGCTCGGTCGTATCACGTAAACACCATCGGGTGTTTGCGTAACCACGCCATGCGCACTCATCGCGACATAGCGCAACACGTTCGCAATGGTCGCGCCCCGCAGCGCCACAGACACAGGTCCGAAAGGATGCGCGCCTTCCTGAATGACAATCTGCGCGCCTGTCTGGCTTTCAATGCTCTGAACCACGGTGTGAATGTCGGCATTCACAAGGTCCAAATCCACCGTTTTTGTGCCGGAATCCGGCTGCCAATCCGCGTAAGCAGCGGTAAGAACCAATCCTGGCGCGCCAGAATTCCAATGGGGCACCGCGCCAAAGGACAACAAGCCGGTAATCGCCAGCATAACGCCGGCTTTGACGACGGGTTCACGACTATGCCGCTTATTACCCTGTCGCCCACTATTCAATCCCATGCGGGAGTCCTCCTTGCGATCCGCTCGCGCGGCACTCGTCATTAGCGCTTGTCATATCGGGCGCCCGTCACACGGACGCCCTTAATTGAGATTCGATTGCGAAATCTCGGTTAATTATCTTAAAGCGGCATAGCAGTAACTAGACCGCACAGGAGCAATTCCTCTTTCGTCCGGAGGACGGTCTCCATGGCAGCCCACGAATTCATTCGTGGGTCGATTCATCGACGCCCGCGACGATTCTCGCGATGAGTGTCACAGGCACGGAGTTCCGACGAAGGCATTATCGGCCCATGCCCGAGCCGACGCCGCTCGCCCCTGTCGATCCGCCCGTGCTGGCGCCGCCACCACCGCCGCTGGAGCCGCTAACCGTTCCAACGGGGACAGTATCCACCGCCTTAAGGTCGTACTTCGATATCAGCGTCGCCATCAGCTTTACGTCCATGGTGTCAACCGGTATTCGGTAATACCGCTTGTCTGACGTCGAGGATGACGTATCGTCCGGAGTCGTCGCAGCCGGCGGCGGGGCCGTCGAGGTGTCCGCACTCGCCGTTTCGACCCTTGGCGGCTGCTGCTTCAGCTTCACATGATATACCCCATCCGCGTACTCGAACGTGAGCGGCGGGTTGTTCGCACGGAGGACTGAGCGGAGGGCGGCGAGAAATCCGACATTCGACATCGAGATGCTAACAGAGCCGGGCCAAGAAGCTGGCCGCGGAGGCGGCGTAAGCCGCCGCGCATTTAGGGGTGACCATGGCCAGCTTTCACTTCGAACTCGTTTCGCCGAACAAGCTCATGTTCAGCGGTCCGGCCGAATCGGTGCTCGTGCCGGGCAGCGAGGGCGACTTCGTCGTGCTCAAGGATCACGCGCCGGTGATGGCGTCGTTGCGTCCGGGCGTCGTCACCTTCGAGGAAGCGCAGGGCAAACAGACGCGGATCTTCGTGCGCGGCGGTTTCGCCGACGTCAGCGCGAGCGGCCTGATCCTGCTCGCGGAGACCGCCATCCCCGCGGGCGAACTCGACGCGGCGCACCTCGACCAGGAAATCAAGAACGCCGAAGAGGACCTCGCCGACGCCCCCGACGAGCAGAAGCGCCTCTGGCAGGAGAAGCTCGACCGGCTGCGCGAACTCAAGAGCGCGATGAAGCTCTGAGGCGCTTCGTCTCCACGCGAAGCCGTCGCGGCCGTCGTCGCGAGCGAAGCGTGGCGAAGCAGAGATCTGACGC
>JBKQWH010000263.1:0-10301 GCA_052139635.1 Capsulimonadaceae bacterium
TCGACTTGCCCGCGCCGTTGGGGCCGGTCAGGCCGTACCGGTTGCCGGGGGTAAACTTCACGAATACGTTATCGAACAGCGTGCGCGTGCCGTACGCTTTAGAGACACCATTTACCGTAATCATTGCTAGCGAATAACTTTCCTTTAATATGCCCGGTGGGCCATTGACCCTCTATTATACCGGCCGGCAGGCGGGATGCGCGCCGTCCAATAAATTTATGTAAAAATCGCTCAGGCCATGGAAGAATGAATTACGAACCTGAAATGCAGGAACGTCGGCCTGGAAAGTGATCCGTCGAAGCATCACTTGAGGACAGCCGCAACTGGGTGTACAAGTGGCAGCCCTTCCACAGTGTGGATGGGAATCGCGAGGAAATCCGGCGGCGTCCGCCGTTGTCTACACGGAACAACAGTCGGGTGGCGTTCTGCATTATTCGGGAGCGTGACGTGTGAATTGAAGCGCAAAACCAGCGCATGCCGGTCTCTGTAAGGCCGCGCGGCCCAGCCGCGCGGCCTTACGGCATGATGACCCGGTTCACCCGGCACGAACAAGGAAATCCGTTCCCCCACGGCGTCCATTACTTCCACATATGTTAAGCGTGTCGGTTGACCCGAAACCGCTTGACGATTTGCGGTATTTGTGAGAGAATAGGTCACGTCCCTGCGGTGTGCGTGATGTCAGCCCGGGTGCTGAGCCGACAAACGCATATTTTCGGACGACCGCGACGGGGTCTACGAGTGGCAGCCCTTTCCTTCTGCGTCAGGGAATCGCGAGGCGGCCCGGCGGTCTCCTCCCGTGTCTCAACGGGTTCATAGCCAGCGCTGGCACACGGCACGCGCGGGGATGTTGTCTCATGAATTCCCACGTCAGGCCGCGCCGTCGCGGCCTTTTCTTTTCCCTCGACACAGCGCAACGGCCCAGCAAGTGCTCCCACAGTGCCCGTCCCCCAGCGTCATATCTACCAGCGCGCCGGATAACATCGAACCAGCGGCCCTGTTCCGGGTACCATGACAGTAACAACTGCGACCGGCGCAACCCGCGTGTCTGAACTGTCGAGGGATGGAAGATGTCTGAAATCAGACCCAATGAGAGCGGAACCGGGGATACTCCGCTCTATAGCGTGCCACAGCCCGCCCGGTACGACCTGAACGGCGATCCACTGCCGGCCGGCCAACAAGATCCATTGATGCAGCATCCGCCGCAGATGGCATACGGTGCACAACAGTCGTACACCGCGCCCCCACCACCCACCTATCCGCCTGCCACTCCTCCATTCACGAACGGCCAGTATCCGGTTCCACCCTTCGGACAAGCGTATCAGCAATATCCCCCGAGAACCGAACGGCCCGGCAACGGGACCGGGTTGGGGCTGATTATCGCCACAGTGTGTGCCGCGGCCTTCTTTTTGATCCTGATGGGTGCCCTGCGACACGGGAAATACCCGACCGCCTCCACTCGAACGTATTCGTCTCTCCCGGCCATGACCGCTGTTGCGAATACTGAAACCCTGGCAGCCTCCCAGCACAAGAACGTCTTTGTCGTGTTCCACGCGAGTTGGTGCCCCGACTGTCGCCAGTTTGAAGCTTTCCTGGATCTCCCCACAGTCAAACCCATAATGGACAGCCACTACACGATGCTGTGGCTCGATGAGTTCGAGCATTCGGGGAGTGACGTGCCCCAGAATTCCGGCGCACAGGAACTTATGGACAACTATGGGGAGGGGAAGGCCGACGGCATTCCGTTTTTCGCTGTTATCGACCCCGAGGGAAATGTCCTCGCCCGCGGGTTCACTCGGAACGGGGACGTGATGGGCATGCCGACGACATCCGACGACTTCGACACGTTCATAGCGATGATCCACGACACAAGCCCGGGGATCACCGACGACGAACTCGCGATGCTTCGCCGGCAACTCGAAGACCAGTCTGCCTCAGCAATCCATTGATGCTCAGTACTTACGGTAAACCCGGAAGGATCGGATTTAGCCCCTGACAGGTTTAGCCGTTCGCGAACATCCGGACGGCGGCATGTTAGTAGCCGCGGCGTTAATCGCCGCGAACCACGTTTGGTTTCGGCTACGCCGGATGAGGAGTTGTTCACCACGGAACAGACAGAAAGGACGAAGGAAAAGGAATTTCCGATTTCCGTGTTATCCGTCTTTACCGTGGTGAAACTTCCTTTCATCTTTTCTTGGTTCCGGCTATGCCGGGTTGGGTATCATACGCCCATGATTAACCCACCGATCGCCCGCCCGCGACTCGCCATTCTGCTTCACACATCGCCAGTCCACGTACCGGTCTTCGATTCGCTTCTCGCGGACCTGGCACCCGAAATCGACGCCCGCCACCGCGTCGACGAGTCGCTGCTGGCCGACTCCCGTACGGCGGGTACGGTCACACCGGACATCGACCGACGAATCGCGTCCGCGGTGACTTCGGCCCGCGAGGAGGGTGCATGTGCCGTCCTTTGCACGTGCTCGACGATCGCCGGCGCAGCCGAGGTGGCCGGCCTTCAAGCCGGAGTTCCGGTCATTCGTGTCGACCGTCCGATGGCCGCCGCGGCGGTGGCAACCGGACGGCGCATCATGGTTGTTGCCGCCCTGGCCGACGCGATCGCTCCGAGCCGAGCCCTGCTATTCGCCGAAGCCCAGAAAGCGGACGTCGACATCGACGTCCGCGTAGTCGTCGTCTCCGGGTCCTGGCGCCTCTTCGAGTCCGGCGACCAATCCGGCTACGTTGCCATGATCGCGGCTCGTCTCCAGGCCATTCGCAATCCCGGCGACGTAATCGTCCTCGCCCAGGCCTCCATGGCGGGCGCGGCCGGCCTGTGTCCGAACTACCCGGTCCCCATCCTGACCAGCCCGCGTCTCGCGATCGAGGCCCTGGTCCGCGAAGTGAGAGAGAATTGCTCCGTCAACAATGGGACCCGATGATAGATTCCGCCGATCGGGAGCGTGCACATACCACAAGCCTCCGTGGTTAAACAACTGTGAGAATTCGGCGCAGCCCGGTGCTGAAAGCATTACGTCGAATTCCGCCCCGAACCGGCAAAGATAATCATTCGCCGCGATCTCTATGGTTGGATCATTGGTACTGAGAAGTTGACAGGAGTCATTACTCGGGCTAAAGCATATTGGGGCAGAGAAAACGATTCCTCCACAAACATAACATCGCCGAATCGAGCCACACGTGGTTGGCAGTTGTCTGGAATCTGGAAGTCCTGTTGTGAGTCAGGAGTGAGCTTGTAGCCAATCTCTCGTTCGAGATCATTGTCAATCCCTGCGATTCTCAATAGGTCAAGGAGAGTACGGCTATCAGGATTTCGATAACGGACGAACTTGCCGAAATGCTCGGCGGTATCGGCGAGCATCTGGACTGTGATATCTTCAGGTTCGGACTGCTCTTACCAAGACAATGATTTCCACCCTCTACCAGCAACGGGGAAGATACACCCACCTTCCCCGCTGCGCTGGGTCGCACCACGCTTTTAGGAATACGCCTCTAACTTCGCCATGGCTTTCCTCCGCGCGGCGCCGATCGCCTTTGGAGGGAGGCCTCTTCCCCGATAATACGTCTCATGGTGAGTGTCGCCCTGGTCGATGCCCATGACGGCAAAATCAGCGGGAGTGAGGTCTTTCCACTTGCGAACGCCTGGCCGTACCGAAGGGGCCGTTGTGCTCGGGACCGCGACGCTCTTGTCCCTATCTAGCTCAATGGCGAAAACGCCCTCGGGCTCCTTGACAATCTTCCCTTTCGTGGCTTTCCATCTCGTCAGGTCGATGAGACTGAATCGCTCGCTCTTGATAGAGATCGCGCCACCGCGAGAGCCATTCACCTTGAACGCGCTCTTCTTGTCGGGCGCTGGTTTGAAAGCCAGAGTGTGCACTGTTTCATCCCATCCTAGGTAAGCGAAAGCCATATCGCCAATTCCAAGTGCTTCCTTGGCATCTTTACTGATCTTAATAACGCCGTCAACGAGAGTGACATCGGGTACTTGCGGCTTTACGGGCTCTGGGTCGGAGTGCCACCTATAGGGCATAGAGAGATTTCCTCGACTTTATTATGTATTGTGTTGAGAACATTCTACCTTGCGGACGGCAAAACGCGAATGTTTTTACGATCCACATGCAACTCATTGTGGTCGAATCTCAGATTCTATTGCGAATTGGCGGCTTTCCGTCAATGTTGAAAGAATTTGCACGAGCACAGATACTCCGCCGTACTACTGCGGCATTGGAACAACCTAACTTTCGCTTTCCAAGTCGCAATCCAATGATGACACCGCACAATGGCTCTGACGCTGGATTTCAATGACCCTGCGTATATAAGCAAACTAATACCCAATAAGTAAGTTCCTTTCGAGCGCCGACCGCGGTTTTGCTCTGATGGACGTTTTGTTGAGTTGATGAATTGCACTCAGCGATGAGCACAGTGGGATCGTTACGGTAAAGTGGAAGCGCTGACGGCGATTCGCAGATTAATGGTTACCGCTGTTCTCCGTGATTTTCGCTGTGAGAATTCCTGAATGCTGATTCCTGATTCCGAATATCCGACTTCTTCGCGGCCCCCCACCCTCTCCTGGAGTTCTGTCCGGGAGAGGGTGCGACCGGGCGCGGAGGCCGGAGGCAGTCGAGTTAGTGAGGCTTTGTCGCGAGGATCAGGGGCGACGGCCCGTGGGCGTCGAGCGAGCGTATGTCGCGGAATCCCGCTTCCTCAAGCCAGGACTTCATCTCGTTGAATGTGAACGTATCGCCCGTATCCGTGTTCACAAGCATGTTCACGGCGAAAATCAGAGGGAAGGGCGGACTCGCGCGGCCTTCGTCGGGGACCATCTCCGCGATGGCGATCAGCCCTCCGGGTTCGAGGGCGCCGAACACCTTGCTCAACAGGGCCTTGCTGCGATCGAGTCCTTCCGAGTGCAGAATATGGCCGAGGGTCGCGATCTGGTGCCCTGTGCCAAAATCCACAGCCAGAATATCCCCCTCAACAAACGAAAAGCGGTCGCTTAGGCCGAAACGCTCGGCGTATTGCCGCGCGACAGGAACCACCTCGGGCCAGTCCACCCCGGTGACCCGAACGTATCGCGACTTCTGCGCCAACGCGATTCCCCAAACACCGGAGCCAGTCGCGATGTCCAGCACGGATATCGGCGCATCGGCCTTGGCCAGACCGAGCGCTTCGGCCAGGTTTTGAGCCGGCAGGTAACTCATCGGAAAAATGTCCTGAACCAGCTCATGAAAGAACTCACCGCCGACCGTCTCCTGATTGACGGGGTACGACGGCTTTCCGGTGCGCACGATCTCCGTGAGTGTCAGCCACTTCGGCAGCAGCCGCTCGCTCGTATGGCGCAGGATTCCGCCCTGAAAGCTCGGCTTGGTCGTTACCAGGAACGTCGCGCTCTCCGGTGTCAGGCAGTAGAGCCCCGCCTCGTCCTTCCTCAGGAACTCGAGCCCGACAAGGGCGTTCATAACTGCTTTCAAGCCACGCTCGGAAGCGCCCGTCTCGCTGGTAACCCGGGCAAGCGACTTGGGGCCCTCGTCGAGCACGTCGAACACACCATGCCGGATGGCCGCCTCGAGAATGAGCGGCGGCGCGTATCCGAACGCAAGTTGAAATATTCGCTCGGGCGTTACCTCGGGCGATGCTTGTACGGGCATACTGAAGTCTCCTTTGATAACGGTAATGCGATCCCGTTCATTTTGACATAACGCGGTCCGAAATATGCGCAATATTCAATATAAGGGTCATGCACATGCGTTTCCTTGAACAAGCCGCAGTGAAATCGCGTTCCCGCTCCACGAGACATCTTTCCAACCCCACGAAGAGACGACACCATGAGCGCTACGTCGCTCTATTCAACGCCCGTGCTGCCTGTCCCCGTCGCAATCAGGTACACTATGCCCATCTCATATCGATCGGATTTAGTATGCTGGCCAAACGCATCATCCCGTGCCTCGACGTCCAGAATGGACGCGTCGTCAAGGGAACGAACTTCCTGAACCTCCGGGACGCGGGCGACCCGGTCGAGCGGGCCGCCCTCTACGACGCGCAGGGGGCGGACGAGCTGGTCTTTCTCGACATCACCGCCTCACACGAGCGGCGTGACCTGATGTTCGACTACGCGCGCCGCGTCGCGGAAGAGGTATTCATCCCCTTTTGTGTCGGCGGCGGGATCAAGACGATCGAGGATTTCCGCCGGATACTCAAGACCGGCGCGGACAAGGCCAGCATCAACACGGCCGCGGTGGCCACTCCGGAGTTGATCACCGAGTGCGCCAGGGACTTCGGCGCCCAGTGCGTGGTTGTGGCGGTCGACCCGAAGATGACGGGTCGAACTTCTTCCGGCTGGGAGGTTCATGTCCACGGAGGCCGAACCCCGACAGGAATCGACGCCCTTGACTGGGTGCGGGAGATGGAGGACCGTGGGGCCGGCGAGATCATGCTGACGTCGATGGACGCCGACGGTACCAAAGCCGGCTTCGACATCCCACTGACACTTGCTGTCACGCAGGCCGTTTCGATCCCGGTCATCGCAAGCGGCGGCGCCGGTTCGGCGGAGCACTGCTACGAGGCAGTCACCGCCGGCGGCGCCCAGGCCGCCCTGGTCTCCTCGATCGTGCACTACGGCCAGTACACGGTCGGCGATATCAAACGGTACATGCGCGAACGAGGCGTCTGCGTGCGGATTGTGTGACGCTCCCGACCTGTCCGACAGAGAACCACACCGCAAGCATAATCGCACGATCGACTACAAATTCGGCCCTTCGGATGGCATCAATGCCGGCAAAAGCGTTGACGTGGCCGGCTGCTCCGAGTATAATAGGCTGTTCTACCATGATAGGTTGGGCGTTCCGCGCGGCTTGCCGCCGTCGATCGTGCGCGCGGAGGTCACCGCGGGGTGTGGCGCAGTTGGTAGCGCGCTACTTTTGGGAAGTAGAGGTCGGGAGTTCGAACCTCCCCACCCCGACCTGGCAATCCGGTCCCGAATCGGCTTTGCCGGCCTAGACGGTTGACAAAGAATGTTCAGGCCAGTATAATTCCAACCAGTCAAGTGCTGGCACACTTTTCATGGCGAACATCGTCGTTCCTGTGCAGATAGGCCGCATCGAGGATGCGGCGCCATCTCCAGGAGCTTTTTTTGTGCCTGCCGTCCCTCTCCCGCCCATTTAAGGCTGTCGGTTTGAGGAGCCTACCGGCCGAAAGTGCGTCTGGCGAGAGGCAACATTCCAAGGAATCTTATCAATAAGGAGACATGAACCCCCCATGGCCAAAACAGCCAAAGAAGTTCTGAACTTGATTAAAGAGAAAGAGATCAAGTTCGTGGACGTCAAATTTATCGACGTCCCCGGTACCTGGCAGCATTTCACGATTCCCGCATACCGAGTCGACGAAGATACGTTCACGAACGGTATCCCCTTCGACGGTTCCTCGGTTCGAGGCTTCCAGACCATTGACGAATCCGATATGCTGCTCATTCCCGATCCCGACTCCGCCCTGATCGACCCGTTCACGGAAGTGGCCACACTCTCGATCATCGGCGATGTCGAGGACCCCATCACCCGCGAACGATACGCTCGAGACCCGCGCAACATCGCCAAGGCCGCCGAGGCCTATGTCAAGGCGACCGGAATTGCCGATACCATCTACTTCGGACCGGAAGCGGAATTCTATATCTTCAATGATGTGCGATACGGCCAGACGATGAACAGCGGCTTCTACTCCATCGATTCCGATGAGGCTGTCTGGAATACCGGCCGTGACGAGAAGCCGAACCTCGGCTACAAGATGCGCACCAAGGAAGGCTACTTCCCGGTTCCGCCGGCGGATACTCTGTCCGACCTGCGCTCGGAAATGGTGCTCACCCTTATCGAGGCCGGCGTCGATATCGATGTCCATCACCATGAGGTCGGCAATGCCGGCCAGGGCGAAATCGGACTGAAGTTCAACACCCTCGTCAAGATGGCGGACACACTCCTCCTGCACAAGTACATCGTCAAGAACACCGCCGCCCAGAACGGGTTCACCGCGACTTTCATGCCCAAGCCGATCTTCCAGGACAACGGCTCCGGCATGCACACCTCGGTGTCGATGTGGAAGAACGGCGTGAACATCTTCTTCGACGAGAAGGGGTACGGCCGGATTTCCGAGACCGCCATGTATTACATCGGCGGAATCTTGAAGCACGCCAACTCGCTGCTCGCGTTCGGCGCCGCGTCGACCAACTCCTACCGCCGACTGGTGCCGGGCTACGAGGCTCCGATCAACCTGGTCTACTCGGCTCGTAACCGCTCCGCGGCTGTCCGCATCCCGATCGCCGGCGGCCCGAAGTCCAAGCGTGTCGAGTTCCGTGCGCCGGACCCGACGGCCAATCCATACCTCCTGTTCGCCGCCATGGCCATGGCCGGTATCGACGGCATCCAGAACAAGATCGTGCCGCCTCCGCCGGTCGACAAGGACATCTACGAGCTCTCGGCCGAGGAGAAGCAGGGCATCGCCCAGACTCCCGGCACGCTGACCGAGTCGCTTGACGCCCTCGAGGCGGACCACGAGTACCTGCTCAAGGGCGACGTGTTCAGCAAGACGCTCATCGAGACCTATATCGATTACAAGCGGGTCCGCGAAGTCGAAGGCGTCGCCCTTCGCCCGCACCCGTACGAGTTCGCGCTGTACTACGACGCCTGATGCCGTCGACACTCGCACGAACTTACCGGGCCTGCCCTCCACACGGAAGGCAGGCCCGTCTCGTCGATTGCGCTCTCCCCGAGCCACAGCGCGACGTCGACCTTGTCCCCGGGACCTCAGTACGACCGCGCGAAGATGGCCATACGCTTCGTCGGGCGACCGGTGAGGAAGCAGACGCCTTCTTCCTCCGGCTGGTCGAACGGGATGACCCGGACGGTGGCCTTGGTCTCGGTCTGGATGCGATCCTCGTCCTCACGGGTGCCGTCGAAGTACGCGCGGACAAAGCCCTCGGCGACGCGCTCCTGGAACTCGCCGTAGTTCGCGGCCTCGAAGGTGCGCGCCTCGCGGTAGGCGAGGGCACGCGTGTAGAGCGCCGCCTGAATTTCCGCCAGTAATCCGGCCACATAATCTCCGAGGCCGTCCTGAGGGACGAACGACTTGCCGGCTTTGCCGGGCTGGTCGCGCCGGGCGACCGCGGCGGTCCCTTTTGCCAGGTCCTTCGGGCCAATCTCGACCCGCACCGGGACGCCCTTGACCTCCCACTCGCTGGCCTTGAAGCCAAAATTCTCATAATCGCGCGCGTCGAGCTTCCAGCGGAACCGGCTGTCCCAGCCGGCGGTGATCCCCTCGATCGCCTGCAGTACGCGGGTGCGCTCCTCGTCGCCGCGGTAGATCGGCACGACCACCACCTGGATCGGGGCGACCGCCGGCGGGAGAACAAGGCCGTCGTCGTCGCTATGGGTCATGATCAGGCCGCCGATCAGACGGGTCGACGTGCCCCACGACGTGGTCCAGGCGACCTCCTCGACATTGTCCTGGTTCTGGAACTTGATCTCGAAGGCGCGCGCAAAGTTCTGACCAAGGTTGTGGCTGGTTCCCGCCTGCAGCGCCCGGCCGTCCTGCATCATCGCCTCGATGGCGTACGTCCGCAGGGCGCCCGCGAAGGTCTCCTTCGGAGTCTTGAGGCCGCGGAGTACAGGGATCGCCATGACGCGCTCGACGACATCGGCGTAGACATCGTTCAGGATCATCAGGGTCTCGGCTTCGGCCTCGGCCTCGGTTGCATGGACCGTGTGGCCCTCCTGCCAGAGGAACTCGGCCGTCCGCAGGAACGGGCGCGTGCGCATCTCCCAGCGCATCACGTTCGCCCACTGGTTGACGAGGATCGGCAGGTCGCGCCAGGAGCGGACCCATTTGGCGTAGGTAGCCCCGATGATTGTCTCCGATGTCGGCCGGATCACGTACGGCTCCGCCAGCTCCTCCCCGCCCGCCCGGGTTACCTCCGCCACCTCGGGCGCGAAGCCCTCGACGTGCTCCGCCTCCTTCATGAGGTAGCTCTTCGGGATGAGGAGCGGGAAGTAGGCGTTGACATGCCCGGTCGCCTTGATGCGGGCGTCCATCGCATCGCGGATGAACTCCCAGATCGCAAAGCCGTGCGGCTTGATCACCATGCAGCCGCGCACGCCGGAGTTCTCCGCCAGGCCCGCCTGATCCACGATATCTAGGTACCACTGGGAGTAGTCTTTCTCCCGCGCGGTAATTGCGTCTTTTGCCAAGTATCTTTCCTTTCAGTGTGTGCTGCTGCTGCCACCCCGGTAATTATAGTCGGTAAGGAGGAC
>JBKQWH010000264.1:0-35480 GCA_052139635.1 Capsulimonadaceae bacterium
GCCCGGGGACCTGTTGTGCCCCGGGCCGCTGCGTCGCTTAGCGACTTCCCCCGCACGCAATGGAACACAAGGCGCCTTCGTCCGCGTATTTTCAGTAAAACTCGCGAGGCGTCGCCTCAGAGCGACCGTCAAGATGTATAGACGATGGACGCGATGGACAAGGCGGAAGACAGGCACGGAGGCCTGATCGGTCGTGGTGGGCGCAAAACTTGAGGTTGGGCGATGGCATCGAACAAAGGAAATGACCCACTCGATAGACCGGCCTGATTCTGCGCATATGGCGCCCTCAGTTCCGGACCGAGACATATCATGCTATAATTTCGTTGAGAAAAGTTTGCCTGTCCCTTGGCCGTCCTGCGATCAGATCCGCAGGCTGTTCCGAGGCCCGCTCGACCGGACACGAAACTCGGTCTTTCGAACCATTTTTACAATTGGAGTTCAAGTCTATGCGAACCCTTTCAGCAGTGTGGCGGCGTAACGTTCGAGGCGGCATCCTTCGCGCCGCGATGCGCCCGGTGGCAGTGGGCCTGCTTGTGCTCGGCCTCTGCCCCGTATTCCCGGCCCAGGCCAAGGACGATAAGCACGTCGATGACGAGATTACGGCGCTCAAGGCTCAGGTAGCCCAGTTGATGCAGCAGCAGCAGCAGATTCTCGACCAGATGAACCAGATCAAGTTCCTGTTGCAGGCGAGCGCACAGGCGGCGCCGGCCCCCGCGCCTGCTCCGCCGCCCACGCCGGCCATGCCCTCCACGCTCGCCGTGCAGGGCCTTCCCATTGAGGGAAGCTCGTCGGCCCGGATCGTCATGGTCGAGTTTACGGATTTTGAATGCCCGTTTTGTGGGCGATATGCGAACAACATCTATCCGCAAATCTATAACAGCTACATCAAGACCGGAAAGATCCGCTACATTTACCAGGACGATCCACTCCCGTTCCATCCTCAGGCAATGCCCGCCGCAATCGCCGTTCACTGCGCCGAGGAGCAGGGAAAGTTCTGGGAGATGCATGACAGCCTGTTCGCAAACCAGGCCCAGTTGCAGCCGAAGGACTTCACGGACCGCGCACAGTCGCTCGGGCTCAACATAACGCAGTTCAGCCAGTGCGTTGCCAGTCAAAAATACGCCGACGAGATTCAGAAGGGTATCACCGCGGCCAGCGGAGCCGGCGTGAAGGGGACCCCGATGTTCTTCATCGGGACGCTAAGCCCCGACGGCTCCAGCGTCAGTGTGGACAACGAGGTCGTCGGAGCCGAGCCATTCGCGAAGTTCCAGACCGAACTCGACGCGGAACTCGCCCCAAAGGCATAGATCCCGGCACCGAATCGGCGGTTGCGGCCGCCGGTGCCGGACCGTTTAACCGGATCGATCCGGAATAATCTACAACGACAGAGATAACACACATGACCAGATTTCCACGGAATGCGGTGCACTCCGGCTTGTTGCTGGGCGCAGCCGCCCTTCTTATTGTGATAACAGGATGCTCGCATACTGCGTCGACCGGCGGTGCTGGTACGGCAGGATCGGCCAACATCGCAATCGTCGACGGCACCCCAATACCGGTATCCGAGTTCTTTGACGACATGCAGTGCTATGTCCCAACGCAGCAGGCCGAGAAACTGCCGGTTGGCCAGGCCGTCCTGAACCGGCTGATTCGATCGACCGTCCTCGAGAGAATCGCAAAGAGCGAGGGCGCCTATCCGAGCGACGCTCAGGTCGACCAGGCGCTCACAGATATCCGCACGGTCAACGATGCCACCTATATCAAGCCGTACAGCGAGCAACTTGCCGAGTCCGGAATGACCGAGGACTTTATCCGCCGCTGTGAAGTCATACCCTCTCTCTGCCAGCTCAACCTGGTGTCGAAGGGCCTGAGCATCACAGACCGCGACATCCAGACGTATTACTCGATGCACGCGAAGGATGTCTACACGCGGCCGGCGGCGGCCCACGTTAAGCGAATTGTCGCCCGAAGCGACGCGGAAGTACAGCAGTACTACAAGCAGCTCGTCTCCGGCCTGCCCTTCGACCAGGTCTATAAGGAGTCCACGGACCGAACCCTCAAGGATGGTGAAATCCCAAACTGGGTCCCGTTAACCGACACCACCGATAAGAATATGAAGCCGGTTCTCGCCGCGGTCAAGCAAACACCGGCCGGCAAGTTTACACCGCCGATAAAGCTTGCGAAAGACACATGGTGGATCACTTATGTCGTGGAGACGAGGCCGGCCCAGGTTCTGCCGTTCGATCAGGCAAAGTCCATGGCGCGTACGTCGCTCGCCAACGAGAAGTTAGCCGACAATCCCACTCCGGTCAACCAATTTGAGTACGACCTGCGGACCAAGCTCATGCAAGCCCAGATCACCGTGTTCAATCCGGAATATGATACGATTGTCACCGCGATGCACAACCCGGCGCCGATTCCCGAGTTCTCGCGCGGCGGCCTTACGCCTCCCCCCGGGGCCGTGCCCCCCGGTTCTGCCGGACGCTTTGTTCCGCCGCCGGCCGGCCAGCCGGCAATCGCGCCACCTGGCGCCGCCGCGGCGCCGGCACCGTCAAAGCCCGGAGCCAACCCGTAGAACCTTAGCCCATCATCAACAACTTGCCGAGCTGCGCGCCGCAGCGATTTATGGATGGACAACCGAATCTCGTCCCAATCGGTTTACATCAATTCTCCGCCGGAGAGAGATCGGCCGGAGAAACGGGCTTGCAGCCCGGCCGTTCGTACGTGGAGTAAACTATGCCTGTTAATAAGAGACAATTTGGCGTCGTCCTGGCAGCCGTTTTATTTACGGCGGGCCATCCGGGTGCGGCGAGGGCTGATTCGATCTCCGACAACATCACCATCCTTCAGGAGCAGGTCAAGACGCTTGCCGATGAACAAGCGCAGCTTCTGACCCAGTTGACGCAACTCAGACATCTGGTCCTGGAGAAGAACGCCGGGATTCAGATGGGGCCGCTCCCAATATCCACGGTTGATACACACGGCCTTCCTGTGCAAGGCAACCCCGCCGCCACAGTGGCGATCGTTGAGTTCAGCGATTTTCAGTGCCCGTATTGTGAGCACTATACTACAGACACCTATTCGAAGTTACTCGCCGACTACGTCAAGACCGGAAAGGTGCGTTACTTCTATCGAGCGCTCCCGCTTGTTAATCATCCACAGTCTATCTCAGCCGCTGTTGCCGCCCAATGCGCAGGCGACCAGGGCAAGTTCTGGGACATGCACGACAGCCTCTTTGCGGATCCGAACCACCTGGAATCGACGGATTTGACGGACCGCGCTCAGAAACTGGGGTTGGACCTGGACAAGTTCAATCAGTGCACCGCAGATAGCAAGACCGCGGATGACTTTCGGGCACAATCGGCCAGCTTGCTGACATCGGGTTTTCGGGGAACACCCACGTTTCTGATCGGGTCCATCGGCAATGACGGTATCATCAAGGTCGATACGCTCATTCCGGGGGCATTGCCGTATGACGCGTTCAAGCTTGTTCTGAACACAGATCTCGGAATAGAGCCATAATAAGAACACGGCACAGATCATGCTTCTTCTTATCAACATTCTGACCTTACTGGCGGCGGGTGCGGCGCTATTGCTGGCCGTAGCCCTGTTTCGTCGAGTTATGGCCGGAACCGACGTGCCCGTGACGACGAGTGCGCCAACCCGAGCCGAGCCCAAGTCGGGCCCGGAAAAGACCGCGTCTGTCTGGCTGGCGATCCACGCGGCGCTTTGCGCGCTTGTCGTGTTCGGCCTGCGATCGCTCGCGCTATCTCAGACACAGGCTGTTGGCGCAGTTGCCGTGGCGATTCTGGCGGCCGGGTGTATCGTTGTCGGAGGGTCGATGGTTGTCGCCAGCCGGGCTCCGCGGGCCGACGCACCCCCGTACGCACTCATCGCGTGGCCATGGGGCCCCTCGTATATCGCCGTGTACTACGGACTGTCGCGTGGCGCCGCTGCCGGCTCGCCGTCCGAGCCCGCGATACCCGCCCTGTTTCTGGCGTTGGGGGTTGTTGGCCTCTTTGTGCTCACCGTTATCGCCTTGATTTCTGTACGGCTGCTGCAAGGCCAGTTGCGGCAGCGGTCCTATTGACGCTCAACTGCACCTTGACGTACGTCGAGGCGCTGCCACCCACGGGCTTTGCCGCCGGCACGCAGAATTCTGCAATAATGGCCACCGGCGAAAACAGGGCAGGAATGAGCGTCCGTTATGCCGAACGATCTTGCATAAGCCATGAATAACCGATACGTTCACGCGGGAATGATCCCGGCCATCGCCATTTTGACCTTGCTCTGTTCGCCGATCCACGCGACGCCGCCGTCGCCCGCACGCGGTTCGGTCCGGTCGACGGTCAAGCCCCTGCCACCAAAAGCGCTGCTGAATGCCCTGTTGATGTCCGCCGCGTTCCGGCGCGACGCCAAGAGCGTCACAGCACTGCTGGCCAAGGGCGCAGACCCGAATGCGGCCGACCGTTCGGGCAATTCGACACTGATCTTCGCACTTCAGACGCCGAACGACGATGCCGTTGTCAAGCTGTTGCTCGACAAGGGCGCAAGCCCGAACGCGCGTGACGCCCGCGGAAACCCGGCTCTCATCGTCGCGGAATACCGCCATTCCGCGCACTCGATCCAGTTGTTGCTGCAGAAGGGAGCGCAGCCGGACGCTCGCAACCAGGTGGGCATCAGCGCCCTTGCGCTTGCCGTTAATTTTGACGATCTTCCGGCGGTCAAAGCCCTGCTGGGTCAGGGCGCCGATCCCAACCAGCGGCTGAGCGCCGGAGGGACGCCGCTCATGGTCGCAGTCAACTTCGGCTACATCGATGCGGTGAACACGCTCGTCGCTGCCGGCGCCTCCGTAAACGCGCGCGCTGATAACGGCGCCACTCCGCTCGGAATCGCCGCCGGTGGTGCGAGGTCTCCGAAGAATCCGGCTGCCCACTTTCCCATCGACGCGGTCGTCGCGCTTCTCATCGCCCACGGCGCGGACGTCAATTCCCGCGACAGCCTCGACCGCACGCCACTATTGAACGCCGCCGGAACAGGCGACATCGGCGCCGTGCGCCTGCTGCTCAGGCACGGCGCTCAGATTAATGTGCAGAATAACGCGGGTTATACGCCGGTCATGGCGGCTGCCGCCGAAGGTCAGCTTGACATGGTCAAGCTGCTGGTCGAGCACGGGGCCGCACTCGACATCTGCGACAAATACGGCTTCTCCACACTCCTGTGGGCGACTCGCCTGAACCGAACCGATGTCGCGACGGCCCTGATCCAGGCCGGAGCCCCCGTGAATCAGGCGAACAAGCAGGGATTTACGCCACTCATGGCCGCGTGCCTTCGCGGGAACGTTCCGCTCGTAAAGCTTCTCCTGGAAAGGAAGGCGGCTGTCAACACCGGCGACCGGCTCGGCTACACCCCGCTGATGCTTGCGGTGACAGGCGGAAACGCCGACATCGTCAAGCTGCTTCTTGCCAATCATGCCAATGTGAATGCCCAGAACACCCAGGGTGCAACCGCCCTGAACTTCGCTGCCGACCAGCCCAAGCTCCTGGCGTTGATGCAGCCGTTTTACCGCCCGGCCCCGGACCTGTCCCAAATGACGCAACTCGGTGCAGTAACCGCGCCGGACGTGCTGACACCCCATAACGGCGGGCCGGTGGTTGCGCCCCATCCGTTCATGGCCGGCCAGCAGATCCACCCGACATTTACCGTTACGTCAAGCCCGCCTGCAAAGCCCGCCGGCTCTAGCTCTACACCGACGGTCATCGTCGGACCCCACGTCATTCAATCGCCTGCGAGTGGACAGCAGCCACCCGCGGCTCCGGCGCCAACAACGGCGCCGATCACGACGTCGGGTCCCAGCCCGGCACCACCTGCGCCCGCGGCGGCCAAATAGTCTCGCCCGTCGTGGTTCCGGCTTTGCCGGGATAGGAGAAGCCCATGAAGACGCTTGCGCCGACTTCAAAAGTCGATCTCGACCATCGGGCCTGGCATTTTGTCGGTGCCCCGATCCAATCGCTCATTATCGCGGCCGCCGAGCATGGCCACCTCTCCGTGGTCGGACCAGGACCGGCGGTCCTGATGCAAATGGATCGTCCGGAGCCGCTACGAGCCCAACATGTCCATCCCACACAACCGTGGATCGCGCTCGCCGAAGGCAAGGAAGGCCGTCTCGCCGTGGTTGGCCTCGACGACGGCGACCATCTTCATGAATCGAAAGCCCCCGCACTGCATAAGCACTCACTCGAATGGGTGAAAGCCGGGATTGCCGCCTGCTACTTTGATCCCAGTGGGCAGTACCTCTGGACGGCCGCCCCGCTTTCGCATATGGAAGTCCTGGTCGAGTTGCGCGAGTGCAGCACGTGGAAGGTGATCGGTTCGGTAGTGGCGGCCGACGACAATGGGGGCAGCGAGATTGATATCGAGCCTTCCGGTCAGCCGGGGACGGCTTTTCTCACCCTGACCACCGGCCAGGAGGGGCAGTTGGTTTACTGGCTCGAAGCCGCGCCCGAGCGAGTTGGATGCCGCCTCGAGGATGGACTCGAGGATGCCGTGTACCCGGTTGTCGCTCCGTCCGGTTCGGAGATGCTTGCGCTGACCGATGAGATGACCCTGAGCCGGTTCAGCGTGCCGGACGTCGCGCTGCTCGGACAGTGCCGCTGGCCCGGTTGGGACGATATGGAAGGGCATGAGGACGGGTTCGGTTTTTCGACGGCGTACTTGAACGATACGCTTGCCCTGGTCAATTCGTCGCAGGGCCGCCTGTTCTTCCTCGACGTCCCAGCCATGCAGCTTGCGGGCGAGGTCGCCGTCGAGGGCCACGAACCGGTCCCAGCGTCGACGCTCTACGGAGCCGCGTTCGGCGACCAGCTCTGTACCGACTTGCACCATTTCTACCGGCACGGGGACAACCTCGTCTTCGTGTTCCACCGCGAAGGTGTCGGCGGCGATTCGCGCGCCCTCAAGGACACACTCCTTTTCGTCCCGGTTGAGGACGTCGTCTCGGCACTGGGTTGAGGTGAAGTCCGGAGTGAGCGAGGCTGAGGATGGCGGTGTCAAACATCCGAGCGCTCGACGCTCGCTCACTCCGTATCGACCGTGTCACACGCAGGATTTGCGGCGGATGTCGTAGGGATCGACACCGCATTCCTCGAGACGGTCCTCGAGGTGCTCGCAATCGTTGGCGATTAAGTATTCGTATTCCGACTGGCTGAGACAGATAACCAGGTAGACACGGCCCTGTCGCCCTCGGTCCTCGACGAAGGCGAATTCCTCGGGCATCTCGAATGGATCAGTCAGGTAGATCGCGGTTTTCCCGAATTGCCGGTCGAGAGACCCGCGTCCAACACCATCGACCGCCATGCCGCGCTGGAGATGAAAGTCCGTTGCTCGAGACACATCGTCACCACCGGATTCATCCTCGTCAAAACTGCCCAAACACTGGGCGCCGCACGGATTGGCTTCCTCGGACGCTGAGTGTGCCCTGCCAACAAAGTGGAACAAGCCGTCCGCCAGTATGGCCGGCATCTCGTCCCAACCAGTATCGACCGGACAGATGACCTCACAACTCGCACCTTCCGGCAGGTAGGCGCTTAATCCGAGCGACGCGAATACGCGACACCCTGCAATGACATTATTGTAAGATAATATCCTTATTGGCGGAAGGCCGTCAGCAACGCTGAATAGTGCCGCCCGATCCGGCTCCCCGAGATAGCGGGCGAAATGGTCCAGGTAACGATCAACCGTGCTCGAAGTTATTACGCCGCCGTGACCCACTTGATTTGCTCCTCGACTCGCGCGTGCATGTTGCGCTTGATAAATGGTCCGGGCTCATCACCCGAATACTTCTGCTCTATAGTAGCATGTCGAGCATAACTTTCATTATGATATTCCGGCCCGGCAAGTGGCTTTTTTGCCAGCTTTGACAGGCAATATCGTTTCTGCGCAAAGTACTACGAAAGTGAAATGGATGTTACGATGAATAATCTGTGTCTTAGCCGATGTTTCCAAAACGGATCGTCGCTGGGAATATTTTCCATAGCTTGACTCGCAAATATCGCAAAATCCGCCGTTCAGAGGATTGCGCCACTCTTCCAATGCCTGGTACGATTCCCGTATCCTAGCTCAACGCCCGCGCGGAATAATTGGGAGAATACCACAACTCTGTGCCGCGTTTTTCTCATTCGGGCATAATTCGGGTAGGATTGTGAGCATGCGACGAAGGCGATACGAGCCCGCCAGGCGCTCCGCGAGCGCGAACCATCGCACCCGGTGCGGGCACAACACACTCAGATTGGAATAATACCGATGGCGAAGCAACCAGGATTCGACACGCTTGCCCTGCACGCCGGCCAGAAGCCGGACCCCACGACAGGCGCTCGCGCCGTGCCAATTTACCAGACATCATCTTATGTCTTTCGCGATTCCGAGCATGCCGCGAATCTGTTCGGCCTCCGAGAGTTCGGAAACATCTACACTCGGATCATGAACCCGACCTGGGCCGTGCTGGAGGAGCGCATTGCGGCGCTCGAAGGTGGAGCCGCCGCTCTCGTCACGGCCTCCGGGCAGGCAGCGGAAACCCTCGCCATCCTCACACTGGCCGGCGCCGGCGACCATATCGTGGCTTCCGAGAGTCTTTATGGCGGCACCTATAATCTGCTGCACTACACACTGGCCGATCTCGGGATTGAGACTACATTCGTCGATCCGCGCAATCCGGAGAACTTTCGCGCCGCAATCAGGCCGGCTACGAAACTCGTCTTCGCGGAGACGCTCGGGAATCCGAAGAACGATGTACTCGATTTCCTGGCGGTCAGCTCAATCACCCGCGAAGCCGGCGTTCCCCTGATGATCGACAACACGGCGGCGACCCCTTACCTCGCACGGCCGCTTGAGTATGGCGCGGATATTGTCGTACATTCGATGACGAAGTTTCTCGGTGGACACGGAACGAGCATCGGTGGCGTGATCGTCGATTCGGGCAAGTTCGATTGGAGCAACGGCCGGTTTCCGCGCTTCACCAATCCTGACCCGAGCTACCATGGTCTGGTCTGGCGCGATCTCCCCGAGCCGCTTCGCGACCTTTCATTCATTCTCAAGGCCCGAGTCACCGGGCTCCGCGATATGGGCGCCGCCTTGAGCCCATTCAACGCCTTCCTGATCCTGCAGGGGATTGAGACGCTCTCGCTGCGAGTCCAGCGCCACTCCGACAACGCGCTGAGGGTCGCCAGATTCCTGGAAGAACATCCCGCAGTCACCTGGGTGAATTATCCCGGCCTGCCGAGCCACCCCGCGCATGGCCTCGCCAACAAGTACCTGCGCCACGGTTTCGGGGCACTCATCGGTTTCGGAATCCAGGGCGGCGTCGACGCCGGCCGCAAGCTCATCGACTCGGTGCAGCTCCTCTCGCATCTGGCGAACATCGGCGATGCCAAATCGCTGATTATTCATCCTGCCAGTACGACTCATCAGCAGTTGACCCCGGAAGAGCAGGAGGCAACCGGCGTAACAGCCGATTTCGTTCGTCTCTCGGTGGGCATCGAGGACGTCGAGGACATCATCGCCGACCTCGACCAGGCACTGGCAATTTCGCAGGACGCCAAAGCAACAGCATAGGAACACTCGCACCATGGAGCATCGTGCCTTCGACATCCCTGTCGGAAATTGCGGGGCGGATTATGTTGAGACGCTTACGGCGCACCTGGTGCGCCCGCCGGACACGTTTCTGCTGGAGAGCGGCGAGCATCTTCCGGAACTGAACGTCGCCTATGAGGCCTACGGCACCCTCAATGAGACCGGTGACAACGCCGTCCTGATCTGCCACGGCTTCACGGCAAGCGCACACGCGGCGGGTCTCCACCATGCCGGCAGCTTTACGCCCGGCTGGTGGGACCCGCTTATTGGTCCGGGAAAGGCGTTTGATACCGACAGATACTTTGTCGTGTGCTCCAACGTACTGGGTGGGTGCAAGGGCACAACGGGCCCTTGCAGCATCGATCCGCGCACCGGCAAGCCGTACGGCCCGAGTTTCCCCCAGATCACGATCGGCGACATGATTGCCGCGCAGCGCCGCCTGCTCGACTATCTCGGCGTGCGCCACCTACTGAGTGTCGCCGGGGCGTCGATGGGCGGCATGCAGGCGTTGGAGTGGGGCCTGCGCTTCCCGGAAACGACTCTCTCCGCAATTCCCATCGGTTGCGCCGTGCGCTGGTCCGCGCAAGCGGTCGCTCTCAGTGCCGCCGGCCGTCTTGCCATCGAGGCCGATGCAGAGTTCTATAATGGCGAGTACTACGGCCGCGGACGGCCGGTGATGGGCCTTGCCGCGGCGCGCATGATCGGGCACATCACTTACGTATCCGCCGATTTCCTGGAAATCCAGCGTGAGGCGATGCCGGAAAGCGACGTGCTGCACTACTTTGAGGACGAGTGCGAGCGATTTGTCGGACGCTTTGACGCGAACTCTTACATCACCCTCAGCCTGGCGATGGAGAGGTTCGACGTCTCACGGTTTCTCGATCCGGAGTACGCCGGTCACCGGTCGCCGGAGATCGACTGGCTGCTACTCTCGTTTTCGTCCGACTGGCTCTTCCCGCCCGAGCAGCATGCCGAGATCCACGCAGCGCTGCTGCAGCGTGGACATTGCTCCCGCCACGTTACCATCCCCACCATTGACGGCCACGACGCCTTTCTTACCGAGCCGCACAAGTACGCCACGGAGATTGCCGAGTTTCTGGATGCCGTGGCGTTCGAGGGAGCGCGCGCAGACCTCCGGCTTCGGCCAGTCGACGCGGAGGCGCCCTCCTGGGAGCACGCCGTTCGTGCACGGAACGCCCGAACGCGGATCTCATGTGGGGTTCCATTGAGCAAGCCGTAGATCCGATCGTAGGACAGGCATCCCTGCCTGTCCTACCTTCTTCCCGTCCATTGCGTTCACTCGTTCATACGTCTCGCCTGACCATGGCGAAGCCCGGCGAGTTAGTCACAGGTCATCCGAGCCTGCAGTAGCTCACGACGGGCAGCCAGCTTTTCGATGCGCCGATCCAGCTCGATGGCGTCCTGGCGCGTCTTCTCCACCACCTCCGGCGCCGCCTTCGCGACGAATCCCGGATTGGACAGCTTGGAGCGCTGCCCCGTCAGTTCCTTCTCCAGCTTCGCCGCTTCGCCGGCCAGACGAGTCAACTCGCGCGACGGATCGATGCCCTCGAGGAGTTCGTCGGCCGGGACGTAGAGCGATGCCCCGGTCAGCACGCTGCTCACGTACCGGCCCGCCGGTGCGGCCTCCGCAAACTGCGGAACGGCAACTCGAGCCAGATTGGCAAGCGCCGCCTGCTGTGCGCGCAGCGTAGCACCGGCGGAGTCGGTTTCAGGTACGATGATTACCGTGAACCGGCGCGCAAGGATGGCCGCGCGCGCCGCCTCGTTTTCCTGCCCTGGCGGCGTGAACTCGGCCCGCAGCGTCCGCAACGCCGTGACCGCGCCGATAAAGAGGGCCATTGCCTGTTCGGCCGCGGGGTCATCCATGGCCGGGTCGGCCTGCGGATAGGCCGCATCGCTGATCGTGCGCGGTAAGAGTGCTCCAGTATGCGCATCCGGCTCGCTTCGATGCAGGGCCTGCCAGATTTCCTCCGTCACAAACGGCATAACGGGATGCAGCAGGCGCAGGGCCGCGTCGAGAACCGACCACAGCACCGTACGAGCCGTCTGCCGGCGCCCGGAGTTCTCGTCGTTCAGGGCGGGCTTGGACAGCTCCACGAACCAGTCGCAGTACTCGTTCCACATAAACTCGTTCAGGGCATTGCAGACGTCGTCGAGGTCGTACGTCGCGAGGCCCGCGTTAGCGATGCGAACCACGTGCTGCAGCCGGCTCAGTATCCACCGTTCGGCAAGGCTGCACGTTTCCGGACCGATTACAACGGGACGGAAATCCTCGCCCAGGTTCATCATCACGAACCTGGCCGCGTTCCAGAGCTTGTTTGCGAAGTTGCGCGCCTCCGGGATCCGGTCCTCGCTAAAGCGAATGTCCTGCCCCTTCGACGCCAGCCGCACCAGCGAGAACCGAAGGGCGTCGGCGCCGTACTTCTGGATCATCTCGACCGGATCGATGCCGTTGCCAAGCGACTTCGACATCCGCCGGCCCTTGCTGTCGAGCACCGTGGCGAAGATGTAGACCTGGTCGAACGGCTTCCGGTCCATAAACTCGATCCCGGTCATGATCATTCGCGCGACCCACAGGTAGATGATCTCGCGCGAGGTCGTCAGCACGTCGGTCGGATAGTAATAGGCAAGGTCGTCGGTCCTCGTGGGCCACCCGAGCGTGGCAAAGGGCCAGAGCGCCGACGAGAACCAGGTATCGAGCACGTCGGGGTCCTGTGTCAGGCGGTCGGTTCCGGCCTTGGCTGCCGCCTCCGGAAAGCTCTTCGCGGCGACATAAGTGCCGTCCTCCCGGTAATAGATGGGAATGCGGTGCCCCCACCAGAGCTGCCGGGAAAGCGGCCAGTCGCGCAGGCCGGACATCCAGTCGAGATATACCTTCTTGTAGCGTTCGGGAACAAAGGAGATATTGTCATCCTCGACTTCCCGGACCGCGCGCTCGACAATCCGCGTTCCCTGCATCTTCATGAACCACTGGTCGGACAGGAGCGGCTCGATCGTAGTTTTGCAGCGCTCGCAGGTCGGCACGCGGTGCCGGTAGTCCTCGATCTTCTCGAGCGCACCGAGGGCATCGAGGTCGGCCACGACCAGATTACGAGCCGCGAAACGGTCGAGGCCCGCGTACCGCTCTCCCGCCTCGACCGTCATATTGCCGTCATAGCCGATCACTGTAATCTGCGCGAGATTGTTGCGCTTGCCGGCCTCATAGTCGTTCGGGTCGTGGGCGGGCGTAACCTTAACGGCGCCTGTGCCCATCTCGAGCGAGGCATAGTCGTCCGCGATCAGCGGAATTTCGCGCCCGACCAGCGGCAGGACAAGCAGCTTGCCGACAAGGTCAATGTAACGCGGGTCGGCCGGGTTGACCGCCACGGCCGTGTCGCCGAGCATCGTTTCCGGCCGCGTCGTGGCGACTATCACGTGCCCGGAACCGTCGGCAAAGGGATAGGCGATGTGCCACAGATGGCCCGGCTGATCCTCCTCCTCGACCTCGATGTCCGAGATCACGGTCCGGCAGCGCGGGCACCAGTTAATCATCCGGTTGCCCTTGTAGATTAATCCGGCGTCGGCGAACCGGACGAAAGCCTCGAGGACGGCCTCCGCGTAGGCGGAATCGAGCGTGAATCGCTCGCGCTGCCAGTCGAACGCGCACCCGAGCCGCTTGAGCTGCGAGATGATGCGCGAGCCATATTCCTGCCTCCACAGCCACACGCGCTCGACGAACGCTTCGCGCCCGAGGTCGTAGCGCGTGAGCCCCTCCTTCGCAATCTGCTTCTCGACCACGTTCTGGGTCGCGATGCCGGCATGATCGGTCCCGGGCAGAATAAGGACGTTGTAGCCGAGCATGCGCTTCCAGCGGCCCAGAATATCCTGCACGGTGTATGTAAGGGCGTGACCATGTGCAAGCTGCCGGTGACGTTCGGCGGCGGGATGGTAATCGAATACTTGGGTCGGCCCGGAGTGGGCTCAGCGTGGAAGACGCCGCGCTCCTCCCACTCGGCATACAGGCGATTCTCCACGTCCTTGGGTTCGTAAGCCTTCTCCATTGTGTTCTCCTTGCTAAACGCGAACAGCCCCCGCGCCTAACGACACGGGTCATGTGACCGGGTCGCAAGGACGCGAGGGCTGCCTCGCAGCTTCGCGCGGTACCACCTTGCTTTTCGCCCGCGGCGCGGGCGAACACTCATTAGCCTGGACTACCTCACAAGAGCAGTACGGGCGGGACAGGCTCCGAGGCGACCTTCGGCGGTGGCAATGTCGGGACGCTCGCACCAGGTGCGCCCCTCTCTGTGGCAGCCAACGCTTACTCCTCCCCATCACGGCCTGGGAACGACCGTATTATGGCAGGCGTCGGGCCGATAAGTCAATCTGAGATTGTCCGGACTCTTCTAAAAAAACTTCTGGAAATCCCGACTTCAATTCGGGGAGGAATCCCGCGGATCGATGGCGAATACTAATGTTGTAGTTCTTAGAAGGAGACTTGCCATGGGCTCGTACGATACCAAGGTCGGTGACCATACCGTAACAATCAATTACTTGCGCGGCGGCACTAACCAGGTTGGCGTGAAAAAGCCGGCGAAGGTAAAAGCGTGGGCAACGTGTCCCGTGACCGGCAAGCGCATCGAAGAAGCGTCGGAATCTGTCGGAGAGGCCACACGCGCTGTCGAACGAGGCTTGTCCGAGAGTATCGTCGCCGCGTCCGCGAAAACTGAGGCGGAACCGGCTGCAGTGTAGCCTGGATTATTCTCAATAATCGAAAGAAGACCTCAAACCGGCTCTTTCTTAAAGTTATTCCGGAATAGTTCGGGGTAGCCGCCGCACCTGCACTTCCCATCGGAACGCCACGTGGCGTCCCGCGCTCGGTTACGCCAAGGTACTCAAGTTTTCGAGCACAATATCGGGCTGCCACTCTTTTGGAGCATTCTCCACGGTCTCGCGTGAGCTGACACCGGTGAGCACCAGAACGGTGCGCCCTCCGGCTCTCCGACCGCCAAGGATGTCCGTATCCAGGCGGTCACCCACCATCGTGCAGTCGGCGGCGACAACCCCGGCTTCCCTTAAGATCGCCTCGTACGCATGTGGCTCGGGCTTGCCAATCGCAATTGGCTCGGCGCCCACCGCTGTCGCCACAGATGCGACAATCGATCCCGCCCCCGGGATCGGACCTTCCTCCATCGGATATGTGGCGTCCCGGTTGGTGGCGATAAAGCGGGCATGCCCGCGCACAATGGCCTCGTGGGCAAAGCGGAGCTTGTCGTAGGTAAACTTGCGGTCGATACCAACCACCACATAGTCGATCGTGCCCGAGTCGACGATACCCGGAGCGGTCACAACCTTTAGGCCTCCCACCGTTTCCAGATCGGCCGCCAGGCCGGCTTCCCCAATAACGAAGGCAATTCCATTCTTCGGGTCTAATTGTTGTAAGAAAAGAGCCGTCGCATATGCAGACGTAAAGATGCGGGACAGCGGGACATCCAGGCCGTTTACCGATCTGAGCTTGGTCTGATATGCGGCTCGCGTTTGGCCGGAGTTGTTAGTCAGGAAATAGACACGATGGCCATCGGACTCCAGCCGGCGCACCGCGTCTGCCGCGTGTGGGATGGGGCTGTCTCCGAGATACAGGACCCCATCAAGATCGAAGACGTAGATCGAAGTTCGAGTAAACACGGCCGAGTGTAGCACACGAACGTCGCAGTTGTCAAACGATCGAGGTGTCGCCTCGAGCGGCCGGTTGGCGTCGTTCCGGCGCTCCGGGAGGGCATGTCAACAAGGCCCAGTATTGAGAGCGCGGCTCGACTCAAGTGCAATGTCTCGCCCTGTGGCGTGAAGCACGGACCGGCGACCCCGCCCGGACCGTTCACGCGAACCCGTTTAATAAGCCAAAAAGCAGTTGACCATAATCTGCCCGCCGGACCGTTACAACTGGCCGATATTGCGATACAATATAACCAGCCGGCCAAAGTGGCCGCGCCCAATTCATTATTTACCCGCCATAATTCGATCGTTCCGGCGGGGTCAGGAAGGATAGACTCATGACAACCGCAAACATCAACACACAGCAGCGGATTTATGCCCTGCAGCACATGGAATCTGGCGAATTTATTTGTTTGTTGCAGGAAGGGGTCGACTACCTGGCGTGCTTTTCCGATGGAGACACAGCCCTCGAATTCAGGGCCGCATTGGGCTTGCAGGAGCATGTCGACATGTATTGCTCGACGCTCAACGCCAGTCCGTTCACGCACTTCTGGCTCGACGGTGAGAGCATCGAGATACGGCATGAAGTCGTGCGCTAATGCGGTGCATACCGCCTGAGTACGGATAATCAGAAGAAAGCAGCCCGGCCGGGTTCGGCCGGGCTTTCTTGTTGTGTGGAGACGGCCGGATGGAGTCGACTAGAAGCGTATCCCAACGTTCACTGTGGCTCCGTCTGCGTGATCGACGAATTGATACTTTGCCTCTACGAACAGAGGCGCAACAAAATTGTAGCCCAAACCGACGTACCCCCCGACTCGCGTTGCCTCGCTCAGTCCGCTCTCGTTGAGTATGTAGGCGCCGACGCCGGCCCCCACGTACGCCGTGTTCGAGGATAGCGGCGACCGCTTGTTCATTAACGCGACGTCCTCGCCGATCGTAATTGGGACGACCAGACTGTGGTTTCCATTGCTCGATCCGAATTCCGCACCGACGTCCAGCACGGTGCGTGCGGGAACATCGAGCGGATTGGGAACCGGGATGTGATACCGCAGGTCGGCATCGAGTTGATTTGAGCCCCCCGAGTTCTCTGCTTCTTCCGTATCGTTTGGCCAGAACCCGCCGACTGAAATCGCGCTCGGCCCGCCCAGCGGGTCGGCCGCGCAGCGCGGAGCCGCTTGCAGGACAAGTATCGTCCCGCACACAACGGCCGGAACGACCCTTTTAAGTGTGGTTTTTTTCATTATCGCCATTCCTCCAGTTTCCTGGTCAAATCCGGAAGCCGCGCGTCTCATTACGGATAGGACGCACTTACTCCGGAGGTAGTGACCGGTGCGGGGTGTTTCTACCCGGTTTCAGTGCCCACACAAACTGCTCCAGGATATCAGAAAGGCTTCTAACGGCGGTGGAGAATACCGCAAAGCGTGGGGAACGGCGCGGCAAGGGTTTTAAACCACCGGCCGCGCCGCGTTAAACAGAAGAGGTTCGTTCGATTTAGAGATGGACCAGGCGGACCGTCTCCATGCCGTCGACGCGGGTGATTTGCTCCAGGACCGAATCCTCGATCGGGCTGTCGATCATCAGGACCATCAGGGCGCGACTGCCAAGGCCCTCTCGGCCGACGTGCATTCCGCCGATGTTTACCTTGTTGTCGCCAAGGAGGGTGCCGACCTTGCCGATGATTCCCGGGCGGTCTGTATGCTCGGTGACAAGCATCCATCCGGACGGGACGATGTCGACATGATAACCGTCAATGTGGACAATCCGGGCGTTGCGGCCAACCACCGTGCCGCATATCTCGCGCAGGTTGTTTTCCGTTTGGGCGCGCACGGACAGCAGGCAGGAATGCGTCTCACTGCTCTCGACGCGGCTTTCGGTAACCTTGATGCCGCGGGCCGTGGCGAGGGCCGGCGCGTTCACATAGTTGACGGCGTCCTGGACAACGGGTTCCAGCACTCCCTTCATGACCGCGCGGGTAATATGCACGGTCGGCAGGTTTTCGAAGTCGCCGTTGAAAATCACCTCGACGGCGCGGACACCGCTCACCGACATCTGGCTGTGCAGGCGGCCGATCTTCTCGGCAAGTGTCAGGTAGGGCTCGATCCGTCCCAGCAGGTCCGGCGAGACCGACGGCATGTTCACGGCGGAGCGGGCCGGCTTGCCGCCGAGAACGTCGTTAATCTGTTCGGCGATGTCGACGGCGACGTTGACCTGCGCCTCCTCAGTACTCGCGCCAAGGTGCGGTGTCGTGATGATGTTTGCGACACCGAGAACCGGATTGTCCGGCTTGGCCGGCTCGGAGGAGAACACGTCGATGGCGGCTCCGGCGATGCGCCCGTCCTTAACGGCGGCGGCGAGCGCGGCTTCGTCGATGATGCCGCCCCGCGCGACATTGATCAGGCGGACTGTTGGCTTCATGATCGCCAACTGGTCGACACCGATCATGCCGGTCGTCTCCTTGGTCTTGGGGACGTGGACAGTGATATAATCCGCTTCGGTGTAAAGGGTCGGCAGGTTAACCAGCCGAACGCCAAGATCCTCAGCCTGTTCCGGCTTCAAGTACGGGTCATATCCAATGACGCGCATCCCGAATGAGAGCAGCCGTCGTGCCACCTCACGACCGATCTTGCCGAGACCGATGACGCCCAGCACCTTGTCATAGATCTCCGACCCCATGTACTTGGAGCGCTTCCACTCACCACCGCGCAGCGAGGCGTCGGCTTGCGGGATGTTGCGGGCCAGTGCAAGCAGCATCGCGACGGTGAGTTCCGCGGCTGCGATGGTATTGCCTTCCGGGCTGTTAACAACAAGGATGCCACGCCGTGTGGCCGCCTCGACGTCGATATTGTCGACACCGACACCGGCACGGCCAATAATCTTGAGCTTGTCGGCCTTCGCGATGACATCGGCGGTTACCTTCGTCTCGGACCGGACCGCCAGCGCGTCGTAATCCCCGATAATCGAAATCAGCTCATCCTTGGTCAAGCCGATTTTCACGTCTACATCGGCGCTCTTCTGAAGTATGGCGATCCCTTCTTGCGCAATCGGATCGCTAACGAGAACTTTGGCCATCTACGGAACTTCCTTCTTAATATGTAACTTCGACGTTACGGATAACGTCGAACCTTGTGATGGAATTGGGACGTTAGGCGCAGGGAGGCCGTATCCGCGGCCTTCCTGCGACTGGAATTCCTTTGACTAACCCTTGCGCTGCGCGAAATCACGCAACAGGTCGGCCAGGGCCTGAACCCCGGCAGTTGGGAATGCATTGTAAATGGATGCACGCAACCCCCCTACACTTCGGTGCCCCTTAAGGCCCTCCATGCCGGCCGCCTTCGCCTCCTTCAGAAAATCCGCCTCGAGTGCTGCGTCGGCCAGGCGCCAGGTCACGTTCATCAGCGACCGGTCCTCCTTCGCCGTTACGGCCGGGTCATAGAACGGGGTCAACTCGTCGAGCGCGTTGTACAGAATCTGCGCCTTCTTGCGGTTGGTCGCCTCGACCGCGGTTACCCCACCCTGGTCCTCGACCCACTTCAGCACAAGCCCAACGACATAGATCGCAAACGTTGGCGGAGTATTATACAGCGAGTGCGAGTCGCGGTGAGTCTTGTAGGCCAGAATCGAACCGATATCCGTGCGGGCCGTGTCGAGCAGCGACTTGCGGGCGACAACGACGGTAACGCCGGAGGGGCCGACGTTCTTCTGAGCGCCGGCATAGAGGAGTGAGAACCGGCCGTAGTCCCGCGCAAGGGCGAGAAAGTCCGAGGACGCGTCCGCTACAAGCGGCGTATCGCCAACGTCCGGAAGGTCGAAGTACTCGGTCCCCTCGATCGTGTTGTTTGTCGTAATATGGACGTAGCGCGCGTCGGGAGACAACGAGAACTCCTTCGGGATATACGCGTACTTGTCTGCCTTGCTGGAGGCGATCTCCTTGACAGTCCCGAAGTTTTTGGCTTCCTTGAACGATTTGGCGCCCCAGTCGCCGCTGATAATATAATCGGCGCTCTGACCGGCAGCCAGGAAGTTGAAGGGGACCATCGCAAACTGCAGGCTCGCGCCACCCTGTAAGAAGAGCGGTACGTACTCGTCCTCGCTTAGCCCGAGCACGCGAAGCACGCGCGCCTCGGCGTCGGCATGGATCGCGTCGTAATCTTTGCCGCGGTGGCTCACTTCCAACAGCGACATGCCTGACCCATTAATCTCGCGCACGGCCCGCGAGGCCTCTTCGAGAACGATCTCGGGCAGAATGGCGGGCCCTGCACTGAAGTTGAAGATGCGGCTCATTGTTCTTAGTTCTCCTCGGATTAGTTATGCGGCAGCAGGCGGCATGTCACTCGAAATCGGACACGACGGGTGGGGCCGGGATGGCGGCGCTGCGTCCCGCGAAAAAGCCGGAATAAGTTTACCTGTTTCGCTCATCAAAAGGCACTCGCCCGCCACCATTGGGCTCTGGAAATATTTCGGGCGCCCGCAAGCACCGGTTTAACTGCGGCCATGGTGTAAACTAACGCTGGGCTGCCGATGCCCTCTCCACATTAATCAGTAAGGCACCACGGCGCTATTGAGAATGGTAGTTCACGCGTCAGGAGGATGGCGATGACGGAAGATGCAGCCCGTAAGAAACTGATCGCCATTGGGCGGCAAATCATCGCGCAGTGGGATACCGGGCGCGACTGGCGCTGGCCGACGGCCGGGCGCGAAGGCATCGAAGCGCTTCAGAGCGTCCCGCTGGACCCGAGCTGGCCCGATTACCGCACGTTATCCGCGGCGTGGTGGTTCTATAAGGCCGTCTCGGATTCCATCCAGGAGGGAATGTCCAACTGCGGAAGTCTCTCCTGGGAGGAAGCGCTGGCCGTCATTGAGGATACGGCCCGCCGGCTAGAACGCCGCCAGCAGGTCGAGGATCCGGTTGTACTCCGGTACACGCCGGTGGACGCCGCCACGGGCTGCAGTCCGCTGGCTCGCTTGATGGCACGTTTCCGACGCAGCTAGTCACGACTTGTTGGTGTACGCACGTCAAGTTTTGCGCGTGTCCTCAGTTCCATTTGTCCATCGCGTCCACATGTCCATACCCCTCCGCCGGCTACCACAGAAACCCAATCGCATTCAACAACGCGCGCGTTATCACCATGTGGCCGGCTAGGTTTGCGTGCACGCGGTCCGGGGCGAGCGAACTGGGATGGCAAACTCCAAGCAACTCGTCAAAGGCCGCCTGCGTGTCCACGAGGATCAAGTCATGCCGGAGGGCAAGGCGTTTTACGGCGTCGCCGTAGCGATCCATTTGTGCGCGCATCGGCTCATCTCGGTTCGGCTCAATGAAGAACGGAGTCATCAGGATCATCCCGGTGGCAACGCGGTGTGTCTCCTCAATGAGATCATTGAGCGTGGACTCGTACTCGTCGATATACACATGCGTCTCGGGCCGAGTCGGGGCGTCGAATTGTCGCGAGACGTCATTGATTCCCACCATCACCGAAACCCAGTCCGGAGCCTGATCGAGAACGTCCGACTTCCAGCGCCGGCGAAAATCCCGCACCGTGTCCCCAGAAGAACCCATGTTCACGACACGGATCGCGTGATGGTAATAGACGGAGCTGAGCAGCGCCTCCACCAGCGCCACATACCCCGTCCCGAGCGCGCCCGCCCATCCTTCGCCCATCGGATGCACCCGGCCGCCATCGGTAATCGAGTCGCCGACCAGGAGAAACTTGCTGTTCTTTGCAAGAAGCATTTGTGACCTACACCTGCCTTACCCGCTCCGCGCGTATTCAGTATCGATAACCAGGATATTCCACGTGCGGCCCGAAGAATCCTCCTCGAACGTCAGGCAGGTTGCCTTCATGCGTAAACTCCCGTCGTGCCGTCGTTGACTTTCGCTCACCCCTGCAGGTATAGTACGTGCACAATGGCCCTAGTAGTCTCGGTCAATCCGTTATCGCTTCGTCGTCGCGGTCGTACTTACGGAAGTGCGTCCGCTCGTGCTCAGTCGTGAATCGCTCGATACACCGAGCCGCGGACCACTTCCCTCCCTGCTTGGGAGCCGGACGTTCGGTTGCGCGGCGTTTGCGTTCTACTATAGCGCCGCGTGCCGGTCTCCCAAGCCCGAGTTATTCATGAATCGCAAAAGGAAAAACGCATCCGTCTGTTTCCTTTTCTGATCTTTACTGAGTAATCCGGATAGGTCGGCGCGCGGCGCTATCGTCTTGGAGAAACGCATGGAACAAAGATTAGTGAAAGCCGGAATCATCGGCGTGTCCGGTTATGGAGGCGGCGAGCTTGCCCGCATCCTGGCCAGCCACCCGGCCGTCGAGTTGACGTACGTATCGTCGAACACCTATCTCGGCAAGCCCCTGAGCGCGGCGCTGCCCGGAGTGGCCGGCAGGATCGAGCTAGTCTGCGAAGACCTCGACCCGGCAGTCGCGATCGAGCGTTGCGACGTGATCTTCCTGGCCGGCGAAGCCGGCATGGCAATGCACTTGGCACCCCAAATGGTTGATGCCGGCCGAAAAGTCATCGATATCAGCGCCGATTTCCGCCTGCGTGACCCGGCGATGTACTCCCAGTGGTACAAAGCCGAGCACACCGCACCGGCCTGGATTTCGCGCGCGGTGTACGGCTTGTCGGAGTTGTATCGGGATCAGATACGCGGCGCACAATTGCTCGCCAATCCCGGCTGTTATCCCACTTCGGCCATCCTGGCCCTGGCGCCGCTGCTGGCGCGCGATGTTGTGGATCGCAGGAGCATCATCGTCGACAGTTACTCCGGGGTCTCCGGCGCCGGTCGATCTAAGTTCGGGCCGGACTACCACTTCCCCGAAGTCAATGAGAGTATCCGGCCGTATGCGGTGGGAGGACTGCACCGGCATACGCCCGAGATCGAGCAGGCGCTCGGCGACATCGCCGGCGAGCCGGTCACCATTACATTTACGCCCCACCTGGCACCGATTACGCGAGGCATCCTGACGACGGCTTACGGCTCGCTGACCCGCGACCATTCGCCGGAGACACTACAGGCGATGTACTCGGAGTTCTACGCCCGGGAGCCCTTTGTAGTTGTGCTCGATGCGGGAACGTTTCCGGCCAGCAAACACACGGTGGGAACGAATTACTGCTACATCGGCGTCACTGTGGATGTGCGCACCGGCCGCGCTATTGTCGTGTCCACGGAGGACAATCTCGTCAAGGGCATGGCCGGCCAGGCCGTGCAGAACATGAACCTGATGACAGGCATTGAAGAAACCTGTGGCTTGACCATGGCCGCACTGTGGCCCTAGGAACGCAAACGTGGATAACCTGAACATCATCCCGGGCGGCGTTGTCGCCCCCAGAGGTTTCACCGCCGCCGGAGTCTACTGCGGCATTAAGCGAAAGCGAAACGATCTGGCCCTGATTCTTTCGGACGTTGACGCGGCTGCCGCCGGCGTGTTCACAACCAACGTGGTAAAGGCCCCGTGCATACTCGGCAACCAGGAGAATCTCGTTAACGGCGTAGCGCGCGCGATTGTGGTCAATTCCGGCAACGCAAATGCCTGCAACGGCGACCGTGGCGTTGCCGATTCCGTCGAAATGGTCCGGCAAGCGGCCCTGGCCCTCGGTGTCAGTCCCGTCCATGTCCTCAGCGCAAGCACCGGCGTCATCGGCCACCCGATGCCGATGGAGAAGATCATCGCGGGCATCCGGGACGCGGCCGGCAAGCTGCACGGCGAGACCTGCGACGATGTTGCCGAAGCCATCATGACCACCGACACGTTCGACAAACAGGTGGCAGTCGAGTTCGAACTGGAGGGTGTTTCTGCGCGCATGGGCGCAATCGCAAAGGGATCTGGCATGATCGCGCCGAACATGGCTACCATGCTCGGCTTCATCACAACCGACGCTGCGATCGAACAGCCTGTGCTGCAAGAGATGCTGCGCCGCATAGCCTGGCACACGTTTAACTCGATTACCGTCGACAGCGATACGAGCACGAACGACACCGCTCTGGTGCTGGCGAACGGTCTCGCCGGCAACAAGATAATCAACAGCCTGGAAAGCCCCGCCGCGCGAATCTTCGAGAACGCCCTCTACAGTGTTTGCCTGCACCTGGCGAAGGAGATCGCGCGTGACGGCGAGGGAGCAACTAAACTCGTTGAGGTCACCGTACAGAACGTCGCCGTGCCCATCCACATCAGCAACGCCTTCGACAACAACGGGATCGAACTGACGCCCGAACAGCGCGCCGCGTTTCCGCGGTCGGTTGCCAAAACGATCGCGAATTCCCCGCTCGTCAAGACCGCCCTGTTTGGCAACGATCCGAACTGGGGCCGCATCCTGGCCGCCGCCGGACGCAGCGGAGTCGCTTTCGATCCGGAAACAGTCGAGATCGCACTCGCCGGGTCAACCGTGTATCGGAACGGCCGGCCAACCGACTTTAACGGTTACGTGGTCTCTGAGAAGATGAAGGCGAAAGAAGTCCAGATCCTGGTTGACTTTCACCAACCCGGGGGCGAATCGGCGACCGTTTGGACCTGCGACTTCAGCTACGATTACGTCAAGATTAACGCGGACTACCATACATGAGGCAACCATGAAACACGCACACACGAACACGGCCGCCGATGTGCTTATCCAGGCGCTGCCGTTCATTCGCCAGTACTCGGGCAAGACAATCGTCGTGAAGTATGGCGGAAGCGCCATGCTCGACGAAGATCTCAAGGCCCAGGCCATGCAGGACATCGTCCTGATGCGATATGTCGGCATCAACCCCATCCTCGTCCACGGCGGCGGGCCCGAAATCAGCGACGCGATGAACAAGATGGGAAAAGAACCACACTTTGTCGGCGGCCTGCGCGTCACGGATGCGGAGACGATGGAGATTGTCGAGATGGTCCTGACCGGCAAGACCAACAAGAACATCGTCGCGCACCTGAACCAGGCGGGCGCGCTGGCCGTCGGGTTGAGCGGCAAGGACGCCAACCTGATTGTCGCCGAAAGGGAGACGACCAAGGGCGACATAGGTTTCGTCGGACGGGTGATCGAGGTCAATCCGGCGCTGATCCACACTTTGACGGCGGCAGGATACATCCCGGTCATCTCCAGTGTCGCGATCGGCCCAAACGGCGAAAGCTTCAACGTCAACGCGGACATCGTCGCGGGAGAGTTGGCGGCGGCAATCTCTGCCAGCAAGCTCATTATGATGACCGATGTCGAGGGAATCTATCAGGACTTTCGAGACAAGGATTCGCTGGTTAAGGAGATGACGGTCCGGGATGCCCGCCAGATGATCGTGGACGGTCATGTCGACAAAGGAATGATTCCCAAAATCGAGGCCTGCGTGACGGCGATCCTCGGCGGCGTCAAGCGCACCCACATCATCGACGGCCGGCTGCCGCATGCACTGCTAGTCGAGATATTCACCGAGTCGGGCATTGGAACGATGATACGGTAACACACCATGACACAAACGCTCTACACGATGGATTCGCGAACTGGCCGGATTGAACAGGTCTGGGACGCCACGCAGGTGCGCGCCTGGGACGACACGAACGTGATGCACACGTACTCCCGGCTTCCGGTTATGTTGGTGCGCGGCGCCGGTGCCCGGGTTTGGGACCACGACGGCAAGGAGTACCTGGACTTTCTGGCCGGCATTGCCGTCAACGGCGTCGGACACTGTCATCCGAAAGTCGTGCGCGCCATTCAGGAGCAGGCCGGCACACTCATTCACGCCTCGAACCTCTACCTGACCGGCCCACAGGCTGCCCTTGCCGCAAAGCTTTGCGGGCTCAGCGACTTCACCCGCGTATTCTTCTGCAACAGCGGCGCCGAAGCTAACGAGGCGGCCATTAAGATAGCTCGGAAACGGGGCAAAGTCGTGGCCGACAGCAAGTTCAAGATCGTTACAGCCCATCGTTCATTCCACGGGCGGACAATGGCCACCGTAACCGCGACCGGACAGCCCAAGTTCCAGATTCCGTTCGCCCCTATGCTTCCGGGGTTCGAGTACGTGCCCTACAACGACCCGGTGGCCCTGGCGGCGGCCGTCGATTCCGATACGTGCGCCGTTCTTCTCGAGCCGATTCAGGGCGAAGGCGGCGTCCACCCGGCCACTCCGGAGTACCTGACAGCCGCACGCAGCGCTTGTGACCGTCACGGTGCGCTTCTGGTCTTCGACGAGGTTCAGACGGGTATGGGCCGAACAGGCAAATGGTGGGCCTATCAGCACTACGGCGTGGTTCCCGATGTGATGACACTCGCCAAGTCGCTCGGAGGCGGTATGCCCATCGGCGCATGTCTGGCGCGCGGTGAGGCGGCGGAATGCCTCGTGCCCGGGGATCACGGCAGCACGTTTGCGGGCAACCCGCTCGCATCCAGTGCGGCGCTCGCCACACTGGACGCCATCGACGAGGAACATCTGACCGCCAATGCACACGCCATGGGCGCGTACCTTACTTGCCGGCTAAGCGAGGCGCTCGGCGACCGCGTTCTGGAGATTCGCGGGCTCGGACTGATGCTCGGTGTCGAGTTAGCCCGGCCGGAAGCCCGCCGCGTGGTTGTCGACGCCCTTGCGCAAGGACTGATCGTCAATGCTGTCGGGGACACGACGCTCCGGCTGCTGCCGCCCCTGGTTATCGACCGCAAGGACGTCGACCAGGCCGTCGACATCCTCTCGCGGGTGGTATAGAACAAAGGAAACAGAAAACAGCGGTTAGAAAACAATGAATGGAATGGCGAAAACAGAACTTTCTATCTCCTGTTTTCTACATCCACGCCGCCGCCTGAAGGAACAGTAATGACCCAACTTCACAAATCGTCCGGAGCGCCGTCGCAGCGCATGGCGCCTCCCACCGGCCCGTCGCAGATCGCCGACGTCCTCGCCAACCACACGCTCCGAGGTCGCGATATCCTCGGGATCGAGCATCTGACAACCGCCGAGATCAATCTGATCCTCGACGTTGCCGCGAGGCTTAAGACGAACAAGTTCGACGCCACGCAGACTCAGTTCGCAAAGGGCCAGACGCTTGCTATGCTCTTCGAGAAGCCGTCACTGCGAACCCGCGTCACTTTCGAGGCCGGCATGACTCAGCTTGGCGGCCACGCGATTTACCTCGAGGGCCGGCTCGGCCTCCGCGAGTCGGTTCCCGACGTTGCGCGAAACCTCGATCGCTGGATCGACGGCATTATGGCGCGGACGTTCCACCACCAGACTGTCGTCGATCTTGCCGACAACGCCGGCATTCCGGTTATCAACGGTTTGAGCGACCGCGAGCACCCGTGCCAGGCGCTTGCCGATTTCCAGACCATTGCGGAAAACAAGGGTGCACTGGCCGGCCTCAAGCTTGCCTATGTCGGCGACGGCAACAATGTGGCGCAATCGCTGATGTTGACGGCCGCCAAGCTCGGCGTCCACTTCAGCATCGGCTGTCCGGACGGATACGAGCCGAACTCCGCCATGTGGTCGACGGCCCTCGCCTTCGCCGAGGAATCCGGCGCACGGCTGGAACGGCTTCGAGACCCCCGAGAGGCCGCGCAGGGCGCGGATGCGGTGTACACCGACGTCTGGACATCGATGGGACAGGAAGACGAGGGAGCCGAGCGCGCGCGAATATTTGCTAGTTACCAGCTCAATGCCGCGTTGCTCGCGTGCGCCCGGCCCGATGCGATTGTGCTGCACTGCCTGCCTGCCCACCGCGGCGAGGAGATAACATCCGGGGTACTCGACGGGCCCCAGTCGGTCGTCTTCGATCAGGCCGAGAACCGCCTGCACGCCCAGAAAGCCCTGCTGGCACTCGTGATGTAGCCGGGGTGGATTCCGGAATCGGGATGCGGCGGGGAGTAACCGGGTAAATACGTCACGGGAGTTTGCCCATGTCACGCTCACGCCAGGAACTGCTGTACCATTTTGTTTGGACCACTTGGGATCGTCTGCCTCTGCTCGAGGGAGCCGTCGAGGATCGGGCGCATGCCGCCATCCGCAGGCACTGCGGTGTGCTCAGCGCAAGCGCATGCGCCGTGGGAGGCACGCCGAACCACGTCCACGTGCTGGCGTCGCTGCCGCCGGCGATTTGCATCGAGGAATTTGTGCGTAGCGTGAAGGACGCCTCGGCACGCGCACTGATGCAGACCTTCGGCAGCAGTGTCACTGCCTTTCGCTGGCAGCTCGGGTTCACGGTGTTTACCGTCAGCCCGTCCCATCGCCGCAAAGTCTGCGAATACATCGTAACGCAAAAGGACTTGCACGCCGCCGGAACCCTCTGGCGCGGCTGCGAACCATAATAATCGGCATAAAGGAATCACTCAATGGCTGCCCCAAAACTCTGGGCCGGGCGCTTTGCGCTGGACACGGATGAACTGGTGTATCAATTCAACGCCAGCCTGCACTTCGACAAACGTCTGTGGCCTTACGATATTCGCGGCAGCATTGCTCATGTGAAAATGCTTGGGGGGCGCGGAATAATACCTCAGGACGATGCCCGCGCGATCCTCGACGGCCTCGAAGAGATCGCCGCCGACCTTGCGGCGGGCGCAGCGGTTCTCCCGCCCGACGCCGAAGACGTGCACATGGCGGTGGAGACGCTGCTCACACAGCGGATCGGCACCGTCGCCGGCAAGCTTCACACGGCTCGCTCGCGCAACGACCAGGTGGCGACCGATGTCCGGCTGTACGTTAAGGAGGGGATCGACGGAATCAGGGCGGAACTGCGCGGAATGCAGGAAGTGCTCGTCGATCTGGCGGAAAGACACGTGGATGTGCTTCTGCCCGGCATGACCCACCTGCAGCACGCTCAGCCTGTCCGGCTTTCGCACCACCTTCTGGCGTACTTTTGGATGATGTCACGCGACATCGAGCGGATGGACGGTGCTTATACGCGCACGGATGTGCTACCGCTCGGGGCCGCGGCGCTTGCCGGGACCGGATTCCCGATTGACCGCCATGCGGTGGCGGCCGAATTGGGGTTTGGATTCGTCGCGGAAAACAGTTTGGACGCGGTCTCCGACCGCGATTTTGTCATTGAGACGCTGGCTGCCCTGTCCATCGTGATGATGCACCTGTCTCGTCTCTGCGAGGAGCTGATCCTCTGGAATACCAGAGAATTCGGCTTCATCGAGATGGGCGACAACGTCACCACCGGAAGCAGCATCATGCCGCAAAAGAAGAACCCGGACGTTGCCGAGCTCGTGCGAGGAAAAACCGGCAGGGTATACGCAAGCCTGACCGCCCTCTTAACGACGATGAAAGGCTTGCCGCTCGCGTACAATAAGGACATGCAGGAGGACAAGGAGCCGCTGTTCGATGCGTTCGATACGACCTCGGTTTGCTTGTCCGTCCTTCGCACGCTGCTGCAGAATACTGTCTTCCGGAAGGACCGGATGCTTGAGGCATTGCGGGGCGACTTCTCAACCGCAACCGACCTTGCGGATTTCCTGGTCCGCCGGGGACTGCCGTTCAGGCAGGCACACGAAATTGTCGGGAAGCTGGTCGCGGAATGTGTCCGCGGCGGCCGCGGGCTCGAGGACTTGAACGGCGACGAATTGGCGGCAGTGTCCCCGCTGTTTGACGACCCGAGAGCCGCGGACATGGTCCGGCCGCAAGGAAGCGCAGACGCCCGTAACTCCTATGGAGGTACCGGTCTCGCTGCGGTCGAACAGCAGCTTACTCGGGCTCGTGAATGGCTCGATGCCCGTGCGGCTGGCGTGTAGCGCCAGGGCAGGTCAACCGCCGGGACAGACGTAACAGATCGTGGAGGGCATGCATCATGGGCGTTCCAACACAACGGTGGTTGCATACACCCGCTTCAAAAATAGCGATGATCGCCTTAGCGATTATTATGGTTGGTGTGACGGGAACGGCGCGGTCCCCGTTTATCTGCCTGCTTTATCTGCCCATCCTGCTCGCCACGCAGCAGGGTCGGTCCGCCATTGGCATTATTCTCGGTCTCACTGCCGGAGTAGCATACCTAACCGCATCGGCTGGACTAAACCCCGGTGATCGCTGGAGCAGTGCGGCTGTAGCTGGAGTCGCATTGAGCTTTCCGTCCATTGCGGTGTGCTCCGTCCTCTTATATCGACGGCAGGAGGAGCGGATCGAGCTGCTATCCGGCCGTATTCAGGAATTGAAGGCCCAACTCGACATCTCCCAAATGATGGACTCCGCCAGCGACCTGGAGATGAGTCTTAATCTGATCCTCCTCAATGCCCAGGAAACGGCGCACTGCACCGTCTGTGCTGTGTATCTGAAAGACCCGACCGGCGTCGGCCTCGACCTGAAGGCGTCAAGCGGTCTCCGAGGGGTGGCCAATCTCGTGCCGTGCCTGTCGCTTTCCGAGGCGGTCTGCGGTGACTGGACTCTGGAATCGACCGGTCCCAGCCGGCAGTCCGGCTCCCTCTACATCGCCGATTCGACCGACAATCCTATGGCTGCCAGCCGCCTCTTTGCAGTGGCTCCGAGTGCGCGCTCCTTCGCATGCCTGCCCCTGGCGGCTGTCGAAGGCACGCTCGGATTCCTCTACGTCGGATATGACAGCCCAAACGGCCTGACCGATCAAGCCGCCAGCCGCCTGCGCAATTTCGCCAACAGAGCCGCCTTTTCGCTGCAGCGCGGCGTCTGGCAGCAAGGTTACCAGTCGATGGCCTACAGCGACTCCAAGACCGGGCTCGACAATTTCCGCCAGTTCGAGATTAGCCTAGCGCAGGAGATCACGCGCGCCGAGCGGTATGGGCACCGACTTTCCGTCCTGCTGCTCGATATCGACCACTTCAAACAGTTCAACGACACACACGGCCATTTGGCCGGAGACGCGGTTCTTGCCCAGATTGCCGTAATCCTTCGCAACTCCCTGCGAGGGGCCGACAAGCCGGCTCGATATGGTGGCGAGGAGTTCGTAATCGTCTGTCCGGAGACCGGTAAGGACGAGGCGCGAATCGTTGCCGACCGCATCCGCCGAAGCGTTGCCGACACCGAGTTCACGTTCATCCCGCGCGACGTGAAGAGGGGTTCTGCCACGATTTCGGCGCGCCTGACCATCAGCGTCGGTTACGCAACCTTCCCTGTCGACGCGCGCTACACTCACGACCTCACTCAGAAAGCGGACAACGCACTCTACATGGCCAAGGAAGCCGGACGAAATTCCGTGCGAGGATATGAGGAAGATAGCAGGACTTTGATCGCCTTATGACTAATCACCTTACGCGAGATCATCAATCCAAAGGAGATTATGCATGAAGGCACATATCACCGCCATCGCCGCGGCAGCCGTCCTCTTTTCCGCGATGCCGGCGCCCGCGGCCGGCGGGCACAAAGCTGCCAAGATCGTGACCACTAGCGACGGCCTCAGGTATCAGGACCTTGTGGTTGGCAAGGGCGCTACGCCAAAGGCCGGGCAGTCCGTCACGGTTACTTACGTCGGCACCCTGGCAAACGGCACCAAGTTCGACGCATCGGCCGACCACGGGGACGGTACCTTTACCTTCACCCTCGGCGTCCATCAGGTGATCGAAGGATGGGATGAAGGTGTTGCAACCATGAGAATTGGGGGCACCCGCAAGCTAATCGTTCCCCCGGCACTGGGATATGGGCCGAACGGCGCGGGCCCAATTCCGCCCAACGCAACCCTGACTTTTGTTGTTCAACTGCTCAAAGCGCAGTAAACTACGGCGCCGCTGAGGTAGAATACGACACCGAGATCGATCCATAAGATATGGCAGTAGCGCGTAAACGCCTGACTGCAAACTTACTTCCGGAACTGAAAGGTTTGGTAAACAATGAAGCGGATTATCGCGAGTCTGGCTGCGGCGGGGTGTATGCTCGCCGCGATGAACGCCGGTACGGTTCCAGCGGTCGCCGCAAAGGCGGCGATCATGAAGTGTCCGGCCTGCGGCATGAAAATGTCCACCACAAAGACCGCAATGATGACTGTACCTGTCAAAGTCAACGGCAAGACCTATTACTGCTGCCCGATGTGCAAGTCCGGCAAGTCCGCGATGCACATGAAGAAGAAGGCCATGTAGCGTCATCTCCTTGTCTTCACCCGTTCCCGGCCGCGCACCACAGTGCTTGCGCCGGGAACGCTGTTTTCTCGAAGTCGACCAAGCTGTTGACGAATCGTGCCATCTGTCGGGTATACTATCCCGAAAAGCCGGAGGGGTAGTGAGTTTTGGAGCAGACTATCACGTTGGGTGGTAATAAGCAAGCCCGGCGAGTCTATGGTTTTGATGAAGTGGCGCTGTCGCCGTCGTCGTTGTCGGTAGATCCACGCGACATCGACATTAGCTGGAATATCGGTGCGCTTCAGTGTTCAATCCCAGTCATTGCCAGCGCGCTCGATGCAGCGGTAAATCCTCTAGTTGCCGTCGAGATGACCCGTCTCGGCGGTTTCGCTGTGTTAAATGGTGACGGCGTGCAGACGCGTTATGCCGATGCGGAGACTATCCTCCGGGAAATCGCCAACGCACCCGCCGAAGGCATTATCAGCAAGATCCAGCAGATTTACGCAGAGCCGGTCAAGGACGAACTGATTGACCGTCGCGTCCGTGAGATCAAATCCGGCGGAGGAATTTGCGCGATCTCCTCGATCCCGCCTAACGCAACCCGCATGGCCCAAATTGCTGTCGAGGCCGGCGTGGATATCTTCGTCGTGGCAAGCACCGTCACCACGGCTCGCCGATACTCCACGCATGCGGAACCGGTCGACCTGGCGAAGTTCTGCAAGGACTCGCCCGTGCCGGTGATCATCGGGAATTGCGTGGGCTACCAGGCGGCCATCGAGTTAATGGAGTCCGGCGCGAGCGCGGTTCTGGTCGGCGTCGGGCCGGGCGCCATCTGCACCACTCGTCGCGTGCTCGGTCTGGGCGTCCCGCAGGTGACCGCAATCGCCGACTGCGCTGCTGCCCGCGATGAGTACCACAAACGCACCGGGCGTTATGTTCCGGTCGTAGCCGACGGGGGCATGCGCACGGGCGGCGACCTCTCGAAAGCGATCGCGAGCGGTGCCGATGCGGTCATGCTCGGCTCCAGTATCGCCGCGGCCAGGGAAGCACCGGCCCCAGGGTTTTCCTGGGGCATGGCAACGTCGAGCGCCGAGCTGCCGCGCGGAACGCGGATCAAGACGGATATCATGGGCTCGCTCCGGGAGATCCTCCTGGGACCGGCCCATAAGGATGACGGCACAATGAACCTGGTAGGTGCACTTCGGCTCGCAATGGAGGCGTGCGGCGCACGCAACATACGGGAGATGCAACAGGCGGAACTCGTGATCGCCCCGTCGCTGGCCACCGAGGGCAAGGCTCTCCAGCGTGCACAGGGCGTGGGGCAGGGACGCTAATGAGTGTCGCTATGTTGGAAAAGCCGTCGCTAGCAACCGAGCAGCTCGTGCTCGTCCTCGACTTCGGGGCCCAATACACCCAGCTCATCGCTCGCCGAATCCGTGAATGCAAGGTCTATTGCGAGATCGTCCCGTACGACACTCCGGTCAGCACGATTCTTGAGCGGCGGCCTGTCGGGCTCGTCTTCAGCGGAGGTCCGTCCTCAGTATACGAAGAAGGCGCCCCGCGAATCGACCCCGGAATTTACGCACTTGGCCTTCCCATCCTGGGCATCTGCTATGGAATGCAGTCGATGGCCCACGATCTGGGAGGCAAGGTGAGTGCGGCAACGCTTAAGGAGTTCGGGAAGACTCGTCTGGACGTCCTCGATCCAACCGTGATGTTCGAGGGCCTGAACCCGGAGTTGGTCTGCTGGATGAGCCACGGCGACACCGTCGAGGAGGCTCCCCCCGGATTCAAGGTATCCGCCGCAACCGACAACTGCCCCGTCGCCGCTATGTACGATGCCGTGCGGCGGCTTTACGCCGTCCAGTTCCATCCGGAAGTCGTCCACACCCCGTGGGGCACCGAGGTCATCCGCGGTTTCCTAGAGAAAGTCTGCCGAACCAGGGGCCTCTGGACGATGGAATCCTTTATCGAACAGCAGGTGGACATCATCCGCCGTCGCGTCGGCACCGACCGCGTGGTCTGCGGCTTGTCCGGCGGTATCGACAGTTGCACGGTCGCGGCGCTCGTCCATAAGGCGGTCGGCGACCAGTTGACCTGTATTTTCGTCAACCATGGACTGCTCCGTAAAGGCGAGGAGGACGATGTCCGGCGGCGATTTGCGGCAGCGTTCAACATCAATCTGGTCTACGTCGACGGCGTCGAACGGTTTGTTTGCCGGCTAGAGGGTGTCACCGACCCGGAACGCAAGCGAAAGATCATTGGCGAGGAGTTCGTGCGTGTCTTTGAGGAGGAATCCCGAAAGCTCACCAACGCCACCTTTCTCGCCCAGGGTACTCTCTATCCCGACGTTATCGAGTCGGGGACAAAGAACGCCGCCAAGATCAAGACGCACCACAACGTCGGTGGGCTCCCGGAGAATATGAACCTGAACCTACTGGAGCCCCTGCGCTATTTGTTCAAGGACGAGGTTCGCGCCGTGGCCGAGGAACTCGGTTTGCCGAGCGATCTGGTCTGGCGCCAGCCATTCCCCGGCCCGGGCCTGGCTATTCGGATTACCGGAGAAGTCACACGAGAGCGGCTCGATCTCTTGCGGGCGTCGGATTGGATCATCATCGACGAGATCAAGCGGGCCGGCCTCTACCGCAAAGTCTGGCAGTCGTTCGCGGTCCTGGTGCCCACAAAAAGCGTCGGTGTTATGGGGGACCAGCGGACCTACGCATACCCGATTGTCCTCCGCGCGGTGACGAGCGAGGACGCGATGACCGCCGAGTGGGCACGCCTGCCTTACGAAGTCCTGGAGCGCATCTCCAACAGAATCGTCAACGAGGTGCCCGGCGTCAACCGCGTTGTCCTCGACATTACGAGTAAGCCGCCGGCAACAATCGAGTGGGAATAACAGAGTCCGACCTGAACTACTACGGCGTCTTGCATTATGTTCACGTGTTCACATGCCCGGCCGCAAAGTGGCTGGAACCGGGCACATCGATATGCCGTTATATTAAGGCATGGGGAGATAAAAGGTTAGGCTGATATGGTATCGGTAAGGATGGATTTCGAAGAGGATGTCGCCGACGTCCTCATTACCGAAGAAGCCCTCAGGCAGCGGGTGGCCGAACTCGGGGCGGAGATCTCCCGTGATTACCATGGTAAGGAGCTGATGCTGGTCGGCATCCTGAAAGGCGCCAATATCTTTCTGGCTGACCTGGTGCGCCGGATAACCATCCCCGCATCTTACGATTTCGTGGCTGTTACGTCCTACGGGGCCGATACCAAGTCGTCGGGCGTGGTGCGAATCCTCAAAGATCTCGACGAGAGCGTGGAGAGCAAGCACGTATTGATCGTCGAGGACATCGTCGACACCGGGCTGACGCTTCGGCTCTCTTATCTGCTCGAGAACGTACGCTCGCGACGCGCAGCTTCCGTGAAGGTCTGCACCCTCCTGGACAAGCCCGTGCGGCGCCGGGTCGACGTTCCCGTCGATTACTGTGGGTTCAAGGTGGATGACAAATTTGTCGTCGGCTACGGGATGGATTACCAGGGGAAGTACCGCAATTTGCCGTACATCGGGATTCTTAAACCCGAGATCTACGGCGGTGGCTAGTACCCGCCGGCAGACATCTTACCCGGAGATTTTGTCGCCGACTGCAATTCCGATATTGGTCATTATTCACAGTTGGTGTTTAATTGCGCCACATTGTGGTATACTTGTGATAAGGAAGCTGTGTTGCGCTCATCCGCGCTATCTCAGTATGCCTCGGAATGACTTGATCATCTGCTCGGTAATCCCCGATCCTGAATCAGTTCCAGTTATCATGCACCACTGAAATTCCTTTAACGCGAAGTGAGCGAAGCACGCGAAGACGCGAAGGAATTCGGGGGTTTTCTATTCGAACCGGCATAAGACGGTAGTGCAGACGCCGTGGGCGTATGGACGCATCAGGCCAGATGGAACTGGCGGATGCACGCGAAATCGGAAGGTCCTCATTCTGTCGGAAATCGTTCCCCTCCATCCTCCCCAGAATGGCCGAGGGCGGCGCGACGAGTCGATCGGATCGTCGGGCACAAATGCCAAGGTCGGTTAGGAACGGGACAGAATCGGCGCAATGACGCTCAGGAAGCTGTGGCCGCGATCGGGGGCGGCCAAGCCTGGCGCAAGTTGGGATCATCGCCTTCGCGGC
>JBKQWH010000265.1:0-25158 GCA_052139635.1 Capsulimonadaceae bacterium
CTGTATAGTAATACGTCACGTCATTTGTCAGGCCTGTGTTAAGATAGGTTGTTGCCGCCTGGTTCTGGACGATCTCGGTGCTCGGGCCGCCCGTCGCGGTCCCGCGATACACGCAATACGTCGTTGCACTTGTCGTTGCTGTCCAGTCCAGCAAGACCTCGGCGTGCCCTGCGCTCGCTGACAGCACCGGCGCTCCCGGCGGCAAAGACTGCAACGGACTGGCCGAAACTTCATTCGAGTTGGCGCTTGTGCCCAGCGCGTCGGCGGCGCTCACCACATAATAGTATGTGGAGCCGTTGGAAACACCCGTGTCGGAGTATGTCGTGCCGGGCACCGTAGCCACGGGAGTGGCACCCTCACCACCGCTCGCAGTGCCCCGATAGACGTTGTAGGAAGTTGCCCAGGTGGACCGATTCCACGCCAGCGATACCTGCGTATAGGCGGCTGTCGCCGTCAGGTCCGCCGGGGCGGCTGGGATGGCCTGGACGCCGAGCTTGAAGACAGTACCATCATCGTATGTCCCACCTGCCCAGGTAGTGCCATAGAAAAAGCCATCGCTTCCCTGCGTCAGCGAGTAGGGATACTCCCCATCCGAGTAGTCAAAGCTGTGAATCACGTCAATTCCGTTCGCGGTGCTGTACGAGAAGACAACTCCGTCGTCATCGGTCCCACCCTCGAGAGCGATACCGTAGAAACTGCCATCGTCTCCCTGCACAAGGCCCGTGGTCGGCGCTTCGCCATTGGTGCTGGTAAAGGAGGAGAGAGGGGTGAATGTGCCGCCCGTGGTCATCTCGTAGATCAGGCCGAACCCATCCTCGCCTCCCCACTGGGCGGTCCCGTAAAGGTTTCCGTCGTTCCCAACGACGAGGGCCGCGTACGGGTTGCCTCCGTCCGTGCCGCCATCAAAAGTGTACAACGTTGTCAGCGTACCGGCGGTTGTTATCCTGAAAACGGTTCCATACGAATCGGCTCCGCCGAAGCAGGTCGTTCCATAGAAGTTCCCGTCGGGCCCCAATGTCAACCCAAAGTTTGGATTCGACCCGTCCGCTTCTCCTGTGAAGGAATAAATGGAGGTGACATCCCCCGAAGGGGTCATCCTGTAGATGTTGCCCTCCGAATAGGCGCCACCGGTCCAGGTTTCGCCGTAGTAATTCCCGTCCGGTCCGAGCGCCAAACGAGCGCACGGCAGGTCGCCATCGTCCCCGGAGAACGAATAGAGGGACGTCAGCGTTCCCGCCTGAGTCATCGTAAAGTCCGTGCCCTCGCTATTCGCTCCGCCTTCATCCGTATCGGCGTAGAAGTTCCCGTCGGGTCCCAGCAACAGGCCGCGACTTGGGTTCCCTCCGTCCGTACCGTCGAACTGAAAGAGGGTAGTAAAGACGCCCTGGGGGGTAATGTTATAGGCGCTACCATATCCACTCATATCACCATACATATCCGTATTCGCCGTCAAACCATAATAGGTCCCATTAGCACCTTCCGCGAGAGCCGCCATTGGGGCATACCCATCCGTGGCTCCGGTAAATGTGTACAGCGTCGTAAAGGTGGGTCCGGGCGGTGGTACGGCGGGGGTCGCCGACGCCTCATTTGACTGAGCGACCGTGCCTGCGGCGCTCATTGCGGTGACAGTGTAGTAGTATGTCGTGCCGTTGCTCAACCCCGTGTCGGTGTAGTTCGTAGTGGTAAGCGCCGACTCGATCGGCGTAGTGGATTCGCCGCCGGAACTTGTGCCCCGGTAAACACTGAAAGACGTCGCGCCCGATTGGATCGTCCACACGAGCGACACGCTGGCATTGCCCGCGGTGGCCGAAAGAGTCAGGGGCAATTGAATCCCGGAAAGGTCGCTGAGCAGGTTCGCCCCGGTGTATGTCCCCCATCCGGTTGCGAGATCGTAGCCCGTAACAGCGGGATAGTAGCCGTTTGTGCTTCCGTCAGCGATATCATGAAAGTCTGCGGTATAGTCGCCTCCGGCCCCAATCGAATAGAGACTGGGGTTGGCAAAGCCCAGCGTCGACTTGCCTTTCCCGAGGCGGGCCTGGTTGACAAGAGACGTGAACGATGCCCAGAGCGGCGCAGCGCAGCTTGTTCCGCCGACGGGCGCCCATCCGCCCAGGTAGGTCGGGTCATAAATGGCATATCCCGTATTCGGGTCTGCGTCCAGGGAGACGTCCGGTACGTTGCGCATCGTCGTCGATCCAAGGGACGCCGTCGTGATGTTCCCAACCTGCCACGGCGGAATCGGCCATAGCTCACTGATGCCGCCGCCTCCCGCACCGTAGCCCTCGTCCAAATCATTCCACGTCGTCTCAGAAGCCCACGACCCGCCGGCGCCATTTGTAGTGAGCGAAGTTCCGCCGACGCCTACCATGTACGGCTGCGACGCCGGATCGTCCACGCTCAGAGACTCCCCGTCGCCGTAGGCGCCATCGTCGCCCGCAGCCGCATAAATCGACTGGCCTTGTGTCGCCATTTGTTCAAAGGCGGTGTTTTCGCTGGCGATTGTCGTGGGGTCCGATTCGTCTTCTGGCATCCCCCAGGATGTACTCACTTCCGATGCCACGTCGTCCGTGGCGATCTGATTGTACTCGTCCACCACTCCCGTGTCGGTGTTGGGCGCCTCGTATACGAGGATTTCCGTCGCGTCCGGAGAAAGGGCAATCTGGAGGTCGATGTCGAGACAAACTTCGACCGCTCCCGAGGAAGTCGGCGATCCGCCGAATCCGTCAATGAGCACGTTCTGCAACGGCACTGCCCGCAAATTGAACTGCTGCTCATATGTCGTAACGTCGGTTGGGTAGTACCCATCCAACTCAAAAACGGCTAACGTCTGTCCGCTTCCGTCTTGCGTCAGGGCGTCCAGGTCGTATGCCGTCTTGATGTCGCTCGGAGCCAAAGCACCTTCCGGCCCGGTACCGATTTGAAGGGGATTGATACCGGTTCTGGGAATCACGTGAAACTGCGGACGAAGTTGAGTTGCGTTGTCCAGACCGACAACTCCGGTAATGATGTTCGCGATCGAGCCGGGAATCCTCGGAACGCTGTCCGGGGCGAAGAACGTGCGTCCGTTCGAAGCCCGGTAGTTAATGAGCCGCACTCCGAAGGTGTTCTCGACTGCGCGCGCAGAGCCGCTCACGTCGAGAATCGCGCGGTTCGAATGCGTATTCGTCACCATGAAGCCACTGCTCATGGCAAATGAGGAAACGGAATCGTAATCCTGTTGCGATGGGCCAAACTGCGCCGCGAACTGCGACGGTGTGAGATAGTGCCCGTAAATCGGATCGACGGGGTTGTACAGCCGGTTTAGCAAATGGTGCAGACCGGATGGATTGCGCAGTGGCAGGATAATTGCCATGTTAACGACTTGCGAATCCGGAACCGGACTCAGCATCTGGGCCGTGTTGACGGCCGCAGGAATATGGTAATGCAGCGGAACGACCGCCGATGTCGATCGAGGCGCGCAGGTAGGATTCGGAAGTTGTGCGGCTGTCGCGATTTTAATGAGGCCGATCAGCAGCATTGCAATCAGGGCAACTCCCGGACCGTGTCGGCGAATTCCCGCGCCGGTACTCGGCCGGGCGCGGAGATGCGAATGATGAAACGGACTTAACATTATCGATCCCTTTCCGTGAGAAGTGAGCCAATTGTGCTCGATCCACTGTCACCGGCCACGGAGTCCTTCCTTCGGCCGATGTGAACGAGCACGCTGGGCCCTTGGCGTTGTGATCCAGCAGTTTCTGACAATTGCATCCGAGCGTCTCCCAACCGTAACGTCGCGAAACGCGACGGGAATCCTGTCGCCGAATTTCAGTGGGCGCCACGCCGGCCCTGAGCGGGCGTGTCTCACCCCGGTGCCGAATCCGGCTCAGCGCGTGCCGCCGACCGGAGACCGTGCGTTCGTATCCCTTTACTGCGCAAACGAGCAGCAACAAATTACGTAGTGCGGCGGTGAAGAGTTATGCGCGCGTGTCGAGTTACGGTAGCGCATCCGTTCCACGAAAGAACGACACCTTCATCGCTCAGTTCCACTTAAGTCAGGCCGCCAACCCCAACGCAGCACGCAGCATCGCGTGTCTAGTGCATGGCAACGGTCAAGCATGATGCCCACGCGCCGGCATTGCCATCAAATTGCGCCGGCGCACATGCGGAAACGATATTCAATTGTTGTTTCGCCATTAAAAATGCCGGCTATCCGGCGTATGAGGTGACTGGCGGGCGGACGAGAGTCACCGGTTGAACGGTAGTACTGGACTCTGCTGCGTAACGGGCGGAAAGTGCTCGACTAATCGAGGTGAATCTTTACGTCCACCCGATTATACCACGGCCGGACGACAGTGTCAACCGATTTCTGGTGAATTCTACGACATGTCGTTTGAGTTCGTCCGATTATGCATTTCGACGGACGGTCTGCCTGTGGTCGTATAACGACTGGGACGCCTTGGTCCTGGCTCCTGCCCCGCGCTGGAACAGAGTATAACAAATAAGGGACGCCTGTCCCATGATAGGACATGAATAATCCGGGCTTATCCGGTTTATTCCGCTTTCTCATATCGAGGCCCCGGCTCGAGCGATTGTGATTTATTAACGGTCAGGTTGGCCCGGATTGGCGGGAATCCGGGCCAGTGCGTTCGACGCCGCACGCCTTACGCGGCGACAGCGTGCGGAATGCGGAGGCCAACGATGAGCTTCTCGGCGTCGCTGTCCACAACGATCGTGTCGCCTTCCCGGAACTGGCGGCGCAGGATGCCGGAGGAGATGGGATTCTCCACCAGGCGCTGGATGGTGCGTTTGAGCGGGCGGGCGCCGTAAAGCGGGTCGAAGCCGGAGTCGGCGATCAGGGACCGCGCGGCGTCCGTCACCTCCAGGGACATCTTTCGATCCGCCAACTGCCGGCGCGTGCCGCGCAGCAGCAGGTCAACGATGCGCTTGATCTGCTCCTTGCCCAGCGCATGGAAGACGATGATCTCGTCGATCCGGTTCAGCAGTTCCGGCCGGAAGTGCAGCTTAAGCTGTTCGAGGACCTTGTCGTGCATCCTCCGATAGCGCTCATCGATCTCGGCGGGTCCGGCGTCCGGCGGCACGGCCTCGATGAAGTGGCTGCCGATGTTGGACGTCAAGATGATCACCGTATTCCGGAAGTCCACCGTGCGGCCCGTGCTGTCCGTCAGGCGCCCGGCATCGAGAAGCTGCAACAGGATGTTGAAGACATCGGGATGCGCCTTCTCGATTTCGTCGAGCAGTACAACGCGATACGGCCTGCGGCGTACCGCCTCCGTAAGCTGCCCACCCTCCTCGTATCCGACATAACCCGGCGGCGCTCCGATCAGTCGAGCAACGCTGTGCTTCTCCATGTACTCCGACATGTCGATGCGGACGATGGCGTCCTGATCGTCGAACAGGAACTCGGCGAGGGCGCGCGCAAGCTCCGTCTTCCCAACCCCCGTCGGACCGAGGAACAGGAATGAGCCGATCGGCCGGTTGGGGTCCTTCAGTCCGGCACGGGCGCGGCGGATGGCCTCGGAGACGGCATCGATGGCCGGGTCCTGGCCGACGACCCGCTCATGCAGCTTAACCTCCATGTTCAGCAGCTTCTCCGCCTCTTCTTCGAACATCCGCGAGACGGGAATCCCGGTCGTTTTGGAGATCAACTCGGCGATGTCATGCTCATCGACGACGCTGTCGAGCCCGACGGTCTCGAACCAGGCGTCGCGGCGCTTGTTAAACTCGGCGCGCAGGGCGGTCTCCTCGTCGCGAAGGTTGGCCGCCCGCTCATAGTCGCGGGCATCGGCCGCCGCGCGGCCTTCCTGCAGGAGGGTTGCCAGCCGTGCCTCCATGTCCTTGACCTCCTGCGGCATCGACGACGCCTCGATGCGGATCTTGGACGCGGCCTCGTCAATCAAGTCGATCGCCTTATCCGGCAGGAACCTGTCCGTGATATAGCGGTGCGACAGCTCGGCGGCCGCCGTCAGAGCGGTGTCGTCGATCTTGACCTTATGGTGGGCTTCGTACTTATCGCGCAGCCCGCGAAGAATCTCGATCGTGTCCGCCACCGACGGCTCTCCAACCACAATCGGCTGAAAGCGCCGCTCGAGAGCCGCGTCCTTCTCGATGTTTTTCCGGTATTCGTCAAGGGTGGTTGCCCCGATGCACTGGAGCTCGCCGCGTGCCAGCGCGGGCTTGAGCATATTGCTTGCGTCCATCGCCCCCTCGGCGGCGCCGGCGCCGACTACGGTGTGGAGTTCGTCGATAAACAGGACGATCTGTCCAGCCGCCTTGCGGACCTCATCCATGACGCCCTTCAGGCGTTCCTCAAACTCGCCGCGGAACTTGGAGCCCGCCACCATCGAGCCCATATCGAGCGCGAGCAGGCGGCGGCTGCGCAGGTTCTCGGGCACATCGTTGCGCGCCATCTTCAGGGCGAGCCCCTCAACAATAGCGGTCTTGCCGACCCCAGGATCCCCGATCAGCACCGGATTATTCTTGGTGCGCCGGGAAAGGATCTGGATCGTGCGCTTGATTTCCTCGTCGCGACCGATCACGGGGTCGATCCGGTCTTCCCGCGCGAGCTGGGTAAGGTCGCGAGAGAAGCGCTCGAGCATGCGGTACTTCTGCTCCGGGTGATCGTCGGTGACTCGTGAGGACCCGCGGACTTCCTGAAGCACCTTGTAGACACGCTCGATATCCACGTTAACCTGCTTGAGCAGGCGCGCGGCCCCTCCGTCGCCCTCCTTGATCAAGCCGAGCAGGAGGTGCTCGACGCCAACGTAGCTGTCCTGCAGGCGCTGAGCCTCCTCGCCGGCCAGATCGAAGACGCGCTTGATGCGCGGCGTGATGTAGAGCTGCGCGGTCTGGTCGTTGTACATGATTTTCGGCGCACGTGCGAGCGCGTTCTCGACGCTGCGGATCAGCTCGCGGTGGTCGACGCCCTGCCTAGCGAGCACCTGGCTGACGAGCCCGTCGTTTTGTTCCAGCATCGCGAGCAAGAGATGCTCGGTGTCGAGTTGCGTGTGCTTGTATCGAGTCAGGATCTGCTGCGAGAGCTCGACGACCTCGCGAGCCTTCTCCGTAAACTTATCAAAGATCGACATGCTGTCCCCCTTGACCAGGACCTGGCCCGGATTATTCACAGACGTCTCAGATGACAGGCAGTGACGCCTGTCGTACGATAGGACACAAAAGTGCAGTCGGGCTTGCGCACCCTGCTGCCCATTTTATCATTCCGCGAGCTTGTCCCACTCGAGTACCCGCTGCTCGGCCTCGTGCATCATCGCCTCGATTCCCTCGAACGATGGGGAGGCCTGCCGCAAATGGTCGAGCAGAGCGAAAATGTACGCGACACCGGCCAGATTAATGCCCATGTCCTGCGTGAAGTGCTGAATACGCTGCAGCTTTTCGATGTCGTGGTCCGAGTAGAATCGATTCTTGCCGACCTTCTGCGGTTTGACGAGGCCAAGACGATCGTACATCCGCAGCGTCTGCGCATGGATTGGCTTGGCCTCGGCGACATTCGCCGCCGGCCGGACCAACCTCGCCGCCACGCTGATGGTGTAAATTGGCTGATTGCGGTCCTTAACGTATGGCATACTCCCTCCCGTTGGCGCCTTCACGCCTCGACGCCCGGTATTATTACGTGGCTCTTATCCTGACCAAGCCGGCGTCTTCACACTGTCCTGGCGCAGTTGCGCGATCTCCCTGAGCAGCTCGCGCTCGCGGCCCGACGGGCTCTTAGGCACCGTAATTCGTGCGCGGGCGATCAGGTTGCCAACGATTCCTTTTTTCTTCACGTTGGGCATTCCCTGCCCGGCCAGCCGAAACGACTGACCGCTCTGGGTTCCCGCTGGAACGGTGATCACCTTTCGGCCACCGAAGGTTTCGACAACAGCCTCGCCCCCCAATGCCGCCACAGTATAGGGAAGGTCGAAATCCGTCACCAGATCATCCCCTTGTCGTTCAAACCGGTCGCTGGACTGGACGGCGACCTTGAGAAACATGTCCGAGCCCGCTGTCCCCTGGCCTGCTAGCCGTATGCGCTGGCCGGTGCCCACGCCGGCGGGGATACGAACGTCGGTAATCTGGCGACTGCGTGTCATAGCGCCGTCGCCGCGGCACTCCGGACACGGTGTCATGGCCTGACCGCTCCCACCGCACTCGGGGCAGATGTTGTTCCCGAAGAACCCGCGCCCGCCTTTGTTGCGGCCGGTTCCGCCACAGACCTGGCACGGCTTGCCGGTCGACATGCTGCCGGCACCGCCGCACCGCGTACACGTCTCAGGCATGCTGACCGTGAACGATCGCGTGGTTCCTCGAAAGGCTTCCTCGAGGGATATCTCGATATTGTATTCGACGTTGGCGGGCGACGAGTGGGAGCGGCCGCGTGGTCCACGGTTGAACCCGCCGAAACCCGGCGAGCCGGCGGACGCCGCGCCGAAAATCGACGCCAGGAGATCATCCAGGCCGCCCGGCCCCGCGGAGCCGCCACCGTAGTTAAAATCGCTGTAGACGTTTCCCCCAGATCCGGGCCGGAATCCTCCCTGGCTGGCGGCCTTCCATTGCTCCCCGTACATATCGTATTTCGAGCGTTTGTCGGCGTCGGAAAGCACCTCGTAAGCCTCGTTCACATCTTTGAACTTATCCTCAGCAGACGCGTTCCCGGGATTGACGTCCGGATGGAACTGGCGGGCAAGCTTCCGATACGCCGCCTTTAGTTCCTTATCCGTGGCGGTCTTGGGCACCCCCAGGATCTGATAGTAGTCCTTATAGTCCAATGCCATATGCACACTCTCCCCTCACTACGCTCCCCTCACGTCCCATCGCTTCCGGCCAAGCTTATGATCAACACTACACTGGCAATGATACCCTATTTGAGTGCGTTGCTGTCAACTAAGTTAACAAGAATGCGCGATGTAAGTTCCCGATCAGGAAACGATAGCGCCCGATATCGTCAGAAACGACGGTAAATGACGAAGGCTGCTGCCGGGACTGCGATCCCGACAACAGCCTCTCGCCCACAGTCTCACGAAGATGTTAGAGGAGGGACGCCTGCGACACGATAGAACCCGGATTCACGCGACTAGTTGCCGGTTGCCCCGGGGGGCGATCCGCCGGTCGGTTTCACGGCGGCGGTCCCTGTCGGCAGCCCGCCATCGCCGACGGTGCCCGGGGTCACAGCCGGAGTTTCGTCGCTTGTTGAACCGCTGAAAATCTTGACATCGCCGACTTCCACGCCCCACGTGCCGGGAAACGTGATTCGCAGATACGCAGTGCCGTCGGGCAGCGGCTGTCTCGGAGTCTCAACCGAGTGCAACTGCCGGTCGCCGGTCGCCGGTACGGGATCCGCTGCGCTCAAATCGACAGGCGCCCATGTCTTGTCGTCGAGGGATGACTCAACTCTTATTTCGTCCTTGCCGCTATCGTAGTACATATCGAAGGCAAACTTGTCCGCGTGCGGCACGTGATATACAACGCTCCCCTCCGTTGGGCCGTGACGCTGAATGCACTTCACCTTGTCACACGCACCGTCAAGCGCAAGACAGTCGGAATGGTTGGTGGTTTTCGACCAGTCGGCCAGGGTGTCCTCGAACGTGTCCATCGTCGGCGCGGTCGCGGGGACCGGCGGAGGCGCCGAGTCCGTGGCGCCGTAGGCAATACGGACGAGCCCCAATGCCGGAGTGTCCGGTGCGCCCTTCGCGTTCGGGTCGCCCAGCAGATTGATCCGAATGTAATTGGTTCCCCCGGGCAGGTCTGCATCCGGCGCCCAAACGGCCGCGTAATGGCCGGCATCGCCGAACGGAACCGGCTCCGTATACGCCAGCTTGACGGGCGACCACGTCTGACCGTCCGGCGACGAGTCCGCGGAGACCTGGCCCACGATATCGCCAGCGATATATGTGGTAAAGGCAAACCGGACTGTGCCCGGCAGGTTATAGACAACGCTTCCGAAGTCCGTGGTCGTACGTTTCACACAATTGACGAGCCCGTCGAACCTGGTCAGTTGGACGTTATCGGAATGACTGTCCGCCTGCCCCCAATCGTCGAACGGATCGGTCATGAGTACGGCGCCATGGATTGGCTTGACGGATACCGTCTCCGTGGCGACCGGAGATCCATCGCTCTTCTGGCCGACAACCCGGTAGCTGTACCCCGTCTCCGACGAGAGGCCCTTGTCAACGTAGTAATTGAGGCTAATATTCGAAGCGACATCCTTGAACGAGGCGCCGCCGTCGTCGCTTCGCTTGAGGACGTAGTTGGATGCGTTCGGGATGGGAAGCCACTGGATCGAGGCGGAACCGCTGGCCGCGAGCGCCGTCAGTCCGCCGGGAATGGTCAACTCAGGTACGGTCGGTGTGGGAGCGGCGGTTGGTGTTCCGGTGTTAGCCGGCGCCGTGGCTGAGGCCGAAGGTGTGGTCACCGCCAGGACAGCGCCGCTGTAGGCGATACTCACCTTGCAGACCTGAGGGGACCAGACGAATGGGCCATTGGCGTCAGAACCGGGAACCCCGGGCCCAATGGTCAAGCGAAGATAGTTCATGCCGGGCTCGAGCGGCGCCAGTTGTGGTACGTCCACAACTTCAAAGCCGTACTGTTGATCACTTATCCGGGTTTCCCCCTGCAGAGGAGTATACCAATTCTTGCCGTCCGCAGACAGCTCGACTTTCTGCATCATCTGCTGTCCCCAGACCGCAACCACAACGTCGAAGTTGGAAATCCCCTGGAGATGATAGACAATGGACGCAGCATTGGCATCAGTTCGCGAGAGTCGGGACTGATAGTTCCCGACGCGTTCCGGATGGTCGGTGCTAAACTTCCAATTGTTCGTGCGCGATGTTATCTTCGAGAAATCGGTGAAGGTGTCCACCAGTACGTCGGCGGCGGCGGGAGCCACGCCCGAGACGAAGACAACGAACGATGCCAGTATCAGTAAAACACGGACGCGCACCACACGAGAGAAACAGAACGAATGATTCGGCGTCATTGGCTCCTCCTTCGACGATTGCCGGGGATATATCTATGGGGCTTTGTCCCCAGCAGCCATGGACTTCAGTACTGGGGGATTCGGCTCATCTCGTCGGTCTGAGGCGGAGCCTCGCACCTAATTACTTGCTGCCCCGGGCGGCGAACCGCCGGTGAGTTTTACCGCGGTGGCGCCTGTCGGCAGTCCCCCCTCGCTGGGAGAGCCCTGAGAGACCGCCGAGACCTCGCTGCTGGTCGAGCCGGTGTAAATCTTGATACCACCGATTTCCACACCCCACACACCCAGGAACGTGATTCGGATGTAAGCTGTCCCGTCCGGCAGCGGCTGCTTTGGATTGACTGTCACGTGGGACTCACGGTCGCCCGCGGATGGTGTGGGCGGGGACATCTCCACATCCACCGGCGCCCATACCTTTGCGTCGGTCGAAGACTCGACGAGGTATTTGTTCTCCGTGCTGTTGTAGTACAGGTCAAAAGAGAAGTTCACAGCCTTCGGCACATGATAAACAACGTCGCCCGGCGAACCGCCATGACGCTGGATACACTTCTCGTGGTCGCAAACTCCGTCCAGCGCCAGACAGTCGGAATGTTCGGCTGTCTTGGACCAATCCGTCAACGGATCTTCGAACGTGTCCTCAGTGCTGGAATTCGCTGTGGAGGTTGGAGCCGCCGGTGTGGTGGCTCCATAGGCAACACGCACGCATGCCAACGCCGGAGTGTCGGCGGAGGCCTTGGCGCCGGATTCCCCCAGGAGGTTAATGCGAAGATAGTTAGTTCCACCCGGAAGGTCGTTATATGGCGCCCAGACAGAGGCGAAATGGGTTGCATCCCCGAAAGGTACCGGCTGTGTATAAGCTAACCGCACGGGCGTCCAGTTCTGACCATCCGTCGAGGAGTCGACGGACACCTGGCCATCAATATCACCGGAAAGATACGTGGTGAATGCAAACCGCACGGCGCCCGGCAAGTTATAAACAACGCTTCCGAAATCGGTCGACGTGCGCTTCGCACAATTGGCAATCCCAATGAACTTGGCAAGGTCCACGTTGTCTGTATGGCTGTCCGCTTGTTGCCAGTCGTCGAAGGAATCGGTCATCATCACGGCGCCCTTAAGCGGCTTAACCGACACCGTCTCCGTAGCAATGGGTGAGCCGTCGCCTTTCAATCCGACCAGCCGATAGCTGTAGTTCTGGTTTGGCTTAAGGCCCTTGTCCACATAGTAATTCGAACTCACCCCGGTGGCAACGGGCTTAAACGAGTCGCCTTCGTCGCACCGGTTCACGGCATAGCTCGAAGCGGACGGGATGGGAAGCCATTGGATAGCTGCTGTGTCACTGGCCGCGAGCACCGTCAGTCCGCCGGGAACAGACAGTTCCGGAATTGTCGGAGCGGCCTGCGGAGTTCCACTCGTTGCCGCGGGGGTCGGGGCGGCGGAGGCCTGCACTTCAAATACATGGCCAGTGTACTCGATGGACATCTTGCAAAGCTGAGGGTCCCAGACGAACGGCCCGTTGGCGTCGGACGCGGGAACTCCCGGACCAATGGTCACACGAATGTAGTTCATCCCCGCGCTAATGCCGTCCTGCGGAGTAATGTGCTGGACCTCCATGCCGGCACGACCGGTCACCTCATCCTCAACAATGTCGACCACCTTTTGGACGGTCGTAACCCAGTTCTTGCCGTCCGGGGACACGTCGATCTCTTCCGGCACGGCAGCTCCGGACCTCCAACGTGCAAGAATAAGATCATAGCCGGCAATCCCTTCCATGTGATAGACGATTGATGCCGCCTTGGCATCGGTTCGCGACAACCGTGAAAAGAAACCGCCCACGCGGGCGGGATTATCCACGCTGAACTTCCAATTGTCCGTACGCCAGGTTATTTGCGAGAAGTCAGAGAAGTTATCGACCAGCACTCCGGCGAAAGCGGGCGCCGCACACGCGGCGAACACGGCCATCCACGCCAGGATCATCAACCTTCGGCCATGAATCATGCGAAATCTACAGTCCGTCTTGTTCGGTATCATGGCTTCTCCTTCGACGCACGAAACGATACGCCGGGATTTGTGCAATAATTCGTCAACCGCCAAAATTCGTGTGAAATCTCTACCATTACTCGGGTATACCGTTTATTATACGCCATGATGAGTGTGATTTATCGATTTGTCGTGTCAAACAAGAAAATCCGATCGGTCGCAGAGGAATCTCCCCGGCAATCGACTGCCCGAGCATCGGCATCGCGTTTGCAACGGATTGACACGCAAGTATGGGAGGTTCAGAAGTCCTTAAGGTAGCGGGCAAGGATCTGCTCGCTCTCCGAGCCGCGGGGGCGGTTGAGGACGAAGATCATTATCGACGTGCCATGCTCGCCGGTGCTGAGCGAGAGCGCGTCGGACGTCTCGAGCATCAGGTTGAAGCCCATGCCGAGCGAAATGCGGGTCGAGTAGCCTTTTTCGAGAGTCGCGCGGGCAAGATGCGTTGGGGCGATTCCCTCGCCGTGGTCGGTGATCAATACGGTGACGCTCTCCTCGCTGTTCCAAACCCTGGCTTCTCCGCCGTTCGCGTGTTTGATGGCGTTTGTCGCGGCCTCCGTTGTGCTGGTGAGCAGATCGCCAATGCGCTCCATATCCATCTTTGAGCCCGACACAAGCTTCTGGAGCGCCTGGCGCAAGGCGGAGGCATCGTAGGGCTCATTCAGGGCACGCGTGATGGCCGGCTCCTTGTCGGCGAGTTCCGGACCCGGAAGGTCCCCGTGCTCGACAAGGCGCAGTTTGCCCGAAGTAACAGCCAAGAGGACGTCGCGATTGAAATCGCGGCGGAGACGCTCGCTCTCGATAAGCTGGTGATTGGCCGCCGCGAGACTGGCGTTGGCCAGTTCGAGGCGGTTATTCGAATTGCCCAGCTCGACCAGTGTCGACCGCAAGCGTCCGGTCACAGCGGCGATCGTCAGTGTCCCCATCGTCAATGTCGCGAGTTCCAGAATTTCCGGCAACTGCACCCTGTCCGTGAATGCGGATATCCCATGATGACCGCCGTTCAGGAGATATACGTGCGCGATGATGAGCACGGCCACGATGGAACCGATTCCCCCACGGATGCCGAGGAAGGCGGACGCAATCGCAACAGGAATGAGGTATAGGATCGTATAGGGATGGTCATATCCGGAGAACAAGCGCAGCAGCGTGATCCACCAGGTAGTGAGCGCGAGCATGACCAGGACGACCCCCACGGCGATGGCAGGGTGAAGGAATATATCACGGCGAACAATGGGAACCTCACGCATGTGCGCGTCGAGCTCGGCGTCGCTTGGCTCCGAGCCGTTCGTTCGCTCGCGAATGGCAGAGGGTGATACGTTAGAGTCCGATAAAATCGCCATCAATCGCCTGTCCGATCAAGCCCGTGATAATCTCTCCAGTGCATAATTAGAGGCGTTGCCCCCGGAATCCTTCCGCAAAGGTGGACAGATTCCATATGTTTTCGAGTCCGGTCAGAACGACCTCCACTGTATTATAAGAGCACAATCACAGGATTGCGTGTTTCGTGCGCAACATTTCGGCGAGATAAGAATCCGGCGTCGCGAGGCCGGCCGGATTGATCCGGGGATAGCGGACTGCCGTTGCGATTTCGCATGACATGGCTTTATATGTGTTAACAGCGCCTTATTCCTGGGAACCGCGCGAGTTGAAATTGCAGACACATTGCGTCATGTATGTGTGTCAGTCAAGTATCAATGCGTAAGCTTGCAATATCTCCGGTTGTGCTACGCACTGGTTAGATACCAAATGCCGTGAATCTGCGAACTCCCCCGCGCCACAGAAGGGCCGATAGGGCGAGCATAATCACTATCCATGAAACTTGTACCATGAATCCTTCAAGAATCGCGCGCCCGCCTACTCGCTCCATAAAAATATTCGCGGTAAAGGCAAGAGTGTACGGGAACGGAAGATAGTGTATGCAGGCTTGAAGCGCCGACGGGTATAGCGCTAGCGGCGCAATCTGGCCCGAGAAAATCAGAACCGGCATATAGTAGAAGTTGAAGACGGAGCGCGCCTCATACAGCCACAGGCTGAGCAGGCCCACCGTGAAGGTGAGAATAAAGTCCAGCAGATGCCCCAACAGGAACGCCAGCCAGAAGACGACGCCGGTGTTGACGTGCAGCGTGGAAGGCAGGTACCGGTGGAACGCCAGCACAACCAGTGCGAAGATGGGCAGCGCGATCATTGTGCGCATCAGCCGCCAGCCCAGGTTCATCGCGTACGCGTACGCGAGATAGGGAAACGGGCGAATCAGGTATACGTTGAACTTTCCCTGCTTGACATCGTCGGCCATCTCCCACATGATGTGAGACTGGACGAGACTGCTCAATCCCAGAATCACAAGATAGTACAGGACCATCTGCGACGGATCGTAGCCATGGATTGAGTGGCGGCCGTTGAAGGAGGCGAGCCAGATCAGCGGCATCGTCACGGCAGTGACGACATCGGTGAGGATCCAGATTACGGCGTTCGCGCGGTAGACCAGGCCGTCCTGCACGAACGCCGCCAGAACCGCGCCGAAGGTTCTCCACGGCCGCAGTGCGGTCGCCATTGTCGACCCCGACGCGGTTAAGGCCATGGGCGAACGGCTCATCGACGGGCACGGAAATCGCTATTTTTCCGGCCGAAGCAGCGGGAAGAAAATCACGTCGCGCAGGGTTGGTGCGTCGGTCATGAGCATGGCAAGGCGATCGACGCCATGGCCATACCCGCCCGTCGGCGGCATGCCATATTCGAGGGCGCGCAGAAAGTCTTCGTCCATCGGATGCGCCTCGGCGTCGCCGCCGGCACGCAGGGCCATCTGCCGGACAAAGCGCTCGCGCTGGTCGATCGGATCGTTGATCTCGCTGAAGGCATTCCCGATTTCGCCAGTGCCCATGTAGACCTCGAAGCGACGGGTCAGTTCAGGATTGTCCGGACACTTCTTGGCGAGCGGCGACGTCTCCAGCGGGAAGTCGGTGATGAAAGTGGGCTGGATGAGCCGGGGCTGCGTAAATCGCTCATGCAGCTTCTCGATGATTCCGCCGACAGTGGGTTCGTCGTCCGTGGGAAGTCCGAGCCTGCGAAGGACGGAGTGGGCGGATTCGAGCGTGGCAAGTTCCTCCGGCCCGACCCCGGCGTAGAGTCGAATTCCCTCCAGCATCGGCAGGCGGGCAAAGTCCGGCGCAAGGTCGATCGCGTGGCCCTGGAATGTAAACTGCTCGGACCCGTGCACCTCGCGGCAGATGTGGCGGAACATGGCCTCGACCGTCGCCATCATGTCCTCAAGATTGGCGTATGCCGCGTAGAACTCGAGGAGCGTGAATTCCGGGCTGTGGCGCGAATCGATGCCCTCGTTTCGAAACACCCGCCCTATCTCGTAGACTCGGTCGATCCCGCCGACAATCAGTCGTTTCAGGTACAGCTCTAACGAGATTCGCAGATGCAGGTCAAGGTCGAGTGCGTTGTGGTGGGTCAGGAACGGCCGCGCCGCAGCGCCGCCCGCGACCGATTGCAGCACAGGTGTTTCAACCTCGATATAGCCACGCGAATCGAGGAATTCGCGAGTCGCCCGGACAACTTGCGTTCTCTTAATCAGCCGGTCACGGGATTCCCGATTGACCACGAGGTCAACGTACCGCTGGCGATAGCGGATTTCGGTGTCCGTCAGTACGCCCGAGCGGTGCTCCTCGCCGGCCGCGGTCTCGTACTCCTTGCCGAACGGGATCGCGCGCAGCCCTTTTGCCAGGATGGTCCATTCCTTGACGTGGACTGATATCTCTCCCATACGGGTCTTGAAAACGAAGCCGGTTATGCCGGCAATATCGCCCCGGTCCAGGTGGTGGCGAATATCGTCGAAGAGGTCGTCGCCAATCTCGTCGCGGCGCACATAAAGCTGAATGCGGCCGGTGGAGTCGAGAAGGTCGAGGAAGGCGGGCTTGCCCATCAGCCGGACTTCTCGAATGCGGCCGGCCATCGAAACGGTCTGCCCCTCGAGCGAATCGAACGACGCCACGATGTCCGCGGCGTGATGGGTCACTGCGAAGCGCTCGTGGACGAACGGATCACGCCCGGCAGCCCGCAAGGCGGCCAGCTTTTGCATGCGAACGGGGTCTATTTGCAGGTCGGCGGCAGCGTCGACTTCGAGCGGCGCCGGTGCTTCTTGCGACACAATATTTCTCCTGGCGTCCACCTTCTCGGCAGCGCCTTCTCAAGGGGGGCGCGTGCGCATCGTCGATCACTGCGAGGCAAAGACAACCGCGGCGCACAAAGGTGTCCTAGCCCTCTGTCGGGGTGTGCGTCTTTACTTCCGGATTGCAACAACGTTGTATCGCGTCTTACCGGCGGGAACACTGACGGTGACTGTGTCGCCGACCTTCTTGCCGAACAATGCTTCACCGACCGGAGATTCGTCGCTGATCTTGTCCTTGCCGGGGTCGGCCTCTACCGGAGTGACGAGTGTGAACTCCCAGTCGTCGCCGGTGTCGTCCTGGACCGTTACGACCGACCCGAGGCCGACTTGGTCGGTAGGGATCTCGTCCGGGTCGAGAGGCCTGGCAATCTGCATGATATGTTTGAGGTCCTCGATTCGACCCTCGAGGAATGCCTGGGCGTTTTTCGCATCCTCGTACTCCGAGTTCTCGGTCAACTCGCCGTACGTAATTGCGTCACGGATGCGGTCCGCGACCTCGCGCCTGTCGATGGTACGAAGCCGCTCCAATTCATCGAGCAACTCGCGGTAGCCATTGGGGGTCAGGACAATCTCTTCATTTTCGCCCACGTGCTCAGGTCTCCTTGCTGCGCAGGACTGTAAACGGTTCACCGACCGGCCATCTGCCGGCATAAGCAGCATAATACAATAGCACCGACCGATGCGATCCTACGTTGGACCAAACCGGCCGATGCTCTATATGGTCGTCAGTGAAATCATTTGTCGCAACGTTTTGCGCCGTGTTATACCCGTGGGTGGGCCGATTTGTCAACATATATGATGACATATTTCGAAGACCCTTACTGTTCCAGCGAAGCCGGCGGTTCTGTCAACCGCTGTTCGGCTACAATGGCGGACGCGAGATCGTCTCGTGAGCGTCCACGACGCCACAGCCCCTTTAGACGCTCGATCGACGAAGCGTACGCATCCAGATAAAGCCGCTTCAGGCGAGGCTTTGTGAGCGACTGGCCGGTGCTGTAATAGATCATCGCCGCTTTTCCAACAGTGTACGTCCCGGAATAGGCGACGGCGCCCTTGACGATGACACCGAGGCCGCCGGGAACGAGGCCGATGAGTTCGCGCGCAATGGCACGCCAACCGAAAGCGCCGCCGACTACGGGAACAAGCTCGCGCGTTCGGGCTCGTAAGTCGACCGGAAGTCCATATGCCGCGGCAATTCTGAGCAAAAGCAGGATCTGATTCTTAGTCAGCAGCATCATGTCACCCAGCGCCGCCGCGGGAAGCAGAATGTCCGTCAGAGGAATTACGCCTGGCAACGCCGAAACGACCGCGATTTTCGCATTGAGCCACGAGACCTCCGTTACGATCTGAGCCGCCACGGCCGGCCGGAACGCAGGCACATGGCGCGCCAGGGTCAGCCGCAAGTCGGGATGATCCACCACAATGCCGGCGAGCGCCTCCGCAAGCGCGGCCTCGCCGCCACGGTGGAGCAGTCCGGCATCCAGGAAGACATCAGACGCCGGAATATCGGCCATCGACGTAAAAAAACCGAGATACGGGCGAATATCCGGCGGACCAGTCAGGGTATCGCGCGGGATCGATGCTTCGCGCGCAAGCCGGTCGGCAAGCTGCTCGCACTCGTCAACCCGTCCGAACAAGGCAATTTGGAATGGACGTTCGGACTCTGCCGAGATCTCCGCGATGGAAACAGCCCGTACTGCGCGCCAGAATGAGACCATGCCGCCAAGACTGCGGGTAAATCGATTGGATGGCAGGTTGCCCATATCCGATGTCCTCTTCTCCCGCGTTATACCCTGCCCAAAGCGGGTTTACTCCATCGCAGGTGTGAACGACAAGGCGCGCACCAATGTTCTGTCGTTTGATGGGCGCCCGTCTGTCGTCTTTGTGCGTGGATTGTGCGATCGGCCAAGCCGAGCGGGGCGACAGCGCAGCCGTGTTGTAAACGTTATCAGGCGACATTTCGTTTCGACTGGCACATTCCCGGTTTTCGTGATATTATAAATATGAAAGCTAAATCGATTACTCACTCGGAGAGAAAACAGGAGATAGTTCTTAGTAAATGGCTCGGGCTCGGAGAAAAAGAGGCCCGCGAATCTCCGTCTATTCCCTATGAACTACTTTCTATTTCCTCCTAAAGCGGGCGTACGCCAATGATTAGCGCGATATTCTACGGGGTGGACGTTTTCTGCGCCGGCACTCCCGCCGAGCGTTGCTTTCCGGCGATTGCCTCGCGCGCGCTGGGATGGTCTCCGGTCATCGGTCCGGGTGGCCCGCCGCGGCAGATGGAGGCGCATGCGCGGTCGATCCCGGCGGGGATATTCGACATCGCGGTGATCGCGTGCATCCATCCGGACAGCCTTTCGTCGCCTGAAAATCTCAATCGCGCTGATGCGTCGATCGAGAGGGCGGGTCGAAACCCGGGAGACCACACCGTCGGCGGCTCGAGCGCACCTCAACGGACAAGAACTCAGGGCGTCATCCGGCCGGCCCTCTCGACTCCGGCGCAGACGGTCGCCGCAGGCATCACGCCGAATCCCGGGGGCCCCCGGCCTGAGGTGGACACGTTCGAGGCGGATTTCGGGTTATTCCTCGACGCTGTATCACAGGTGCTCCCACCTCAACAGATCATCCTGGTGACCTCACCCCGTCTGCCAGGCATGCACATGCGCGGTTCTCGTGGGTATTCGCCGGCGGATCATAGCCTGAGAGTGGAACGCATGGCGCTGGTTCGGGGTTTGACGTTTCTCGATGCCTGCAGAGACAGCACAATCCGGCCACCCGGCGTGGACGCCGCCTGGCTTGGCGCCGGGGGACTGAGTGACAGAGGGCACCAAGAGATGGCCGCCTTTCTGGTCGAAGGCGTTTATCGGCAAGGTCGAGGAAATAGGAAATAGCACCGGGGATAGTCAGGCTAACAGTACTCGACTTTCTTGCTATCTCCTATTTCCTAAGTTTTGCTATCTTCTATTTCCTCGGGCCTAAAGCGGTTCGATCAGCCGCAAGGCTTCCTCGGCACGCTGCTTTCGACGTGTGGCGTCCCAGACTGTCTTCCGGAGCGCTCCGAGTTCGCCGCTCGACTGCGCCTCATCCACGCGAACGACCTCTTCGTAGACACGTTCGATCGTTGCGCGCATTTTTTGGCGCAAGACAAGGTCGATCAGTTGGACCAATCCAAAGATAATGTAGCAATAGACCAGCCACGACCCGTATCGATATACGGCATCCAACCATGTCACCAACTCGGCGGCACTGGGATCTGCCTTGACCAGTTCAGGGAGCAAGGCCTGTTCTTTGGGGTATGAGGCCCATTCGATCAGCCCACCGAATACCGGGAAGAGCAGCCTCAGCACAACGCCGCCTCCGCGAAGTACCTGGGTAATGCCGGGCATATCGCGGATTTGCTCTTCCTTCCAGTCGAGCGCTTCGGTCATTCGGCGACGGCCCGAAAACTCCAGCTTTTCGAGTTCACCCTGAGCCTTGCCGAGAACACTTGCGGTTTCACGCACTTCACGCCGCAGAGTATCTCGGGCCACGTGCAGGACCTTATCGCCGGCAGTGAGGGCTCGCCGGTCAATTTCCAGAGCCATCAGATAGTCCGCCTGCGCGACGTCGGTTACCATCGAAAGCCCAATGGGGCCGAGGTCGTCCGGAAGTTCTATCTTGTGGGTAATCAGCTTCTCCGCGGATTCCACAACCATCAGGCCCATACGCCAATGCTGTAGATTCTTTGCGGCGCGCTTCCGGGCCTGTTCCAGGAGTTGTGAGGCAAGGTCCGCCATGTTGCCGAGCAGCTTGGAGCCATCGGGCGCACGCATGAAGTCCGCCTCGGCGAACATGGTAATGATCGTAGTCGGCCGTTCTCGCACGCAGAGATTGAGAAGCTGGATCGTTTCATCGGCCCGCCCCAGCATTGCCGCGTATCGCGCGGCCTCAAAGCGCACCTCGTAATCTTCGTGGTGGCCGAGTGCCTTGTGAGCGACCTCGTAAGCACCCTCGTAATTCCCCTGCAGATACTGCATATAGGCGAGGTGTCGCAGGCTCTTGACATAGAACAGATCGCCGGGCTCGGCGCTCAGTCTCTGGGCCTTGTAAAAGGCGTCTTCCGCGTCGCGCGCGCTGCCTTCATGCTGCCAGAGAAGCCAGCCGAGCTGAAAAAATGCGACGTAGTCGCCGCTGCCAAATGGTGAGTCGAGGGAAGCGCGAAGAAGGCGCAGCGAGTCGTCGAAGTCCTCTTCTCGGTCGCGACCAGTGCGCTTCATCCCGCTAATCAGCCACTTCTCTGCCTCGTTTCGCATACCGAGGAACGGTGGCTCATAGGCCTGACGCAGATGCATGGCGATCTGATGCAGGGCCTTCTGGTCCTTGAGGTATCTCTTGGCTACTCGCTCCAGCAGCTCCATCAAAACGGTCTGTACGTCTTCGCTCGTTTCGTCGTTGGGCGTGGAGGCGGGAAGCTGCGGTGTTACAGCAGACAGGTTTGATCCGGCCGCCAGCGCATCGACGTCCGCGATCAGGGAGCGGACGTCGGCGGCAACCGACCGGCTGCCGTCGGCGTTCCCGGTCAAGCCGGCAAGCTGCCCGAGGGTGCGCGAGGTCAATCCCGCCAGGATGCGCAGTGACATCGCCTGGTATTGAACGAGCTGGCCCGCATTCTCTGCGATCGTCTCGAGCTCGTATTCTCTCTCTATACCGCGGAGGCGTTCGTACTCTCTCCCGTCGTCCTGGGAGATGAACGGTTGCCTGGGCGAAGGGCTTTTCATCGCGTCCTCATTACGCAAGTCAATCACGCGAAAACACGTCCGCGCCCTCCCCCGACTGTCGGTGCTGAGGCGCCCGGTCGGATTTCACCACACGTTGCGCAGTCGAAACCGCATTATGATCCAGTCACAACTAGCAGTCTATTGTATCATAACATCGATCCGCCGATTCCGTCAACTTTCTCCCGAAATAGGCGTAACCAGGATTGCGCGCCCCCATGGCGTATTCCGACACCATTCGGCCGACGCCTTGCATCCCCCCAGTTAGCGCAAGAGCGGTGCGAAATTCGTGCCACCGCGTTGACGGCGTGGCGCACGACCGCCTGCTTGTCTCTGGTTATACCCTATGGCCAGTGATATTCCAATACGATCGGTATGTCCGTGTCATCGTCTTGACCTGTTATGCACCTGATGAGATAAGGACGATGATTAAGAACCACCCTCTTAACTGTGTGTTACTCGTCCGATTGCCGACCGATTGCTCAGGGCCGGTTACGAAGAGCGGCTTCTCGTGGCCGTCGCGACACGCCCAGCGGCTGCGTCATCCATGATCTTGCGGAGACGTTTAAGGGCCGCTTTCTGCAGGCGTGAAACGTGCATTTGCGAGATGTGCAGGCGGACTGCGATCTCGCTCTGTGACATTTCGCGCCCGTAGTACAAGTTGATGATCGCGCGCTCGCGCGGTTCGAGGTGCTCCATCGCCTGCTTGAGGTCCGCAAAGCCAACGAGGGCGTTGAGGTCCGGGTCCTCGACGCCGATGTAATCGGCCAGACTAAAGTCGTCGCTTCCTACCACACCGGCGTCGAGGGAGACCGTATCGTAGGCGTTACTCAATTCGATGGCCGCGAGTGTCTCCTCCTCGGTGGCGCCAACCGCGACGGCAACCTCGTGAACGGTCGGCGCGCGGCCGACCCGCTGAATGAACTCGTCGCGGGCTCGGGCGGCCGACGCGTTTAGCTCCTGAAGACGGCGTGGGACTTTCAGTTTCCACGCCTTATCCCGAAAATAACGCTGAATTTCACCGACAATGGTTGGTGTGGCGAACGTGGTGAACTTGATGCCGCGAGACGGATCGTAGCGATCGATCGCGTTGATCAGCCCGATTGTCCCGACCTGGACAAGGTCTTCGAGCGGTTCGCCCCGGCTCGCGAACTTGCCGGCCAGGTAGCGGACAAGGCGCTCGTGCATGTGGATTAGCCGCTCGCGAAGTAGAGGATCACCCGTTCGCGCGTACCGGACTAACAGCGAGTCTTCTTCGGTCTTTAATTGGGCCACAGCCGATCTCATATCTCACCTCTACGGTTAAACCGGCCAATACATTCCCAGGGACGCACGTTTTCAACCGGCAACGAGAAGCGAAGTGGCCCCGATATTGCCGGGGCCACCAGGCCGCAACGCAACGAGTACGATGTCCAAGGCCCGGACCCTGTGTCGAGGTGCAGGGCGGATAACCCGGCTTAGCGGTGACCACCGCCGCCGTGGCCGCCACCGAAAGAACCACCTCCAAAACCATGGCCGCCACCGAAAGAGCCGCCGCCGAATCCGTGACCGCCGCCGTAGGAACCGCCGCCAAAGCCATGGCCGCCGCCGAAGCTATGGCCGCCGCCGAACGAACCACCGCCGAAGCCATGGCCACCGTCGTCGAACGAACCGCGGTCACCAAATCGTTGGCCGCCGCCGTCGAACGCACTCCCACCGCCAACGAAAGAGTGCTCGCTGCCGCCGTATTGTCGACCGCTCATAAAACCTTGTCCGCCACGGAATGTTCGTCCACCGCCGAGAAAACCATTGACCGGTCGCCCGAATTCCCCGTGGTACGATCCGGCGAACCTTCGACCTCCTCCATCAAAGCCACCTGCCGGACTCCGGCCGATGAAGGAGCCATGAACGGTGCCACCCGCTCCATAAAGTCCGCGGTTCCAGTAGCCCGTACGGAACGGAGCCGGGTGGAATCCACAGTAGCGATGGTACGCCCCCCACCCGTAGCAGGGGAAACCGCCAATATCGAAGAATAGCCCTCCGCAGGCAATAAACGCCCCACCGTCCCAAAACGGATCGCACCCCCAGTACCCGCCCCAGCAGACCATATCCGGATACCAGCCCATCGCGACGTAGTCGTCCCAGCTTGGCGCGATTCCCAGGAACACAGGGGAAGCAGGATCGAAGTCGGACGTGAACGGATACCATTTCGCACCGGGTACCGTCGCGTTCTCCAGGTAGCCGTCGCGCGGGACGTACAGGATTGGCGACGTGCCGTCGTTGATAAAGTACATCGTGCCATCCGGCGAGACGGCAAACTTCATGACATACAGGTTATCCTGCGCAAAGGGGACGACTATGGTTTCGCCGGCCGTGTCGTAAAGTTGATAACCACCCTGATCGAACGTAGCCCGCTGAACGGGCACCTGCTGGTTTATCGGGACTTCCGTCCACTGAAAGACGGAGATCTGGCTCGAATCCGCAGCCGCCGACTGGTCCGACTGGATCGGCGGCGCCATCGCCTCCGGGTCTGCGATCGCCATCGTGGACATGAGCATGAGGCCCGCCGCAATCAGGCCGGCCGGCCGGCGCAGCCACGCCGCGTGAACGGATGGAAACGGCACTCGGACGCGGGCCTCCTCGCAGAGCGTGTGCGCGTGTCTGGAAATCGATCCCCTTACATTCTTCAGCGCTAACATAGTGGACACTCTCCTTGCTCCGGCCGAGCCGGTATTGTCGAGCCCGGAAGGATTTGCGCAAAGAAAGCAGAGCTTCGATGTTGACGGCCCGCTTTCTTTTACCTATAATATATACGCAGCGCGGCGCCCTTTGTTCGCGGCGCCGAATTGAAAGGCCGATCGCGGCACTCACTACGATTTACTACCATTAACAACGTGTCTGCTCAACAGAAGGCAAGTTTCCACTCCTGCCGTTCGGCGTGCGGTTCGCTGGCCTGAGCAAATTATTTTTGGTACGGCGGAAGGAATCTTACCGGTCAGTGTCGAATCAACAGATGTGCATACCCATGCGGCCGCCGAACGACGGCCGTGAACGGCCCAGGGAGGCGCTTCAGATGCTTAAAACCTTACGAGACGAGTTCGTGCTAACGCACGACACTTCCACCAGCCCTGCAAGCAGCATGATCCGCCATTCACTTCGAATTGGCGGCGAGACGTTTCACTTCGAGGAAGACACAAAGGTCTCCGTTTTCCTGGTCGGGAAGCGCCAGATTCCACGACTTGACGACG
>JBKQWH010000266.1:0-11261 GCA_052139635.1 Capsulimonadaceae bacterium
AGCCAGGCCTTTTCACGAACATCTCAGATGACAGGCAGGGACGCCTGTCCCACGATTGGACATGAAGATCATGCCGGCTAGTCGTCGCCACCACCGCCCTTACTGTCACTGTCACCGGAGCCGGACAGGTTCTGGATCAGCGCAACCATCGGCATAAACATGCCCAGAACGATCAAAAGAACGGCGCAGCCCATGAACACAATGAGCAGAGGCTCAATGGCCGCGGCGAGCGACGCCAGTGCGGCATCCACTTCGTCCTCGTAGAAGTCCGCGATTTTGGCAAGCATCGCGTCGAGCGCGCCGGACTCCTCGCCGATCGAGATCATGTGGATAACCATCGGCGGAAACAGCTTCGACTTGACGAGCGGGTCGCCGATACGGTCACCCTCACGGATGCGGGCGCGCGCCTCCATGATCGCGTCGGACATAACGACGTTGGACACGGTTCCGGCCACGGTTTCCAGGGCCTGGAGGATGGGAACTCCGGACACGAGCAGTGTTCCCAGGGTTCGAGAGAACCTGGCGAGCGCCACTTTATGCGTGAGTTTCCCGAACACCGGGACTTTTAGTTTAAATCGGTCGAAGGCGTATAGCCCAAACCGGGTACGCACGAACGCTTTTCCCGCTGCCCAGCAGGAGAAGCAAATGAGGAAGCACCAACCGGTGTCCTTGGTGAGAAAGTCGGAAAACGCCATCAGACCAAGGGTCAGGGCCGGGAAGTCCTTTACGCCAAGGTCCTTGAACAACTGAATGAACTTCGGCACGACGAACGTACAAAGGCCGACGACGATAGCCACGGCGAAAATAACGACGATAGTCGGGTACGTAAGGGCCGATTTCACCTTGCGCTTCAGTTCGACGTCCTTTTCCAGGAATGTCGACAATCGCTGCATCGTCTCCTCGAGAACGCCGCCCACCTCGCCGGCGCGGACAAGACCGACAAAGAGATTGTTAAAGACACCGGGATACTTCGCCAGGCTTCGAGACAGTGTCTGTCCCGCTTCAACTTCCTTTTGAATCTCGCTGAGGATGCGTCGCAGACGTGCATTCTGAGTCTGCTCACCGAGTACGTTCAAGCAGCGCACCAGGGACACGCCGGCGTCGACCATGGTCGAGAACTGTCGACACATAATCGAAAGCTCGGTCGGCTTGACCCGCTGCAGGTTATCCAGAAACGAGCCGCCCGGGGCGCCGGCCTTCTTGGCCTTGGCCGTTTTGATCTCCGAAATAACAAAACCCTGCTCGCGAAGTCGGCGGGCCAAGACATCGGGGTTTTCCGCTTCGGAAGTTCCGTTGCGCAGCACACCGGCGGCGTCTCTGACACTATAGGCATATGTTGGCATGTTATGACGGCTCCCTTCATCCGCATCGGCTCCGGCATCGCCGCCGGCCGCTCACCTGGGTGAGCCCGCCGGTCGGTTCCGAATGCTGCGGATCGACATTGGTCTCAATGCAGTACACTCGTCACGCGCGAAACGCGCATGGATCGCGGGCCCTTATCGCCCATACGGCCGGGCCATCCCATTCGGCGGACCACCGGGGGCGCCAGGGGCAGTCGGCATATCGGCGGCCAGCATCTTCTTGAGCTCGTCCGCGTTTTGAGCGCGTGCAAGCGCGTTCTCATAACTGATGACACCACGCAGGTACGCATCCTTCAGAGCCTGATCGGTAGTAATCATCCCCACCTGCGCCGATGTCTGAATGACCGACGTAATCTGGTGCGCCTTGGCCTCGCGGATGAGGTTTCGGATAGCAGCGGTAGCAATCATGATCTCCTGGATGGCTACGCGGCCTGAGCCCGATGAACGCGGGAGGAGCTGCTGTGCGAGGATCGCCTGGATATTGTTCGAAAGCTGCAACCGGACCTGAGACTGCTGCCCCGGAGGAAATCCGTCGACGATGCGGTCGACGGACGACGCGGCCGAGTTCGTATGCAGAGTGGCGAAAACAAGGTGTCCGGTTTCCGCCGCCGAGATCGCGAGCTGCATTGTGTCCAGGTCGCGCATTTCACCGACGAGGATAATATCCGGATCTTCACGAAGCGATGCGCGCAGGGCGTTTGGAAAACTCTTTGTGTCGGTCCCGAGCTCGCGCTGGTTAATGACCGACATCTTATGGCTGTGGAGGTACTCGATCGGGTCCTCAATCGTGATGATGTGCTCGGAGCGGTTGAGGTTGATGTGGTTGATCATCGCCGCGAGTGTGGTCGATTTGCCCGAGCCGGTCGGTCCGGTCACGAGGATCAAGCCGCGCTTTGTATGCGTGAGCTTCTCCACGACCGGAGGCATGCCGAGTTCCTGCAAGGTCGGGATTCTTGTCGGGATCAAGCGAAGCGCGGCCGCCATCGCGCCCTTGTCCTTGAAAATGTTGACGCGGAAGCGTGCCTTCTTCTGCAGCGCGTACGAGAAGTCCAGCTCCCAGGTTGACTCAAACCTCTGGATCTGCTCGTCGGTCAGGATCGCGTACATCATCTGCTGCACGTCGATCGGCTGACAGCTCTCGTATGGTGTCGGGAGCAACTGCCCGTCGGCGCGCAAAATCGGAGGGATTCCCACCGCCACGTGGAGGTCCGAAGCGTTCCGCTCAACCATCGCCTCAAGCAGCTCATCCAGGTGAATCTGGTCGACCGGCTTACGTCGGGCAGCCTGGCGGGGAGGCATCTGTTGTTGCGGGTTAGATACCGGCGCGAATTGCTGCGGCGCTATCACTTCGGACATAAAAAAGCAACTCCTGTAGCGGCACGGCCAGCCCTCCCCATCGAGTTTCGGCGAAACTCGACACGAAGGGCCTTGAGCCAATTACACTAAAAAGCAACCGTATCACGGCAGCGACGGCATCTCCGCCCTGCTGTCCTCCGGCAAAGTCCGGAGGGCATAGATCGGGCGCACTGCCTCCCGCACAGGTCTGCGCCGCATTACAATCGAGCCCGCGAACATTACGATCCGGCCGTGAAGACAACACGCATGACTTCATCCGGTGTGGTAATGCCCTCCAGTACCTTTAGGAGCCCGTCCTCACGCAACTCCTTCATTCCGCCCGCTTTGGCGCCCTCACGGATGTCGGCGACGGGTGCGCGACGAACCACCATTTCGCGGATTTCCTCGTTCATGACCATCAGTTCATACAGCCCAAGTCGTCCTTTATACCCCTTCTGGCGGCATTCCTCACACCCGGCCCCGCGGTACAGGGTGACCATCTGGTTCGCATTCTGTGGGACGAATCCGAAGCGTACGAGTTCCGAGGCCGGAATCTGATACGGCTGCTTGCAGTTGACGCAGACCTTGCGGCAGAGTCGCTGAGCGAGAATGCCGACTACGGTCGCGGCGATGAGGTAAGACTCAATTCCCATGTCCGCCAGACGCATGACGGTCGAGGGCGCATCGTTGGTGTGGAGTGTCGACAACACAAGGTGGCCGGTAAGGGCCGCCTCGACGGCGATCTGACAGGTTTCGAGGTCGCGCATCTCACCTACCATGATGATATCCGGGTCCTGGCGCAGGAACGACCGGAGCGCGCTTCCGAAGGTCAGGCCGGCCTTGCGGTTGACGTTGACCTGTGAGACGCCGGGGAGCTGGTACTCGACCGGGTCCTCGACCGTGATGATGTTTTTCTCCGAGGAGTTGATCTTGTTGAGGATCGAGTACAGCGTGGTCGTCTTGCCGGAACCGGTGGGGCCCGTGGTGAGGATCATGCCGTTCGGCTGGCCGACCAGCTCCTCCAGCTTTTGCTGGACGTCCGGCTGGAACCCCAGCTTGTTGAGGCCAAGCAAAACGCTCGACTTGTCGAGAACGCGCATGACGATCTTTTCGCCGTAGAACGTGGGAAGTACGCTGACGCGAAGGTCGAAGTCCTTGCCCTCGTGTTTGATGGGGATACGACCGTCCTGCGGTACGCGGCGCTCCGCAATGTTGAGGTCGGCCATGATCTTGAAGCGCGCGATAAGCTGGTTCTGAATGTGCTTGGGCACGGTCATCGTCTCGTTCAGGACGCCGTCGATGCGGTACCGGATTCGCACGCCTTTCTGCATCGGCTCGATATGGATGTCACTGGCCTTCTGCCGGATGGCTTCCTGCACGATGGCGTGAGCGATGCGGATGATGGGAGCTTCCTCCGACATCTTCTCGACATCGACCTCATCCTCGTCATCCCCGGAATCGATCTGGATCTGGGTGATGTCCTGGGTGATAACCTTGGCGAGCGGGTTCTCCTGCTGCTCCGGCACGGCCGGAGTCGCACTGACGAGGGGCTCGTCCTTAATGACGGCAGGCGGGTTCTGGAGCCCGTTCGATCGAGGCTGGTTGATCGGCCGGGCGCTTTTCATCCCGTTGGCACCGACCGCAGCCGAAGAGCCTGCCGGGCTGTAATACCGGTTGATGGCGTCCTCGATGTCGGATTTGGCGGCCAAAACAGGGGTAATCTGGCAGCGAGATACCAGCCGCACGTCGTCCAATCCGGCTCGGCTGTTCTGGATGTCGCCAACGGCAACCATCAGCTTGTTCGGTGTCGATGTGCTGTCGCGCTTGATCGGCAGAATATTGTAGCGTTTGACAATATGTTCCGGGACGGCTCGTGTGGCTTCGGGCTCGATGGGATGGCGAGTCAGGTCAACAAACTGCAAGTTCAGCGACGCGGCGCGTGCGGAGGCAATGTCCCGCTCACTCGCAAACCCCAGGTCGTGTATGATGTTTCCCAGGTCCTGCGGTGCGGTCTTCTGCGCCTCACGGGCTTGCTGCAGTTGTGGTTGACTGATGACGCCCCTTTCCACGAGCACTTCGCCCAAGCTTTTCTTTTGCATAACCATAACGAAAATCCGCGCCTCCTAATGCACTTGCAATGTGTTCGCTGAGCCCTAATCTACTGGGACGTTGCCCACCCTCATCCCAGATGCGCGAAGACGGACCACCTGGTTCGCCAATCCCTGCATGCACGGATGGAGGTTAGTATGTAATGAAAAATGCACAATCGAGCGACGGAACATCATTGCTTGACGCCGAGGCGGCTGAGACTTTCGTACGCGAACACGCTCAATGGTAAAGTGACTTCGCCGGTTGTTTATCCGTTGCCCACTCGTTCGCATGGACGGATTTCCCGCCGATGGCCGCAATACGAGGCGGAGATTCCCTTCACCCCGTCTACTGCACCGATTTTTCGCGTCACATCGTACCCACCATGATACGCGCAGTTAATTATATCACAACGAGACAACGAGCGCAAGTAGCTTACAGGTCGCCTCACGATGTCATATTAATACTTCGCAGGGTACGATCGGCCTCGCCTTCCTCAATAATGTTCTCGTCTCCTGTGGCATCTTCCTCCTCGATTTGAAAAAATTCCGTTTTTTTAGTACATTTATGCGGCCGTTCCCGCGGCGGGTGTTCCAACAACCCCTGGTTTCCCCGATGTGCGGTCACGCGGCGGGTTGCCTCGCGGCCCGATCCATCGCGGAAATCGGAAGGTCCTCGACCGAGATTCCCGTCCAAATCGAGAGCGCCAGCGCTCCCTGATGGACGAGCATACCCAGACCATTCGAAACATCACACCCGGCCAGTCGCGCCCGGTTCAGCAGCACTGTCTCAACCGGCGCGTATATCAAATCGTACACTTGAACCCCCGGGCGCAGTACTCCCTCGCACAGCTCCGGACATTCCTGCTCGTGCGGATGCATCCCGATCGAAGTCGTGTTGATCAGCAAATCCGCATCACGGGCCGTCGCGCCGGTTCCCCAATCGATCGCGACGGCCGTCTCCGGATACCGAGTATTGATTTCCTCGGCCAGATTGTTTGCACGCTGCGGTGTGCGGTTTACGATCAGGACACGGTTTCCCCTGTCCGCGAGGGCAAAGGCCACCGCCCGCGCCGATCCCCCGGCGCCGAGCAAGCACACAATTCGTCCGGTAGAGCGCCATCCCAGCGCGGACAATGACCGCATAAACCCGGGCCCGTCGGTGCTGTACCCCCGAAGCACCCCTCCGTCGTTATGAATCGTGTTGACGGATGCAATTCGCGCCGCGGCTTCATCGACGAAGTCCAGGCCTGCGATAACCCGCTCCTTGAGCGGCACCGTCACGTTCACGCCAACCATGTCCAGCCCGCGTACCGCGCGGACGGCGTCCGCAACTTTCTCGGGAGCCACATCAAACGGGACATAGATCCAATCGAGACCGAGTTCCCGCAGTGCGGCATTGTGCATTGCGGGAGATCGCGAATGCGCCACCGGATGGCCCCAGACACCCACGATTTTCGTCCGGCCTGTTACACGCCAGCCCTCCGGTGTCGAGACAGTCTCCACGCCGGTGTCATTGGCCACGGTTGATAAACGATCGCCGTTTCCAAATTGTTCCGTCTGCCCGCCTAGGATTTGCGCCCCCTCAGGGTATACACCACTATCGCCGCTATAATCGCCAGAAAGATGGCCGGGACGAGAAGAACAGACTTTGTCAGGCGCTGTCCGGCCGGGCTCCTCGGATCGGGAATCGAGTCCAGGGCCTCCTCCAGGCGGCGAACGGCCGGCCACTGGCCCAACTGGCGCAAACACCGGATAACGGCATTCTCGATATAGCGCACGACCTGGGTCCAGAAAAACTCCTCACGCGACAGCGGGGGGCGCAGAAGGATGGTCGTCAACCCCAGCTTGTTGCCGCACCAAACATCGGTAAAGAGCTGGTCCCCGAAGACCGCAGTCGTGGCGCGGGTCGACTCCATTGCCTCCATCGAGCGAATAAATCCGCCCACGAACGGCTTGCGAACGCGATCGACAAAGGGGATCGCCATGGTATCCGCAAGCTGCTTGAGGCGCTGCATGTGCAACGTGTTTGACGCGATGCAGATCTTGATGCCCTCGACCTCCAGCCTTTCCAGCCACTCGATCACTCCCGGTGTGATCTCATACCGCCTCCATGGCACGAGGGTGTTGTCGAGGTCCGTGATAATCGCGGTAATCCCGCAGGCGCGCAAGACCTTGGGATCGACATCGCCAACCGACTCGACAACCAGGGACGGCGTCACCGGACGCCACACCCAACGCCAAAAGCTATTCCAAAGACTCACCGGTACCCAATTCCTCCGCATCGTGCGCATTGGCGTCTCCGCTGTACTGTGTCGCCCCACTCCCGTGTCCGGGCGGAGGGCGCCGATGATACGGTGTGCGGAGGACAATGCAATCCACCGCGGATTATTCCATCCGAGCGCCGGCCGGCCCGGAATGTGGTTTGGGCGTGTGGCCTATCACAACGTGCGGGTGGGCCTTTATGCCCTGCTGCCACGCCTTGTATCGTTGGGCTTGCGCACTGCGCCGCTCGGCCTCGGCACCCTGCGCTCGCACGAGCGCCACCGCCTTCAAATGTTGTGCCATCGTTTCGCTAAAGATATGCCCGTGGGACGAATCGCCGCGAGCAACATAGTACAAGTAGTTCACGTGCGCCGGATGGAGCGCCGCCTCGATACTCGGCAGGCCCGGGTTAGCAATCGGCGTCGGCGGCAGCCCGGCATGCAGATATGTATTATACGGCGTATCGACCTTCAAATCCTTCAGGTAGAGCCGTTCTTTGTAACTTGGAAGCCCGTACTCGACACTTGCATCGCATTCCAGCTTCATACCCCGCCGCAAACGGTTCTCCAGGGCGGCTGCGATCTTGGGACGGTCGGGCTCGATCTTCGCCTCACGCTCGATTAACGATGCCATCGTGATTGTCGACGGCAGCATCGACGGACGGCTTGCCAGCATCCCGCCGTCCAGGTTGAACACCCGCCGCCGAAAATTACCGAGCATCATCTCGATTATTCCGCGTTCGCTCGTCCCACGAGGAATCAAATAGGTATCCGGAAAGAGATACCCCTCCAGATTCCGGCTCGGAGGAACGAAGCCCTCGACATGAAACGACTGCCCCATCGTGGTCGCGAGCTTGAGGAACTCGTCCTCGTTCGCCATACCGCGCGCCGCCAGGCGCCGGGCGATCTGGCGGGCGGTAAAGCCCTCCGGAACGGTCAGCAGGTCATGCGTCGTGCGGCCGAGCGCAATTGCCACCGCGATTGCGCGGGGGGACTGGGCCGGCGAGAACTCGTAAGAGCCTGCCACCATGTTCCCGCTCACCCCTTCCATGTGGGCAGCGATTACAAAGCCGACCGCGCGCCGGATGACATGCGCCCTCTCCAGGATCTCCCCGATCTTACGGTCCGAGGCGCCGCCTGGCACGATTACCAGTGTCACGGCGGCTTTCGGATTGCTCGACAGCGGCGTCAGCAAGTAGATCGCCGCCAGCGCCCCGATCAACAGGCAAAGCGAGAGGACGAATGCCGCCAGAGTGGCCACCGTCGTGCGCATAATGCGTCGCGTCGACCCGAACTTGTCATTTTCGGACGACATTTTCTCACGACCCCGTGGTTAGGAAATTGAAGTTAGGAAGCAGGTCCTATTTGTTAACTTCTGTTTCCTAACTCCTCTTTCCTACACTCGACGGCATCGCGTGAGGCCCCGGTACGGCGCCGATGGTCCAGGTAGCTGTCGAGGATCAGGACCGCCGCCATCTGGTCGATTGTCTCGCGGCGCTTTTGCCGCGACATGCCGCGGCCGATCAACCAGGTGTCGGCATCGACACTGGTCAGGCTCTCGTCCCACGTCACCACCGGCACTCCCGCGCCACGCGCAAGCGCCCGCACGAAGCCAAGCACCTTCTGGGCCTGAGGTCCGACGCCGCCGTCGAGCGAGACAGGCAGGCCCGCCACGACTGCGTCGACCTCCTGTTCGGCAACCACTTCCAGCACGGCCGCAACGTCGCGCTTCAGGCTCTGCACCCGGCGAATTGTCCGCACCGGGAAAGCTGCCGTTTCCAGCAAGTCACAAACCGCAATGCCGATGCGAACATCGCCGATATCCAGCGCCAGGAATCGCATCCGAACCCCCGGAAGAGGAAATTGGAGATAGAAAACAGAAAATCGTTACGGAAGACGATTTATCCGCCCCGCACGAACTTCACTATCTCGTCATTTCCTTTCCACTCACTATTCCATGCAATACCAGGAGCAGCAGCGACATCAAGATCAGGATTGCCGCTACCACGCCCGAATCGTTGAAAAGCAGCGCCACCACACACCCCCGCAGTCCCGCGACGCCGATCTTCACCAACTCGGGACGATTTCGGGAGAGATCACGCACCGGGCCGCGCAACCGGGCAGGAAGCACGACGGCGAGACCAAGCATCGCGGCGAGGCCGGCCAGCGTGCCCGGATGCATGAGAATCCGGAGCGCCATTTGGGCCTTTCGCAACGCGACTCCGATAATATACCCCATCCGACCAGCCGCGAGCGCATCTACCGCACCATCAATGTGCGATGGCGCCAATTTCCATGCGCGCTCCATGCCTGCCCATACGAACACAAGCGCAAACCCCGCGACGACAGCGCCGAACCATCGACGGGCGGTCACACGGACCCCGCCCAGCTCCCACCACGCAAACAGGAATGTGGCGGTCGCGGTCACCGCCCCACCCGCCTTTGCGCCAAAGGCCGGAAACGACAGCACGAACACCACCAGCGCAAACCAGCCGGCCAGGAGCCGAGTCTGTACGATCCCGGGACGGACGACCGGCAGCATCAGCGCTCCGGCAATCAGCACCCCCATGTACTCGTTTCCGATGCCGTAGAACCGGATGCCGGACAGGGCATACGTGCTGAGGACCGAGCCGGCCACCAGCGGGCTGCCGAAGAAGGCATCCACGACCACTACCGCCGCGGTCGTGAGAAGGATGACCTCCGGCGACGGCATCAGGCCGATCACGACCGCAGTGACGGCGATCGAGAGCAGGTAGGCTCCGACATCGTGCGCGCCGGCCAGAGGCGCAAGCAGCAGGGCCAGCGGCCAGGCCGCGAGGACGCGCAGCCCGTAGCCCGGTACCGGACCGCTCCCCGTGCCGGAGGTCCGCCGCCGGAGATACCACACGACGGAAAACAGGACAACGCCCACCCCGACACTGGCCAGCCCCCAGAAGAAGGGGACCTGCACGCGCTGGTTCAGCGTGGTCAGCATATCGAGGCGGCGCAGGCTGATGAAGCCCTCCGACATCCGCTTCGTAATCGGAGCGCCGGTCATCTGGATCGGTGCGGATACGTCAAGCGCCGCCAATATCGACGGTGCGATGTCCCGCATCGCCACAAGGCCCGGCGTGCGCGTGGTGGGCGACGTCACTTCGCCGCCCATACCCCGCGGAAAATCGGCAACGGCAAACGGGGTGAGATGGTCCCATCCCGCAACCGGCGCGGCGCCAACGAAAAACACGCGCACCGGCCGGGAGACAGGCGGCTCGGAAAGCCGTCGAGAGAGCCGTTCGATATACGGGATCAGCCGGTCGTTCACGGCCTCCCGCCTCTGGGACGCGTACGCCCACGCGCTGAGCAGGCCGCGCACGTTCTCGCGTTCGAGACGTCCCATGTCCCCGAACGTCACCACGGTAAGGTCGTTCGCCGAGACGGATTGTTGGGTGATGTCGACCAGGGCCTCGGGATCGACACGCCGGCCGCCCGGCGCCCACGGATCGGCGACGGTTCCATCGACCGCCCCGAACCGGACCACATCCGGCTTCGGGATCATATGCATGACAGGCCGGTACTCCCCGGTATCGTCGCCATCCTCCGATCCGACGACGGCGACCCGCTTACCGGCGGTCACAAGTGCGCGATCGAGCAGCCCCTCCGAGATGTCGCCGGCCCGGATGCTGTCCCCTGCCCCGATCGTCGCATAGACACTTGCCACAGGATCAGGCCCGGAGGGCAGCCCGGGAGAGAGGAGCCCCGGCTTAAACGCGTCCGCAGCCGCCCAGGTATTCTCCAGGGCAGAAAGATCGTGGTAATCGAGGTAGTCGACGACGATCACCAGCACATGCCGCTGCGGGGCGGCGGCGGCTGGTGAAACGCACAGGTAAAGGGAGGCCACAATCAGGTACGCCAGGACTATTCGTGTCCGAAGGAACGGCATGTCAGGCTATACTTCCACGACCGGCACCAAAGTTCGCAATTGCGGCCAGCCTCATTGCGTCATTGTACCCTCGTCCACGGTGACTCGATGGAATGGTCGACGCGCATCGTCGGGTCGAAGCGCAGCGGCACCGGTTGAGGAGCGAAGTCATTGGGTTGAGTGGGCAATACACCTGATCGTTCCAGACCGTCGACGGCCCGCTCGTCCACCCTATTGACCGCCGAATATCGGCCGCTGCCGAGGCGAGCGCAAGTATCTCTCTGCGTCGCTTCTGTCCATTTCAGCACAGCCCTCC
>JBKQWH010000267.1:0-3323 GCA_052139635.1 Capsulimonadaceae bacterium
GCGCACACGCGCGTGCACGCGGCTACGGGCGGCCGTTTACGGCTTTGCCGCATCATCACCGTCGCCGCGCACGTTGAGGATGTACTCGGCGGCCCGTTGCGCCTGGCCGGCAGCGGTCACCACCATCCGCTTATCGCCTCCTCGCAATTTGCCCAACCAGCCTTGGACGTAGGCCGTCTGGTTCTCGAGAACCACCGGCGAGATGCCGGCCTCGGCACATAGAAACGCCGCGCACATTTCCGCATTGGGTCGGGAGGGTGATGCCTCTTGCGAGGACATCCCTCCCCCGCCCACCGAACCGGACGTGATACTTTCGCATCATCCGGCTCTCCGCACTCGCATCTCAGTATCCTGCTCGCGATTAGTCAGTGTTCCGGCATGGAGGGCTTGATGGCACGAGCGGCAGAGCACGGTCCGCTTGCGTCGGCGTGCCGCCGCGACCTGTTGCCAGAGCGGAGCGTCTTTCACGTCCTTGAGTTTATGGGCATGATGCACTTCGCAAGGCACGCCAGCCGCGCCACAGTATTCGCACTTCCGGGAGTGCAGACGATCGAGCACGTCGGAACGGCCCGAGGTCCACATGGTATTCGGCAATCGATCGACTGCCGCGCCCAACTCCGGAAGCTGGCCAAGATCCTTCAATGCGAAGACCTCGACCAGCCTCTCCTTGCGCCGTCCTTCCGCTTTGACGCGGACGGCGAGTCTGTCCCCGATCTTCAGATGATGGGCTACCTGATTGACCGACCGGCGCAGCTTGAACGAGAGCGTCTTGAGCAAGCTGGTCTGCCACAGGAAGTGCAGTTTGCGCAGACTGTACTTTGCGCAGGTTGCCAGTCGGTAATAGTTGGCGAGGCCGCGCATCTCGGCATTGTAGGCGAGTACGATCTCCAGCACGCTGCTGTCGACCAGGTATCGCCGATGAATTGCCTTGAGGCGGCTCAGATCGCCGTAGCCCTTGCGCCGGTTGAATCGCACCACGCGGTCGTGGGGAACGACCAGACGAATGCGACTGGTGGCACTGCGCGTGTACGTGTACCTGCCTTGGAACCGTACCCGTTTGACCAGGCCACCGCTTACGGTGCAGATGCGATAGCCGAGGAACACGGTCCCATCCGACGCCTTGCTCACCTTGCTCTTCTCGGCTGACGCTTCGAGTCTGAGTTGGCCGCGTAAGAACGCCGCGACCTCCTGCATGATCTCTTGCGCGTCGGCCTTGCTGCCGATGACGCCGATGAGGAAGTCATCCGCGTAGCGGCAGAAGAGCAGCCGGCGGAACTTCGTATCGAACCAGTTCTTGGCCGGCATGGTTGAGCGTTTCGCCCGAAGTTCCCGAACCTGCTCTTTCTCCGCTTCCGCCTCAGCCGTGTGGCCTTCGGCGAGCAGCTGATCGATCAGGTGCCGACGTTTGCAAATGGTGTCGGATAGACGCTGGTAGGGAAGATGAACCGCCCGTTGTTTGCCCCGATCGAAGCGCGCCTTCATCCCGCTCAGGAACTCGTCGAGTTCATGCAGATAGATGTTGGCGAGGATCGGCGAGGCGACACCACCCTGCGGCGTTCCGCTGAAGGTGGCGTGGAAAGTCCAGTCCTCCATGTATCCAGCCTTAAGCATCCCCGCGATGAGCCGGATGAAGCGCTCATCGTCGATCCTCTTGCGCAAGAGGTCGAGCAGGATGCCGTGATCGATGTTGTCGAAGAACCCGACTACATCGATGTCCACCAGCCACTTGACGCCGGTCCAGATGTCGCCAATCGCTTGCAGCGCGGTGTGACAGGAGCGGTTACGGCGGAAACCGTGCGAGCGCGGCGAGAACACTGGCTCGTAGATGGCTTCCAGCAACAGCTTCACCACGCCCTGGACCAGTTTGTCGTCGGCAGTAGGAACACCCAACGGCCGCAGCTTCTTGCCGTCGGGCTTGGGGATATAGACCCGGCGCACCGGGGTGAAGCGGTAGGTCCCCGCACCAACGCGCGAGATTAATGAATGCACCCGCTCAAGCGAGAAGCCGTCGAGCGTGTTGTCGGTGACGCCCCGTGTGAGCGCGCCCCGATTCGGTGCGATCTCGGCGTAAGCCTGCTCCCACAGGAGCGGACTCAGCATCAGGCGAAAGAGACCGTTGATCCGCTTGCCCTGTCGCGACAGGTTACGGATCGAATCAAGTCGTCGTCGTAGCGACTCCGGCAGCATCAGCACGCCCTCCACATCAACGACCGATTCGCGAGCACTGCCGCCCTTCACCCGGTCGGTGAGGAATCCCGCGGCGGTCACCCGCGCGCTTTCATCCGCCGCCGTCCATCCTCTCGATCTGGATGGCTGTCCCGACCATTACGTCGGGCGTTCGGCTACTACTGCGGCTCTGTCGCCGTGCGGGCCGCCGTCCTCACGACGCCCGTTTAGGCGATCCCGTGTTTGCACGATTGAGGAGTTCCGACGCGATTAGGCGCCCCGTTCGCCCCTTTGATCCCACCTATGGCGGGCAGGCCGCGCCGGCTGGGCCGAGAGCGTTTACTAGCATCGCTCTCTTCGGGCCGGATCTCATGCGCTATCCGGCTTCCGCGCGGGATGACGCTTCAACCATCGCTGCGTCACCGTGGAGGATAACACCCTGAGGACTGGGGTTCAGGCAATTCAGCTTTCGCCGTCCGCGTCTTGCGCTGACCCGCCCGGAGTACGATGGCTTCGTCCGTTTGGGCCTTTTCCCGACATGCTACGTTCCCCCGCCGGTTTCCCGGTTACAGCCCGATGGCCGAGGTAAATCGGGTGCGCATGGATTTTCCCAGCTATCCAGTAGACATCGTCTTACCCTCCTTCAATCACGCCGACACGGCGCACACAAAGCTCCTCTTTGGAGTAGGTCGCAGAGCCAAACGGCGCGGCTTCCGTGATCGTCTCGCGTGCAAGGCGCTTCTTATGTCCACTGGAGTGACAAAGCTCGTGCAGCAAGGTCGCGTAATACTCCTCGGCAGTCGTGAATAGTTCACGCGGCGGCATAGTCACACGGTCGGTTATCGAGCTGTAGTAAGCCTTCGATCCGGCGGTTTCGAGTTCCGGCCGCAGCGGCATGTTGGCGATAATCAATTCCGCCGCGTCGATCGGGTCGTGGTCATGCGTTTCGATCTTGGGTAGCTTGTCCAACCTGGCTTGCGGCAGGTCGCATTGTTCGAGGTTGAACGTCCGATAATACCGGAGCACAAAACGGCGCTGCGTTTCCTCGTTGTCGGCGTCGTCTGTCGCGCTTTCCTTCTGGTCAACCTTCCAGAACACGATGACGGTGCTTTGCTCGCCCTTGCGGACGCTTCCGCCAAGCTCGTTCGCTTGTTTCA
>JBKQWH010000268.1:0-2777 GCA_052139635.1 Capsulimonadaceae bacterium
GCCCGGATAGACAGGTAAGTGTGGTTTGATCAAGGACCACTGGAAACCGGTGAGATCGCTGGGGTAGGATACTGTTCGCATGATTGATTCATTCTACCCGTTTCCACCCCTTGTGGGACAGACACTAACTGCCTTTACCGCGACCGCCGCACGAGGCTGAGGGACCGAGCAGAAGCGCGCGGCGTACATCATCCCATACACTTCCATCTCAATGCCAACCAGTTTCCTCTCTTGGCGTGCCCTGATCCGTTCGACCAATTCCCGATCGGCGACCACCGCCGCACCCGACGCGACAGGTCCGACGACGACACGGGGCGGGTTACCCGGATGAGGCAAACCGGACGCCGACATGAACTCGTCATGGATCTTAGACAGCAGTTGATCGTCCTGCTCCAAACGGTGCACGACGTCCAAGAGTAAATGGGCTAGTCGCTCTTGCCGAATCTCTAACTCGAACCGGGGCTCGGACGTCTTTACTGTTTGTCCCCCGACGGTCGATGGCGCAGTCGGCCCACTGCCCGACTGTGCCTCATCTGTCCCGGCAACGATTTTCCCGCTCCCATAGTCGAACGAGGGGTCGGCGACCACAATGGTCCCCAGTTCCGTCTTGCCTTTGATCCCCGCGGTGATGCCCGTCATGGCAACATAGCGCGGCCGGTGCTCGTGGATCATTTGCATCGCAGTTGCCGCCGCGGCTGGCATGCCCATCTGGTGTTGTTGACAAGCGATTACCGTTAGCCCGTCCACGATCCCACTGACGCACCGCGCCTCACTGCCGTGATTGCACAGTTCGGGGAACGCCCTGCGCAACTGTTCATACTCCACGTCTACGGCCGTGAGGATGGCGAGATCGGTTTTGTACTTGGTGCGCGTGTGTTGGCGCAAAAAGTGCTTCCGCGATCCCGACGATTTCGTCCGCGCGGTGGTCCGTTACATCGCCAAAGAACCGGGTGAGGCAGTCCACACTTGACCCGACCGACTGTTCAAACATGATTCGGCGCCGGTCTAGCGCGCTCTCGGCGACCCCACCAAATGCCGCGACCGGAACAACAGGAAGCGCCAGTGCTTCCGCGATTTCAACCAGTTGTTTGGCGCCGGCCTTCCCTCCCACAACGATAATGGCGTCGACACGCCGCAACGCCGAAACTCGATTGAACGGGTACTCGCCCGCAATATCGACGTCAGTGACCAAGACATGCTGGTGCTGTCGGTCCTCTGGGAACTTGATCGCAGACCTGTTCTCAGGGTCACTTTCACTCCCGTACGAAACCAGGACCCGCAAAGGTTGCGTGAGCGAAAGCCCGCCGGCCTCCTTTGCGTAGCCCTTCAGGACGGACGGGTCGGCGTGACGGTCGTCGTCGGACAGGAGCAGGAGTTCGTGCCGCCGTTTTGCGAGCGCCGCACCCAACTTCTCGCACATCTCGCGGAACTGATCGGGCTCTTCGAGATTTCCGCCAGGGTGGCGACGATGACTGGATCCGGTCATGAGTACCCGCAGGGAAATCCAGTGTCAGTTCATCATTTTTGCCCTAAAAGGTGAACCGACACCGGATTACGCGCCCGAAAAGACGAACTGACACCGGATTTCCCTCCAAAGGCTGAAATTGCCAGGCGATTGGAGCCGTATCACTTGTTCGGCTTCAAGACGCGTCGGTCACATCGCCATGGTGTGTCGGACCGATGCGCGCAGTTATTGGCTCCAACGCGCACGACCAGTGAGGAAGAAACGCGGGTGTCGATCAAGGGGGTGACGTGGTTATTGTGCGCGACGTCGCAGGACACCCCGACCGCGACTCAGTAACCGTGCTCCTGCACGAACGCATCGACCCCGAGCTATGCGGCATCGGATCGCTTAAAGACGCAGGTCGAGTACTCGGGTGACGTCTCCACCTTGATCGGTTGGATGAGGCCCGTCCAGCGCAGAGTACAGGTCGGCGAACGCATTCATGGTCAGGGGGGGATCTCACCGGCCGCCCGGAGGTCGGCGACGGCCGCCTCCAGCGAGATGGCGTACCGCAGCCCGGCGGCGGCCGCATCGGGGACGATGTCCGGGTGGAACACGGTCGCATTCGGGGCGGCAAAGTCCGACCGGTTCGAGTTGACCAGCAGCCGCCAGTTCGGATATCCGGCGGCCGCCAGTAGGGTGCTGAGCCGGAGGGAGTGGCCGAGGATGTGACAGTCTTTCACCGTCCCCTTCGCCGCCGACGGCTTCTGCTTGGCCGCCACGCGGTCGATCGCCCAGGACATGCCGGCGTGATCCCGGTCGAGTGTGTCGGCTGCCACCAACAGGTCGTGCGACAACTGCTCAAGCTCGTCGATCAGGGTTCCGGGTGGGAGTGCCGGAAGGGGCGGGGCCGGCTGCCCGAGGTCGGCGGCGATTTGCCAGGTCGCGATGAACGCCCGGACGCCGGCCTCGCCGTCCCGCCGCGCGGCCGGCAGGTTGTCGGCCCACTCGCCGGGCACGATGTCCTGAACGAAGAGCCGAACCGTCCGGGTCGCCTCCAGCGCCCGGAGCTCGACGCCCGCTCGGACCGCCACGGTTAGGTCGCGCAGCGGCGCCCGGACAATGTCGAGCAACGTGCAGGTATCCAGGAAGAGGATCGGTCGGGGAGCTGCGATCAAGGCTGCCACGGCCTGGGCGAGGGCGGTCATGGGGCCATGACGGCCAGCCGCTTGGCCAGCCACTCGGAGTCCGCGAAAAACCGGTCGGCGAGTGCCGTGACGGCCTCCTGCTCCCAACCGCTGTCCGCAAGCCACCGGCCCAACTCGGCCCGGTC
>JBKQWH010000269.1:0-3099 GCA_052139635.1 Capsulimonadaceae bacterium
GGGCAATGCGACGGGACGCTGACCGCGAGACATTCGGCGCGGTGCGCGCCCTGCCGAAGAGCCTGGGCGGTCACCGCATCCAGCGCGGCATCACCGCCGGCGACGACGACCTGCCGGGGCGAATTGATGTTGGAAATGAAGACCGCGGATTCCGCGGTCCCGACCTGATCCACGATGATTTCCAGGTGGGCCTCGTCGAGACCCTCGATGGCGGCCAGGCCATAGCCGGCCGGGAAGGCCGCCTGCATCAGCTCGCCGCGCAGACGGACGAGTGGCAAGGCGTCGGTGAAGGATGGCGTGCCGCAGGCGACCGCGGCGCCGAAGGCGCCGATCGACATGCCGGCGACGGCGGCGGGGTGGACGTGTTCGGCCATCAGGGCCCGTGCCGTGGCGACGCCGGCGATCAGCAGCGCTTGCTGAACGACGGCAGTCGAGCGCAGGACCTCGGCACTGTCGAGGGCATCGACGCCGAGGCCAAGGGCCTCGCTCGCCTCCTCGATTGTCCGCGCGACCTCGGGATGTTCCAGGAGCTGATGGAGCAGGCCCTCGACCTGGGCGCCTTGCCCGGGGAACAGGAAAGCGACCATCATGACAATCGGTCCAGGTACGTGTCCGCGCTCGAGCTCCAGGGATCGGCCGTACGACGAGGGCCTGCTCGCGTGCGCACGAGCAGATGCTCTGGCCGCGCGGCGAGGTCCGCGAGCAAGACGCCGCCACCCGGCGTCTCCAGCAGCACGTCGACCCGCGCCGGCACCGCCGCTTCGGCCAGGGCGGCGCGCAGCTCGACCGCCTCGTCTGGCAGCAGCCTCCGGTCCTGGCGGAGGATCAGGTCGAGATCGCTCGACGGGGTCGCCGCCGCCACGCCGGTCGCGATCTCAAAGCCGATACTGCCGCCAGGCCCCCAACGCCGGCCTCGGCAGGCAAGGACGATCGCGACCCGGGCCAGCGCGGCCAGCGCCGGCACTGCGGCCTTGCGTTCCCGCTCGATGACGAGAGGAGAAGCAGCCAGATCCTCGGGTGACAGCCGGTCAGCAACCTCGGAGACCGCCAGGAAGGCGGCAAACCGTTGCTGTCGAGTCACGCCGCGAACGCCGACAGGCATCATGCCGTCACGGACATGGCCGCGGCGGACGACCACCCAGGGGGTCCGTCTCAGCACCGGCTCGACCCACGACGGCACCGGCGCGTCCACCGTCAGCGCGATCGGCTCACGCAGCCGGATCAGGTCATGGGTCGGGGCCGGATTGCCAGGCATCACGACGCGTTCCATTGTTCCGGGGATAACCGATCTCCGGCGGCCGCCGCGCTTACAGCCAGCCGCCGGTGAACCCCGCCCGCCGCAGCCCCGCGACGAAATACGGGCAGCGGCGCGTGATGTCCCAGATCAGGCCGGTGCGGTAGTTCTCGATCATCAGCACCACAGGCCCCTGGTCGATACCGAATTGGTACTCCGTTACTCACCAGCCGGTCGGGCTGTCGTCGACACGAAACGTCCGGTTGAACGACGCCTTGAACCCGTACGGCCGGTCCCGGCCGCCCAGCTTCAGGCCGGCCAGGTGGCGGATGGCGGGAATGACAATCTCCGGGGCGAACGGTAGCGAGGCGACCACTACCCACGGGGCGACGGTGCCGTCATCCGGGCCGAATGGGGCGCCCCGGGCGTCGTAGCCGAAGAACTGCCGCTCCACCCCGTCCACGACCCGCTTCTCCCAGCCGGGGCCGTCGCAGGCCGTGAATCCCCAGCAGTGCTCTCCGTAGCCGATGAACTGCATCGGGTTGTGCACCGCGTAAGCCTGGTGCACGTAGGTCGCCTGGCGGCTGTTTTCGAAGTAGTCGCTGCCGCGGTCGCGCATGAAAGCGTCGTGGAGTCCGCGGAAGTCGATCCACAGGTGCGAGAGCTGGTGGGTGAAGAGCGGCCCGGAGTAGAGCAGCTCGCGGCCGTAGAGTTGCTTCCACTCGTACGTCGCGCAGAAGGCGGCGTAGCTTTCCGGAGGGAGCGGGTAGGTCGGCGAGCCCAAGCCGAGTACGTATAGGAGCAGCCCCTCGTCATAACCCTCGTAGCGGTACGGGAGGAAGCCGGTCTCCGGCCGCCAGCCTTGTGTGAGCGTCGGGCCGCCGTTCCGCGCCCAGTTCCAGTCGGCCCGTCGGTAGAGCGCGGTGGCGAGCCGACGGACCTCGGCCTCGTCGTCCGTGTCGTGGTCGAAGTAGGTGGCGGCAGTCAGCATCCCGGCGAAGAGGAACGCCGAGTCAATAGTGGACAACTCGCACTGCCAGACCCGGCGGCCGGTTTCGATGTCGAGGAAGTGGTAGAAGAAGCCCTTGTACCCAGACGCATCCGGTTCCGGCCCCTGGGGGAGCTCAATTAGGAATCGAAGCCTCCTGCGGGCCAACTTGGCCGCGAACGGCCGGAAGAAAACGCCGCGCTCGACGGCGACCGGGAGGGTCGCCAGCGCCATTCCCACGGCGGCGACGCTGCACGGGGCGGCCGGATCGGTTTTGTCCCGGACCAGCCAGTTGTCAGGGTTGGTCTCATGCAGGTAGTAAAGCTGCGTGGTCCACTGCAGCCGGTCGAGGCCCATGTCCGTCGGTAACCGGTCCGGTTCGTCACGGGTCGGCAGAATGTCGGCCGTCGCTCTTTCCCGGCGGCGACCCACCTTGTACTTGGGTCCGAGGAGCAACGCGGTAATCACCCCGGCCGCCGCAACGCCGACTGACCCCACAACGAAGGTTCGCCGATCAAGTTTCATGTGGTCTCCATGAAGACTTTGCGCCCAGCCAGGAGGTCGGGCAGCCGGCGATCGCGCAAGAAAACACGGTTGGTGAACCCGACAGGTTTGTCAGCTTTCGTTTGTGCACAAGTCGCTACTTTAGTTTCAGTGCGGCTGGTTGCAAGCCCGGAAACCATTGTTCCGGAGATAACCGATCTCCGGCGGCCCCCAGATGTAGTAGGGCGAGCAGGGCGGCCAGCACACCCTGGGAAGCGGCTTGCGGCAGTAGTCGTCCGGGGCAGCTTGACAGGGAAAACAATGAGGGTTCCACCAGTGCAGCAGGCCGCCGCCGTATGGGTCCCAGCCACCGACCGGGTGCAGCCGCTGTAGG
>JBKQWH010000270.1:0-4527 GCA_052139635.1 Capsulimonadaceae bacterium
ACGCGGTGCCGTTGGTAACGGTCGTGTCTGTGTAGCGTGTTGTTGTGGTTACGGATGCGATGGCGGGTGCGCTCTCTCCACCGGATGTCTTGCCGCGGTAGACGTTGTAGCTCGTCGCGCCGCTGCCGCCTGACCAGACAAGGGCAACCTGCGCATTGCCGCCAGTGGCAGACAGGCCGAATGGGGCGCCGGGAGCGCCTGATCCGCCGGACGGCGTGCCGGAAGCCTGGCTTGACTGTGCGCTCGATCCGTAGTTGTTCAATGCGGCGACCGTATAATAGTAGGTGGTGCCGCTGGCAACGGAAGTGTCAGCAAAAATGGGGGCCGTAACACCGGTGGCATAGGCCGTGGTGCCCTCGCCTCCGCTGGCCGTCGATCGGAACACATTGTAGCTGGCGGCGCCGGTCGTGTCGGTCCATGTGACCGTCACCTCCGCACTGCCGCCGATGGTGGTCAGACTGGTTGGGGCGACCGGAGCGCCGTCGCCGGCTGCTGGCACGGCCGTCGCTTCGATCGACATTCCGCTCGTGCCGGCGGAGTCGTCACTCTGGACTTTGTAGAAGTACCCGGTGCCGTTTGCCACGCCCGTGTCGGTGTAGCTGGTTGCGGTGACGCCGGTTACGATGGCTGTGGCGCTTTCGGCGCCGGTGGCGGTTCCGCGGTAGATGTTATAGCTTGTCGCCTCGCCGCCGGCCGGCCAGGACAGAGCAATCTGTGCATTGCCCGCAGTGGCGGTCAGGCTGTTCGGGGCGGCGTCGACCCCCGGTGTTGCGGCTGCCTGCGCCGACTGTGGCGACGTTCCCGCGCTGTTTACAGCGGCTACTTGATAGTAGTATGCAGTCCCATTGGTCAGCCCCGTGTTTGTATAGCTGTTGGTCGTGATGTTAGTCGCATAGGGTGCAGAGCCAATCTCGGCGTAGGCGGTTGTGCTCTGGTAAATGTTGTAGGTGGTGGCGCCGCTGGTCGGCGGCCAGTTCAGCGTGACCTGACCCGACCCCGGGGTCGCCACAAGCGGTACCGGCGACGGAGGGCTGGCGACCGTCGAGCTGGATGTAATCGTTACTCCTGCAATTTCGTGGTCCCAGGCGTCGGTAGTGGGCGCCACCTGGATCTGGAGGTCTGTCACTCCTGCCGGCAGGCCGGAGGTCGATACGGTGTACAATCCCCATCCGGAGGTGGTCGGAGTAATGGCGCTGTTTGTCGACGCCGCCTGGGTGTAGCTGGTCCCGTTGTTCGTCGAGTACCAGAGCGTCACCGCCGTGTTGTTGGTCCCGTACACGCCGATCGTCGTGCTGGCCGAGGAGATGTTCGTATACTTGTAGTTGATCCACTCTGTCCCATTGTAGGTGCGGCAAAGGCGAGCCGTGTCGCCGTTAAAGTAGCTGGGGTTGCTGTTGTCGATGACCCAGTTGCCGCTTGTATTGTAGAGAGTGGCGAGGTTGTTGCACGTGTCTACCACCGTGCCGTAACCCGGGGATACGGTGCCATATTGCTCCGAGCCCACCGGCGCGGTGTAGTACCGGATATAGTCCACGTCCAGCATCTGCGGGAAGACGGTGGTTGAGTTCGGGTCGCCTGGCGGGGTACCGCCGACCGCAAGGTTAATCAAGAAGAAAAACGGATGGTTGAAAATAAAGCCCGGGCTGTCGGCGTTTCCGTGGCTCTCGAACTCATTACCGTCGACATACGCAGTCAGACCCTGCTGGGTCGTGAGCAGGCCGAACAGGTGATAGGCCCCGTCAAACAAGGCGCCGTCGGCGAGGGTATAGCTTGCTGTCCAGTCCGACTCGTTCCCGAGATAGTTCATGTGCCAGCTTGTCATGTTCGTGCCGTCATTCTGGCAGAACATCTCGAAGATGTCCTGCTCGCCGCACGTTGGCCAGCCGCTTGTCGAGTAGTCGTTCCCCATCATCCAGACTGCGGGCCAAATCCCCTGCCCGTAGGGGGCCTTGGCGCGTATCTCTATGTACCCGAACCCGGCGGAAACGAGTCCGGACGATTGCAGGCGCGCGGAGGTGTAATTGCCGGCCGTCCCAACGCCGCCATTCGTGTCGATGGCCGTGATCTGCAGGGCCAAACCGTCGGTGGCATTTGGGTCGCTGATGATCTCGGCGTTGGCCGTGCTGGTGGTGTAGGTCTCCAGTTCGCCGTTGCCCCATCCGCCGCCGCCAGTGTCGAAGATCCAGTTTGCGGGATTGGGCGAGGAACCTACGGCTCCGTTGAATTCGTCGCTCCATGCCAGCGTGTAGCCGGCGGGAGGTGTCGCGCAAGCGGGACGGACCGCCGCACCGAGCAGAATGCCTGAAAGTGCCAGGAGTAGCGTGATCAACGAGAATCGCTCGCCGTTCCTCTTCTTGGATATTGTCATGGACGTGTTACCTTTCCCAGGTTCAAGCCGAGTCAACCTCACGGAGCGGCTTTAACTGTGTAGCAAATATGGCCTTTCCCCCAACACCGACGCATACCACTCTCATACGCCTGCGCGTGGCGATCGTGTATTTATCGGTAAAAATCGTACGCACACAGATGCTGAAGCCATTATAGCACGATGCCCCGATTTGTCAAGCGCCGGTTTTTTGAACGATCGATCGTTGCGCCTTTATTGCAGGACTGCTAAACGTGCGCCGGCCGTATTTCCGGCGTGGACGGGCGAGCTGTTCTGTCGACGATAGACCTGTCAAAAAACAGGGAAACAACAGCTTAGTAATGATGTCTAATCGATTAAGCAAAGCGTAATATGCTCATGGAGAGACTCAATATGAAATTTCGCACCATCTTCCTCCTTGCCGCCACCTTGTGCGCGGCCTACAGCCAGGCAGCCATCGCGGACTCGACACCCCTGGTCACGCTGCCGGTGATGAAGCGGCCCTATCCGGGCCTGCAGCCGACCCGTCCGGCTCCGGCCGAGCATCTTTATGTGGCGGATGTCACCGGGCTCGACCGCGATGAGCAGTTGTTGATGGCATCGTTACAAGGCATCGTCAATCGCCGGCAGCCGCGCATCTATTTGATCTGCGGCGGCGACGGCCAGGTCTGGCTCGATGAGATGCGCCGGCACGGGGAGACCGGCGATCCGATTCTCGTGAAGAGCCCGCTTTCGCTGGTCGAGACCTTTCGCGACGAGATCTCCGGCGCGGTAGTGTCCGACCCAAATGTGTACGAGAGCCCGTGCATAGCCGTTGACATTTCTGGTCTGAAGGACGAGGTGATAGCGACCCCGGCGCTCGCCGAGGGCCTGGGACTGCCGATCAAAGACGACCTCCGGGGCCGGTTCAAGGACGATGCCGCCGCCCTCCATTATGCCCGCACGGAATTGCTTCCGAAGATGAATCCGTGGGTGTCTTTGTGCCTCGACCCGGCGATTCTCGGCTGCCAGATCGACGATATCATTGCTGCCCGTGGAACGTGCTTCTGGATCACCGGCCCGAAGGCGCAGAGCTTTCCCGGCGCGAACGAGGATGCGGAATGGGCGGAGGTCAAGGCCATGCTGGCGGCTATGCCGCTCGGCGCCATCGTCCGCGGGTTCTGGTGGCGCGGCGACGGCATGGGAATCGACGAGTGTCCGGGGGTGACGCTGGCGTCGCAGTACGGCAAGATCACCACCGTCAGCGACTATGTGGTCAATTACTCGGTTATGAGCGGCGTCCACGTCGGCCGCCTGAAGCAGAAGCCTCAGCCCCCCGCGCCAAAGCTGGACCCGTCGAAGGTGTATATCGCGATCGGGGTCTCCGACGGCGATAACCTGTGCACCTGGCGCGGGTACTTCCAGCAGTACTTCACCGATCCGCTGCACGGCACGTTCCCAATCGCCTGGGGCATGGGGCCGACCCTGCTCGACGTGGCGCCCGTGCAGGCTCGGTGGTTCTACGAGCACGCGGCCCCGACGGACGAGTTCTTCTGCGACGTCTCCGGGGTTGGCTACATCTATCCTCCGGTGTGGGCCCAGGAAATCACGGGCCACGACGCCGCCTTCCAGACGTTCTATGACTGGACCTCCCAGTACATGAAGCGCATGGACATGCACACGCTCCGGCTGATGAATATCGACGTTCCAACCATCCCCAAGGTCGGCGCCGCGCTCCCGAGCGTCCCGTTTCTGTTTCCCGACTACGGCTGGTCCGGTGAGGGCGATCACTACGGCGAGTACACGTACACCCTGCCGACCGGACAGCCAGTCTTTCGCGCCATCACGAGTTCCGGCAGCCCGGAGAGCATGGCCGACCAGATCCGAAAGCGCGTCGGCGCGACGCGCCCGGCCTTCGCCAACGTCTTCATCAGCAACTGGGACCTGAAGCTCTCCAACATGAAGCACATGCTCGACCTGCTCGGCCCGGACTACGTGCCGGTGACGCCGTCGCAGCTTAACACGCTGTACCGGGAGTCGCTGGCAGTGGGTAAAGAAGGAGGAAATTAGGAGTTTTTCACAGGATTTGCAGGATTGACAGGATTGACAGGATGAATTTGGAGGTTCGGATGCTCTGAAATTTGGAAATGCCAGACATCCTGTAAATCCTGTTCATCCTGTCT
>JBKQWH010000271.1:0-16079 GCA_052139635.1 Capsulimonadaceae bacterium
GTGAAAACGGCAACGGTCAAAGAAAATGACCCACTAGGCTGTCCTTACCCCCGGCCCTCCGCTTTCGAGAGCGGGACGGTAGTGGGGTGGGCGGGTCGGACCAGTCGGACGAGGCGGTTCAGTCGGGCCGATGACGGATATGCTCCATGCGCTCTATATTCCCGGGTTGACCTTCGCATGGGGCCTGGCTTTCGGCTTCTCACATTGTATTGGAATGTGCGGTATATTTGTTGCATCATATACCGCTCAGTCGAGCCGCACCGTCGACCCGTCCATCGCGCGGAGAGGTCCCGGCTGGACCGCGCATTTCCTGTTTCATGGCGGTCGTCTCATCTCGCTTGTCACGCTGGGGACTATCGCCGGGGCCGCCGGTACGCTCAGTCATCGCTGGGCCGCCGCGCAGGGGGCCATTAGCATTATCGTCGGGCTGGTCATGCTCGGGCTTGCGCTCGGGTTTGCTGGCATTGTGCCCGCGCTTCGCCTGCCTGAACCGAATCTGCTCGGAGCGGGTGGGGGAGCCCCTCGCCGCTTGTTTATCCGAGTCCTGCGGTCTGAACGGACCCTCAAGCCGCTCGGGATTGGGATTTTTGTCGGCCTGCTTCCATGCGGTCTCACATATCAGGCGCTGATCGTTGCGGCGGCCACAGGTTCGGTTCCCAGGGCGGTGCTGACCATGGCTGCATTTTGCCTTGGGACCGTGCCGGGACTGCTCACTCTGGCGGTGTTCGGCGCCACCCTCTTTGGCGGATTGCTTGTGCGGCCGGCGTTTCGCGACCGGATGACACAGGTCGCCGCCCTGATCATGCTCGCCATCGGTGTCGCGTTTCTATGGCGCGGGTGGAACGGGTTTTAGCGCGCATTGGCAGTCCTAGGCGCTCTACGATAGGTATTGAAATATTTTCTTTGAGAATCTTCACGGTAAAGATGTATGAGTGGCGAACATTCATAATATAATGGAAGCAGGAGTTGCCGTTAGCTGCAACTGCCTGTGCCTGCGCACATCCGGAGTTACCGACTGGGAGGAGTTGGAGCCGTCCGAGCAGGAAGGGGTAAGACTGGATTTGGATGGCCTGCGTAACCCCGTGAGTGAGGAAAGGTTATGCCATCACAATTCGGGTGGAATATCAGTGTGATGACCGGGCATAGCGACCCTGTCGTCGGAGGAATCGCGTATGACGCGCTCCGGCAGCGCCTCTGGATTACCGAACAGGGGTATGGTACGCTGCGCTTCAACGTGCTCACGACTGAGTATGAGATGTACTGCGGTGCTCTGGAACCTCCGGCCGGCTACGGCCCCATTGCCGTGGCGAATGACGGGTCCGTGTTTGTGGGGGTCAACGAAACCCGTCAGATCCTGCGGTTCGATGCCGACCTCAACCCCCTTGCCGGGATCACCTTTGATCCGGTCATCGGCATAGCGGCCGCCGAAGGGACCGTTGCACTCCTCTCTCATGCGGGCGGTTCGCTGACGGCGACATGCATGAATGAGGCGGGGATGCGCAGGTGGAGCACGCAAGTCGCCCGGGGGGAGTCCGACAGGTTCTTCTCGGGGCATACGCCGGTGTTCCGTACCCGCGACGGCATCGCCGTTATTGTCGCCTCGCGGATCAGCGAACTGGTGTTGTTCTCGATGGACGGAGTGCTTCTGGAGCGCCGGCCGTTTCCCGTCGAAACCGGTTCATGGAACTCTCCGCTCGACGGCTCCGGGGGGCCGGACGCCGGTGTGCCCGGTCGCCGGTATCTCCTCGATGCCACCTACAACGCCAAGCACAACTCGCTGATGCTGCTCTATGCGCCCCCGGCCAGCCGGTTTGGGCTCGTGGTCATCGACTTGCCGCTCGATTGGAGCCGGCCGGCCATTTACAACCTTCCGCTGTGGATTACCCGCATCTTGTGGGCGGGTAGCCGTCTCGCCTGCTATGGCGGGGAGACCTTTACGGGAAACAAGAAGATCTATCCGATTGCGCTGCGTGACCTCGAGAGAGTGCCTCTCGACGAGTTTCCGGCGCTCAATATGTCCGGGAATCCGTCCGATGTCAGCGTCCTCGATCGCCTCTTCTCCGGCATGCCGCGGCCGGCCTATTAACGTGCGTTGCTTCGTTGCTAACGCTGGCGCGCGGCCGGCGTTGGGCTTACAGATGACAGGCAGGGACGACTGTCCCCACGATAGGAATTATGCAGGCGTGATGAGTTCGATGAGGCGTTCGCCCTTGACAGAAAGGCCTCACTGACCTAGAATAAGCGCGTGGTATACGCAAAATTCGTCTCCAGGACCCGGACTGCACTCCATCGGATGTTTTTGATTTCACCATTGACGGCGCGCGCGGCCGGCTTGCCATACGCGTTTGCACGCCCGGAGGCAAAATGACGAACGCTACAACGCCGTCGAGTGCCGTCGGCAAGGTCCCACCGGCCGGTCGTCCCGGTGTTTCTGCGGCGTGGACCGCGGGACTGCTGCTGGTCGTGATCACCGTCCTGGCCTTCGGCCGCTGCGCCTGTATGGACTTTACGGAGTGGGACGATCAGTTCCACGTGTTCCGAAACCCGCATTTCACGCACCTGACACTCTCACAGGTGCGGTACTTCTGGGTTCACCCTTACGACCAGCTTTACGTCCCGCTGAGCTATACTCTCTACGCTCTACTGGCCCGAATCGGCCGCCTTTCGCAACCTGACGCGAGCATCACGTCGACGGATGCGCTCTTCAATCCGCACGTGTTCCACATCGCCAACATCATCCTGCACGCGGCCAATTCGCTGCTTGTCTACGGGATCCTCTCGCGCCTGGTGGACATCGTTCGGTCGCAAGCCGGCGGAAGATCCGGCAGCCCCGCGTGGCCCGCCTTCATCGGAACGCTCATCTTCGCGCTGCATCCGCTGCAGGTGGAGAGCGTTGCCTGGGTCTCGGAGATGCGTGGTCTCCTGTCCGGGTTCTTCTGCCTGGCCTCGACGGCGCTGTACCTGCGCGCTGTGTTGGCGCCGGCGGTGGGAAAGGTCGACTCGACGGTTCCGGCCGGTGTGTTCCGGGCGGGGTCTTACTGGCTCGCCCTGTTTATGTTTGTGCTGGCGCTGCTCAGCAAGCCGTCGGCGGTGACTCTGCCCCTGGCGCTCTTCGCGCTCGACCGGTGGATTGTCGGCAGGCCGGCGCGTGCCTGCGCTTCGGCGCTTGCTCCGTGGCTTCCAGTGGTAGTTCCGTTCGTGATGGTCACGCATTTTGCACAGCCGGTCTCCGGAACCTATGTTTCCCCGTTGTGGACCCGGCCGTTTGTGGCCGGCGACGCCCTGGCCTTCTACCTGTTGAAGTTTGTGGCGCCGTGGCATCTCGCCATGGACTACGGTCGGATCCCGGCGCTGGTCGCTCACCGCTGGTGGGGCTACGTCACCTGGCTTGTTCCGGCCGCGCTGGGATGCGCAATCGGGATTGCCGCGCGTGCCCGTCCGTGGCTCGCCGGGGCCGCCACCTGGAGCGTGGCTTTGCTGCTGCCGGTTTTGGGGCTGGAGCCGTTTATCTTTCAGCGGTACTCGACCGTGGCTGACCGGTATGTGTATCTCGCCCTGGCCGGCCCGGGCCTGGCAGCGGCGGTCTGGATTTCCGAGCTGAACGGCACTCGCCGGCGCGCCGCGTACGGCTGCTTTGTCGCCGCGCTCGCTGCCCTGACCGCGGTGACTGTTGCGCAGGAGGCGCACTGGACCGACGCACTGACCCTTTTTAGCTATGCCAGCCGGATGTGTCCCGACAGCTACGAGATGCGTAACAACTACGGGAACGAGCTCGTCAACTGTGGCAGGGTCGACGATGCTATCGACCAGTACCGGGTTGCGGTTCGCCTGCATCCGGCGTACAAGTGGGTCTACAATAACCTGGGCGTCGCGATGCAGTCGAAGGGTCAGTTGTCCGAGGCGCTGTCTGTCTTTCAGGCCATTGTCGCTGCTGCTCCGAATTATGCGTTGGGCCGCAGGAATCTCGGGCACACGCTGGCGCTGCTCGGCCTGCCGCAGGAGGCGGTGGTTCAATTCGACCAGGCCGTCCGCCTGGACCCGCGCAATGTCAAGAGTTACAGCGATTACGCGGCGGCTCTCATCATGGTCGGGCGCGACGATGATGCGATCGCGGAGTACCGGAGCGCGCTCCGGATCGATCCAGGCGACAAAGCATCCCTGTACGGCCTGGGAAACTTGCTGAACCAGCAAAAACGGTTTGCGGAGGCGGTGCCGTGTTACAGCCGGACAGTGCGAATGGATCCCGGCGATGCCGACGCCCATGCGGGATACGCCGTTTGCCTCGACGGCGTCGGACGGACGACCGAGGCGCTGCGGGAGTTCCAGCGGGCCCTTGCGATTGCGCCGGACGATGGAGCCATTCATTCGGCGTACGGTATCGCCCTGTCAGGGCGGGGCGATATAGCCGGGGCCGTTCGCGAGCTCCAGCAGGCCGTTTCACTGAGCCCGAGCGCCTTCCACTACGACACGCTCGGCACCCTTTATGTCAGGCAAGGCCGGAAGGACCTCGCCCGCACTGCCTTTGACTCGGCGCTCGACATGATGCCGGACGCCGAGATCGTAAAGCAGCATCTGGCAGAACTGGGACCCGGAAAGTAGGATTTAGGAGTTCTCACCACGGAAAAGACGGAAAAGACGGGAAGGGGAATCTCTGATTTCCGCAGTTTCCGTTTTTAAACTTCCTGTGTCCGGATTCCGGCAGTGCCGCGTTATGAGCGAGGCTTCGGCTGCAGCGGATGATATCTGTGGGCGCGATGGGTGCCACGCCGGTCGCTCCGGACGGGCGCGGTCCGGACGGACGCGGCCCCCGTCCGCTTAGAGCAGCCGACGTGACACCCTGACGTGGCGCGGGTTCGCGGGGGCGGGTATACTTCAAGTATGCGGATCTGGGGCCTCAGCGACACTCATCTTTCCTTCTCCAAGCCAAAACCGATGGACATCTTTGGCGATCACTGGCACAATCACCCGGAAAAGATCGCCAGGGCGTGCCGCGCGGTCGTGGAACCGGACGACCTACTGCTCATGCCGGGGGATCTGTCGTGGGCAATGAGGCGGGCGGAAGCCGATGTCGATCTGGCGTGGATAGCGGCGCTGCCGGGCGTGAAGGTGCTGGCCAAGGGGAACCACGATTACTGGTGGGACTCCGATAGGACGCTCGGCTATCCTGGACTGAACGACACGCCGTTTGTCAGTTCGGACGGTCGCGTGGGTGTGGCCGGGACGCGTGGGTGGGCTGGCATAGGGCCGCAAATGACACCGGAGGAACGACGCCAGAGCGAGAAGATCATCACACGGGAGATCGGCAGGCTCACCAAGCGTCTCGGAGCTATTCGGGACTGCGGGCTGAAGATCGCGCTGATTCACTACCCGCCCATCCCGGAATTTGTCGACGTGCTTACGGCTGCCGGCGTGTCCGTGGTCCTCTACGGGCATCTTCACCTCAATACAACCGACTTCATTCCACCGGAGGACTGGCACGGGATGCGCGCCATTTGTGTGGCTTGCGACAGACTTCAATTTACGCCAAGACTTGTCGCCAAACTGGATTGATCCAAAAGCGATGTTCGTGTGCTATACTGGAGGCAATCCACATGCATGACGGACTACGGCCGGCTTTTGGCGGTCTGTAAGTCGGGGAGCTTCAACTTTGTCACTCCCACAAGGAGGTGTGCGTTGGACTTTGGAACTGTCGGGCTCGTAATCGGGATTATTGTCGCCCTAATCGTATTATACATGCTGCTGCAGTTGTTTCCGCTCGGTCTGTATATCACGGCGATTGCGGCAAACGTTCAGGGCGTCACCATGGGACAACTGATTGGAATGCGGCTGCGAAAGGTACCACAGGACCGCGTTGTCATGCCGCTGATAGCGGCATCCAAGGCTGGTATCCCCGTTACCGTCAATCAGTTGGAAACCCACTATCTAGCCGGAGGCAACGTCGACCGCGTGGTGAACGCTCTCATCAGCGCCCACCGGGCGCAAATCCCCCTTAGCTTTGAAAAGGCCGCCGCGATCGACCTGGCCGGGCGCAATGTGCTCGAGGCCGTGCAGATGTCGGTCAATCCGAAGGTAATCGAGACCCCGGTCGTCGCCGGGGTGGCCAAGAACGGTGTCGAGATGAAGGCGTTCGCACGTGTGACGGTGCGCGCCAATATTGACCAGTTTGTCGGCGGCGCCGGAGAAGCGACTGTGCTTGCTCGAGTCGGCGAAGGTATTGTCACTACGATTGGTTCCGCGGACACTCACAAGGATGTGATGGAGAAGCCGGACAGCATCTCCAAGACGGTTCTCGCCAAGGGTCTCGACTCCGGCACGGCGTTCGAGATTCTCTCCATCGACATTGCCGACGTTATCGTTGGGCAGAACATTGGCGCACGCTTGCAGACCGACCAGGCCGAGGCCGACAAGAAGATTGCCCAGGCCAAGGCCGAAGAGCGCCGCTCGATGGCTGTTGCGCGTGAGCAGGAGATGAAGGCCTTCACGCAGGAAATGCAGGCGAAGGTTGTGGAATCGCAGGCGCAGGTACCGATGGCCCTCGCCGATGCGCTGCGCGAAGGCAAGCTCGGTGTGATGGACTATTACAACCTGCGCAATTTGCAGGCGGACACGGCGATGCGCTCGGGCATCAGCCGGATGGCGGGCGGCGACAGCGAAGGCGCGCCGACAGCCGGATAACGTCGAGGAGGAGGCCGGGCCGGCCTCGACTTTTCAATGGGCCATCTCTTTGTTTTAGCGTTCTTGCTGGTTATCTGGATCCTGCAAGCCATATTTAGGGCGATCGGGAGGCTGGCGAACCCGCCAAAGCCTCGACCGCAGTATCCACCGACGGGAGTCCCGGGGCCGTACGGCCGGCCGGGCGTCCCTGGTGTGCCGGCTCCTTACGGGCAATCGGTTTCCCCTTTCCCGCAGCCTCCGGCCTCGTCTCCGGGCGTATCGGGCTATGGACAGCCAGTCCCCGGCGCTGTTGTGCCCGGCTACGGTCAGCCGGGGTCTGTGCCAGCCGTTCCCGGCTATGGACAGCCGGGCGGTCCGGGTTCGGGCGGTGCAACATATGGTCAACCGGCAGGTCAGGCTCCCCTGGTTCCTGGTTATGGTCAGCCGGGCGGTCCCGGTTCGGCTCGCGCATCCTATGGCCAGCCGCCGCCCTATGTCTCACCTCAGCAGGCGGCTCCGTACGGAGTTCCGCCTCCGGGTTATTGGCCGGCTGCTGCGCCGCCGCCGGGCTTTGGCGCCGCTCCGGCCGGCGCCCCGTACGCCCAGCCCGGCCCTCCGATGAGCCCGTACCAGCCGCCGGCGTATTTCCCGCCGCCGTCGATGGCGGCCGCGCCGGCCGCCAAGCGATCACGGCCGGCCCCCGCGGCGCCGGCGCCCGAACCAGCGGCCGCCGAACAGCCGGTCAGCCCCATTACGGCCCCATTATCGGTGAGTTCGCCGGAACCGGGAGGTCTGTTTGAGGCATTGCGCACCCAGCCGGTGCTCCTTTCCGGCTTCATACTACAGGAAGTTTTTGGTCAGCCCGTCTGCCGGCGCGGCCCCCAACCGAATTCCGTGGTACATTGATACTAGAGGTTCGTGGCGAGGCTCTCGGAACATAGGGACGTCGTAGAGCGTATTCAAATTGGTCCCATCGGCGATATGGGGGGATTTGCTCGAACCTAATATATAATGTCGGTAATCTCAGAAGCTAGTCGCAAGCTTTCGAGGACTTGTGTGCGCTGTGTTCGAATGCCTCGCATCCCGAGCACACATATGCGCACACGCGCCACCGGCGGGTGGTACGTTCTGGTGCATTCCGGTTAGGTGTTCGGCCGTTCGGATCGCGCGGGTTGGCGCTCTTTGACAACCAGGCGATTCTCGTGGTATAGTACGAACAATAAGCAAGGGAGCTTCAGGACACAATTTGGTAATGTCGGGATGATAATTGGGAGTGAGAAGGAAACGCACGTGAATTCACTTTTGCCATATTTCGCGCAGGTGCCGATGTTTGCGGCACTCTCCGACGAGACGCTGAAGCGTCTGGAGCGCATCGCTGAGCAGCGGCAGTACCGCCGCCGGCAAGTGGTGCACTTCGCCGACCAGGCCGGTGACTTCATTTATCTACTCTGCAACGGCCGCGTGAAGGTTTCACGCGTTTCGGAGCAGGGTCGTGAGGTCACGTTATATTTGATAGAAGGCAATCAGGTTTTTGGTGAAACCGGGCTGATTGCCGAGAACCAGCCGTACGAGTTGATGGCGGAAACGCTCGAGGACTCGCTCGTTGCCGTGTTCCGCCGCAACGACATCATCACCGCCCTGACGGAGACCCCGCTCGCGGCGGCCCAGATGCTCCGGTTGGTCAGCGAGCGGCGCTCGCAGGCCGAAACGGCCGTAGCCGACCTGGTATTTCTGGACGTTCCCAAGCGTCTTGCGAAGCTTCTTCTGAAGCTCAACGACCAGCATGGCACCAAGACGAGCCGAACAGGCACGCTGATCAAGGCCAAGTTCACTCATCAGGAACTTGCCAACATGATCGGAAGCACTCGGGAGACCACCACGCTGATCTTGAACGACTTCAAGCGCCAGGGATCCATCGATTTCACCGGCCGCAAGATCGTTGTACGCAGCCGCACCGAGCTCGAGGATATATTGCGAGGGGCGCTTAAAGCGTGACCGCCGCATTCTCGGCACGAAATCTGAAACGGGCGCCTCAAGGGGCGTCCGTTTTCTCATGTCGGCAGGGTGTCGGTGAGTTTCGGCAGGACCTGCTCTCTATAGTCCGTGTCCACAGAGCGCGAGCCGGCGCGGTGCCCGATATTCGCCGATGGGCTTGTGAATTGTTTGGGTTAACGCGCGCTTTCGTCTGGTATACTAAGCTGCATGCAGACTTCGGCAAACGAGCGCGCGATTGAGACGCAGAACCTGCACAAGGAGTACCGCGGTGGCGGAGGTGCGCCGTTTGTCGCCCTGCACGACTTGAATCTTTCCGTTCCGCGCGGGCAGGTTTTCGGCCTGCTGGGCCCGAATGGGGCCGGCAAGACGACGACGATCAACGTGCTGCTCGGGAACGTATATGCCACGCGCGGAACGGCGCGACTTCTTGGCCGGCCGAGCGGCGACCAGCGCGTTCGCGAGCGAATCGGTTTCCTCCCCGAGAAGTTCCAGTTTCACGACTTCCTGACGGCCGACGAGTTCCTGGAACTACACGGCCGTCTGTATGGGATGTCTTCCGAAGCGCGCCGGAAGAGGATCCCGGAAGTCCTCGACCTGGTCGGGCTGGGTGACCGCCGCAAGAGCAAGCTGCGCGAGTTCTCGAAGGGGATGCAGCAGCGGGCGGGGCTGGCACAGGCGCTCCTGAACGATCCTGACCTGGTGATCCTCGACGAGCCGACAAGCGCCCTCGATCCTCTGGGAAGGCGCGATGTCCGTGAGATCATCACCACGCTCAGGTCACAGGGAAAGACCGTCCTGCTCAACTCCCACCTTCTCTCCGAGATCGAACTGACCTGCGACCAGGTCGCGATCCTCAAGGGCGGACGTATCGTCCGCCAGGGCCGTATCGACGATCTTTTGGCGGCGCCCACCACCGTGCAGATGCGGATCAACCAGGTCACTCCGGAACTGCTCGCCTCGCTCGGCGGCATTGCGCACTCGGTGCGTGCAACCGGCGAGGACGTAACCGCGCACATCGCCGACGAGACCGTGATCCCTCAACTCGTCGCCGCCGTCGTCGCGGGCGGCGGCGGCCTGATGGCCCTCATCCCCGTCCGCGAGACCCTGGAAGACCTCTTCATCCGCATTGTCGAGGGTGAGGAAACGCCATGAATGCAGTCTTTACGCTCGCCTGGCTTACGATCAAAGAGGCGATACGCCGGCGGGTGCTGGTGGGTGCGTTCCTGATTGCGCTGATCTTTGTAGTCTGGTCGATGCTGCCGATCCGCGTGCACACGGGGTTCATGGTCGGCATGGACATGGCGACGGCGCGGAATAACACCGGCCGGATCATGGCGTGGCTCGGCTGCGGGATGATCAAGTTCTTCTCATCGGTGATGGCGGTGACCCTTGCGGCCGGGGCGATCTCGGCGGAGGTTGAACGCGGCGTGCTGGCCGTCATCGTGCCCAAGCCGCTTTCGCGGGCCTCGATCTATTGGGGGAAATGGCTCGGCCTGGTCTCGATTCTGGCAGTGTGCATCGCCGTCTGGTCGGCATTGCTGATTCTGGGAATCTGGCAGCGCACGCAGACCTTCCATCCGCACATTCTGCTCGGCATTCTGGCCACCTGCCTGTTTCCGCTGCTGTTCGTCTCGCTGACGCTTTGTTTCTCATCGTTTGCCACCTACGCGCTGTCGGCCGGCCTCGCGCTGATCGCGGCCGGCACTGCCCTCGCGGAAGACACGCTGTCGCTTCTGGCGCGGATACTGAACGCGCCGATCCTCGACAATGTCGGTCATATTGCGGGGTACATCGTGCCTCTTGGCAAGATGAACCACTGGATCACGCGCGGTCTGGGCGATGCGGGTCTTGACCTGAGCGCCTTCGGGCCGCGCGGCGGCGGAGCGGAAACCGTCGCGACCGGTTATGCCGATCTTGCCTACATCGCGGTTTATATCGTGGCCAGTATGGCGGTCGGTCTTTATGTTTTTCAGAAGCGGGATCTGTAAGTCATGGAACTGTTTCTTGTCCGCCACGCCCAGTCCCAGGCGAACGCTGGACTGACCCGCAACCTGGACAGCGAGCTGACCCCGCTGGGCCGCCTGCAGGCGGAAGCCACGGCACGGGGTCTGGCCGGCCACGGGATCACGCGGGTTTTCGTCTCGCCGCTTCGCCGGACGCTTGCGACAGTCGCGCCCATCTGCCGCCGGATTGGGCTGCGCGCCGAGGTGCTGCCCGATATTTGCGAGTACTTCTCGCCAAACCACCCCGAGTACCGGACGTTTCCGGGCCTCTCCGCGGCCGAGATCGCCGCGGGATACCCCTTCGCCGGCATTCCGGCGGACTTTCCGCGGGATCGGCCGTGGTGGCCTCAGGAATTTGAAAACCCGGCTACCGCCTACGCACGAGCCGAACGGACCCGGGACCTGTTGCTGGCTCGATATGGGAAGACCGATGAGAAGCTGCTCATCGTCTCCCATGCAGACCCGATCGGCTGGCTGATCGAGGCCTTCTTACGGAGCGGACCGGTGATCGGAGGACCGGCGTGGACCGACAACTGCGCGATTGCGGAGTTGCACATCCCCCGTTTCCAGGACCCGGCGATCGTCGTGCGCCAGAACGACACGAGACACCTGGCGGAGGTCTACAGTGAGGCTTGACCGCGCGCTTGTCGCAGCCGGTCTGGTCAAGAGCCGCACAGAGGCGCAGGGCCTGATTGCCGCAGGCGCGGTTACTGTCGACGGCAACCCGGCGAGGAAGGCGAGCCTCGATGTCGCCGATTCGGCTGGACTAAGGGTCAGCGCGCCGGTCTGTCCCTACGTCTCTCGGGGCGGCCTGAAGCTGGCGGCTGCGCTCGATGCCTTCGGTGTCCGTGTGGGCGGCCGCCGCTGCCTCGACATAGGGGCGTCGACCGGCGGGTTCACCGACTGCCTCCTGCAGCGCGGAGCCGCGCACGTGACCGCGATCGATGTCGGGCACGGCCAGATGTCCACGGGGCTGGCGTGTGACCCGCGCGTCAGCCTGCGGGAGGGTGTCAATGCTCGATCGCTCGCGCCCGAAGACTTCGATAGCCCCTTCGACATCGTCACGGCGGACCTGTCGTTTATCTCGTTGACCCTGGTTCTTCCGGCGCTCGCGCCGCTTGCCGGTCCGGAGGCGGACTTCATTCTCCTTGTGAAGCCGCAGTTCGAGGTCGGCCCCGCCGGCGTCGGCAAAGGCGGCATCGTCCGCAGCGACTCCCTTCGAGAGGGCGCCTTCGACCGGGTGGTCCTATCCGCGAACGCCGCGGGCCTTTCTCTGCGAGGACGAATCTCGAGCCCCATTACCGGCGGCGACGGGAACGAGGAATACCTGGGCTGGTTCACTTTTCAGGCGTTGAGAATTGTCCCACCCTAGACGGCGGCGGACCGCTTCTCGATCTGGCGGACTGCCTTATCGATTTCACTGCGTAAGGAATCGCTGGAAGTGCGAGCAAGCTTCATCATGGGCTCGATTGTCTGCAATGTGCCGAGCCTGCCCAGAGCTTCCGCGGCGGCCTTTCGCACCGCCTCCGACCTGTCCCTGTCGAGCATGGAGAGCAGTAGCGGGACCATCGCCGGATGGGACAGAAGGCCGAATGCTGTCGCGACAGCGATCCGTTCCTCCTCGTCGTCAATCGACGCTCGCACCCGAAAGGCCTCCTCGATGTCCTGTCGCGTCACGATCGGCCGAAAGCCGTGGATACGTCGGGCATCTGTATTCACGGCGCCGGCGGGAGCGCCGTCGACTCGCTTGAGAACGTCCAGCAGAGCCGGAATAGAAGCTGTGTCCTTCAGCCTGCCGAGGGCGAGAATGCCGGCCACTCTCACCCGAGCATCCTTCTCGGTCAGCAGCGGCCGCAGAACCGGCAACAGCGACCGGTCGTTAAGCTGGCCCAGGATGTCGATCGCAAGTACTCGTCGCAAATGGTCCTGCTGCTGAAAGACCTCCAACAAACGAGCCTTCGCCGCGCTTCTCACAGACGCCGCGTAGCCTCGACCAGCGAGTTCAGCCAGCGCCTTGAAGGCATATACGCATGTGAGATCGTTTCGATCGTCCAATGCATGCACCAGCGGCATCACCGCGCGTTCGTCGCCGACCAGCCCGAGGGAATGCGCGGCACTGGAGCGTTGGTTTCCGTGTTCGCTCCGAATTGCCTCGAGGATGGGGGCAATCGACGGGCTTCCATCGGGATTCCGAGCGTCGCGCAATTCATCCGCCCAGGCCTTGCCCTCCTCGAGCGACGCGATCAGGCGATCATTGTTCTCGGGAACGAAGTATCCCAGGGATCGGATATACGTGAACTTACTCTTACGAGCGGAAGGTGGCCTGGCCCCGCATCCAAGATGGATCTCCTCACCGCGCGGCCCCTGTGCGACCAATCCCATGGAGCAGCTAAAGTTGTGTGGCGATCTCCAGTGGACGCCGATCTGATGAGCCCCGTCGTAGGTGTTGTCACCGATTCTCAAGTCCCGCTGTTGAGCGAACTCCTCCATGACCGGCACGAGGGAGCCGAAAAACCTCCGAGTTTCATCGCAAATATCGGTCATAACGCCTCCGCTCGCGCTCCGCGTCAGACGAGATCGAGAGCGCGAACATCACGCCGAAGCTGCCCACTCCGGCAGGACCCCGGATGTCATCGTGTCGCGGATGTGGGACTTCATGCGATTGACCGCATGGGCGGCCAAGTCGATATCCACCCCGGCGCACGCGTAGACGCTCTTCCCTGTTTCACTCATGCCCAGAGTATAGCACACGGCAGGCGAGCCTCGATGTCGCAGATTTGGCTGGACTACGGATCAGCGGGCCGGTCTGTCCCTGCGTCTCTCGGGGCGGCCTGAAGCTCGCGGCGGCGGTCGATGCCTTCGGGGTCATTGTCGACGGCCGGCGCTGCCTCGACATAGGCGCGTCGACCGGCGGGTTCACCGACTGCCTCCTGCAGCGCGGAGCAGCGCATGTGACCGCGATCGATGTCGGGCACGGCCAGATTAGGTGACTATTTGATTCGTAACTTGGCGCTTAGTCGCCAAGATCGCGCCCGATTTTACCCGCCGATTTCGGGTACGATCTACCCATGGTGGTTTTCCCTTTGTTTGGACGCACAACCCGATTCTACCGAACTGAGAAGGCTGCAAGCCACCACTTTAACTTTCCACTAAAACTGGGACATCTCCCGTTTTCGCGACGAACCGTCACGTTAGCGTAATGAAGGCCGGCTACAAATGTCCATATCTCGCATCGGGGTGTCGCGGATATATGGAAACTTCCGAAATAACGAAAAGCTAATAGGAGCAAAACATGCTTGCATTTCGACCCGTAATTTCAGTTTGCCTTGTGTCGCTTGCGGCGATCTGTGTAGGCGCTGTCTACGCTCCGCACCATAGAGATCAGGAAATGAAAGGACCGCGCGCTGCGGCTGACACCGGTCGTCAAACGACCGGAACTGTTTACTATACTCAGGTCGGGCATCCTGCTAAAGTGACGTTTGAAATCGACGAAAGCGGTCCATTTTGGGTAATGTCTATTAGCGATCCGCGGGACGTTGGTCAGCAATCTGGCAACTTAGCGACGAGATCAGTGGCAGGGCTATGCTCGACGCCGGCTTTCCTTCGGATTATCGATCGCGGCCTAAACGATTTCCATATTCATATGCCTAAGGCCAGATTGGGTGAGATGGATGTTCAGATGACTGTGCCACGGGAATTATGGCTTGAAATAGTAGATGGACTCAGGAGAAAGCTGTCCAACATGCCAGGGAGAATGGCAACGATACACGATGTTAGAAATGACGACTTAAGTTCCCCGCCCGACGAAACGAGTGATGCGGTCGTGCATGTAGTGCACAGGTCACGAACCACCGCGTTAATCGTAGCGCTTCTTCGTCGACATGGATTGAAGGTCACGGAATACGGACCCAAGACGGTGAATTTTAATGAAGCGTTTGTTGGACGGAAGTGGTCGGATATTGCTAACAGCCCCAATTCTGGCATTGATTTCGGCGGCTTGCCGCTTACGATAGAGTTTGACGTTGAATGAGCGGGCGGAAATCCTTATGCCTTCGCCACAAGCCAATGTACTTGTTGTACATGACACGCTCATCCCGGACCTACGGATTCACCCGGAACGCGTAGGCCGGTATGGTTTCCGAAGCTTGCAGGCGCTCGACCATGTCGACGAGGCTGGCGTGGTGGGGTGATAAGTCGCAGACAGGGTCGGCATTGGCAGGGTCGCCGGTGAGAACCGCGGCTTGACAGCGGCAGCCGCCGAAGTCGATGTCGCGGCGGTCGCAGGAGTGGCAGGGGTCAGGGATCCCCCCGTCCCAACCGGCTTGGCGGCCGCTGAGTGCCGGGGCCACGAGCTATAACCTCTATCGCGCGACCACCAGTGGGGCCGAGAGTTCGACCCCCTATCTCACCGGGCTCGGGAGATCCGGCTATATCGACACTGGCTTGACGAACGGCACGGCATGTGCATCATTTTGAAATTCACCCTTGACAAACTAAAGTCACGCGGTTATACTTGTTGATGGCGCTGGCCGCCGTTTTGAAAGCACCGTTGCGGTTGTATCGTGACATAAGTCAATGGCGCTATATGGAACGTCAATAACAGTGCAGGTACGTATACTTCCAACTCCTATGGCCCGTTCAGTGGCTATAGCGCGAAAAGCATTTCCGTGAGCGGAAGTTCATACAACAGCGCCCTCATTACCCATGTGCTCTGGAGTGGGCCTAATAATTCTTCGGTGCTCTGGTCATTTAACTCTCAAAGCGCATCTATTCCGTCGTCTTATCCTGCCGTGTTCACGTATGGTAGTTACTCCGGCAGCACAGCGCCGACGCTATTGACAAACGACGCGAACGGGAATACCGACGAGATAATACCAGGCACGAACGGATCGATATCGATTTGGAGCTTAGTTGACGGCGAGCTGTATGATGGAAGTAGCTCGAGCCAGCCATCGCCTAAATTATTCTCCTACGGACCATATTCTGGCTGGACGGCGGTTGGAATCACTTCGTATTCTTACTAGCGAAGCTTCGCATCAAACGCCTTATACCGCCGAGTGGTCTTTACCCGGGTGTCATGCCCATGGCTCTGGATGAGCATGGCACCCATTTCGGGTCTAGAAGGGCGGCTGGAAATCGCTGCTTTTGAAGAGATTCGGCTCGCCGGGACAGAATTATTTGTATGTTATGCTGTCACATTGCTAATATACCTGTCTGACTTTTCGGCCGGGTTTCTAGCATGAAGCAGAACTTGACCCATTTTTAACGATCTTCGCCTACGAGGCGAAGCTAGGAGCCCCAATTCGCGATAACGGCGTATACAGACTACGCCGATTGGAGCTTCGAGCGCTCTAACAATTTGTGTGATAATTATTCCCGATTGAGAGGCGATCTGTCATATCCGATTGTTGGCGGGGGCGGGTTTCA
>JBKQWH010000272.1:0-20095 GCA_052139635.1 Capsulimonadaceae bacterium
GAGGGCGTAATGTCCGCCCTCGTCGCTTCGCTCCGGCGCGGACTCCGCCGAGCCGAAGATCATCTGCTCGATGGGACTGAGGGAGGGCACTTGATTGCGTGTGGTGCCGGATTTTGAGACCACGGACTTCGATGATCAGGTACGCTTCGTGCTGGCCGGCGCCGGCGACGACGGCGCGGTGGAAGAGACAGCATCCGATGGTAGGAACGACCGTCCGAATGATCGTGTAAAATGCCATTGCGAGCGCAAGCATCGGCCGCGCACGCCCGACGGCCATCCGCGTGCTGAATGGCCGACTATTCCATCCTCAATCTTACTCCGCGCTTCCTTGAGACGCTTCCGTACACCGTTTCGCCCGCTCCAGATGTTCCGCATGGATGCGGGCGGATTCCTCGCGCAGGTTGAGGACGGCGAGGCGGGTTTCGTGCAGCAGCAGCACGCAGCCGTGGACGATGGTTCCGACGCCGGTGAAGCCGGCGACGAGGCCGAGGACCAGCGCCACGCGCGACAAAGTCATGTGGCCAACGGCGGTGAGCCCTCCCCCAACCAGCGAGATGAGCGACGATGCCCCGAAGCAGCCGACGGCGGCGTAGAACCGGGCGAGCGCGCGTACGAGAAGCAGCGAACGCTTCTCAACACGGTCGAGCTGGCTCAAGCGGCCCTCCACCCGTTCCGGCGGGCAGCCGCCCCCCTCCAGTTCATGCGCCAGGGCTCGGGCGCGGTCGACCGCGCGCGCGAATCGATTGCTGGTGCCCAGCGCCAGCACCGACGATGCGTTGGTGAGCACCGCCGGCGCGGCGATATAGCTGAGGACAGTCAACGGATTGGATTCGAACGAAACCATCGACTGCAATCTCCCTCGCACCCCGGAAGAGGAATAGGACGGAACAGGAACGAGAAGACATACAAGGATTTCACCACGGAAAGCCCGGAATTTTCGGAAATCCCTGATGTACCGGGGCCGTGTCCTTCCTCTCTCCTTATTCCGCCGCTAGATGTCTCCGAGCGACTGCCAGGCCTCGATCTTGTTGCGGACGCGGCGGACGACATCTTCGGTGAACTCGCTGGTTGTCGAGTGGCCGCCGAGGTCGAGGGTGCGGATGCCCTCGTTAATCGCCTCGAAGGCGCTTTCGTAGATGGCGCGCGAGGCGCGGGTTGCCTCGGGGGTGTGCAAAAAGGTGAGCAGCGAGGCGCCGGCCAGGATCATTGCGAGCGGATTCGCGAGATTCTTGCCCTGGAGGGCCGGTGCGGTGCCATGCGGCGCCTCGGCCATGACGACACGGGGCTCGAAATTCTCGTCGAAGGAGATCAAAATCGATTCCGAGCCGGCGATCGACCCGAAAAACGTGAGCACAAGGTCGCTCAAGCAGTCACCGTCGCGATTGAGGGCGGGAATGACCAGCGCTTCCGAGGCGCGCCGCATCACGAGGGCATAGGTGGCGTCGATGAGCTGCGGCTCGTACCGAACATCGGGATAGCGCTTCGAAGCCGCGTCCATCTCCTCCTTGAACATCCCCTCATAAATCGGAGAAACGGTGTACTTCGGCCCGCCGAACACGCACGCGTTCATCTTGCGGGCCTGGCGGAACGAGAACTCGGCGACCATGCGGCAGGTGCCCCGATTGATGTGTTCTGTTCGATAGGCAACCTCGTCATATCCTTCGCCCTCCCGCCATTCCTTCGCCGTATAGGCATCGTCGACCGCCATGCGCACCACGGCAATGGGCGACGACACGCCGCCAACGGGAAGGACGCCGGGGAGACGACGCCCGGTCCGTACGATCACGGTGCCGTCGATCTCCTGCCGCAGGATCGCGTTGGGCGAGCCGACACTGCCCTTCGTCTCCGGAGTAATGGTCGCGGCCTTGATGCCGTAGCCATGCTTGCGCATGGCCGCCGCGGCCTCGTGGGTGACGCCGTTGGCCGTTTTCTCACGATTTGCGAGCGAGAGATCGTAATGCTCGAAGCCGAGATCGACTCGCGTGACCGATGGATCGAGGACCCTCAGCCCTTCGACCAGCAACTCCTGGCCGGTCTGGTCACCCTCTAGAACGACAACCGTATGCTTCATCCCTTACCCCCGGCCCCTCTCCCTGAGGGAGAGGGGTGTCCAAAATACATATTAGCATCAGCGCGCCACATGCCACGTGGACCAGAGTCGCACCTGTTTGATAGGTCAGACGAGTCGGACAGGTCAGACGAGTCAGACTGGTCGGACGGTCAGGCGGTCAGTCGTCACAATCTGCGGCCCACAGTCACGGCATGCAAGACTCAGGCCAGAAGGCGCCGGACGTACTCGACCGATTCGGCGACTGCGGTGAACGGGTCCTGTTCGCCCTCGAATTCGATGTCGAGCCAACCCGTAAAGCCGGCCTGACGCAGGGAGTTGATGCAATCGGCGATGTCGACACCGCCCGCGCCAACCGGGCGGCCGGCGTACTTGACGCCGTCGATCGACACGTGTGCCGGGCCCGCATATTCGTCGGGCATCAACTCAAAATCCGTCACGTGAGCCATCGCGGCCCGTGTCGCAAGCCGGTCGACGGCGTCGTGAGGGACCTCGTGATTCAGAAGGAAACTGGCCGTGTCCGGGTTGGCCTTGAGCGCCGGGCTCGCCACCGCCTTGAGAATGGCCTCGACCTGGTCGGCTCGGCCGGCCAGGCGGCCACGGTTCTCGAGGGCGAGGGTCACGCCGCGCTCGTAGGCATACTCGGCGGCGGCGCCAAGTCCGTCGACAATCCAGGACAGGGCCCTGGAAGAGGAGACGCCCGGCCGCGCATCGCCGGCGAAAACGCGCACCGTTCGCGCGCCGAGTTCGACGGCGGTGTCCACTCCGGCACGGATCACGTCGACCTCCGCGGCCCGTTTCGCGGTATCGGCGACGGCCAGGTCATTCTCGATAGAGTACACGCCGACCGGGAGACCCGTCTCGGTCAGAACATCGCGAACCGCGGGCATTTCCGCGGCGCGGTCCTTCCAGAAGCACTCGAGCAGCTCGACGCCGTCAGCGCCGAGCCGAGCGGCCTCACGAATGAAGCCCGGGATGTCGATTGCCCCGCTGCGCCACGCGGAGACATAGCTCCACATACTGACGCCGAGTCGAAAATATACCTTCATGTGTCACGTCCTCGTCGTAGCCGCCATCACGGTTCAGAACTCGATTGTCGGCAGAATTCGGGCGACGTAGAGAAGGGCGGCGACGGACTTGGCGTCCTGAAGCTCACCCTTGCCAATCAGACCGATGGCTTCGTCGAGAGGCAGGCGCACGAGTTCGATAAACTCGTCGTCGTCCGCATCGCGCTCGCAGGGCTCGAGGCCCAGTGCCAGGAACGCGTGGATGACCTCCGTGCAGTAGCCGGGCGCCATGAAGGTGCCGTACAGGTACTGCATGTGGCGAGCGTCGAACTTGGTCTCCTCGGCCAACTCGCGATGTGCGCAGATCTCCGGGCTCTCCCCTTCGTTGAGGGAACCGGCGGGGACTTCGAGCATGACACGGCCGGTAGATGTGCGGTACTGGCGCACCAGTATGACGGTCTCGCGATCGACCATTGGCACGATGGCCACGGCTCCGCGGTGTTCGACGACCTCGCGGCGGGCCTCGATACCGTTGGCCAGCCGCACGTCGTCGACGCGAAGGCTCAGCACACGGCCCTCGTAGACGCGCCGGCTGGAAATGAGCGTTTCTGTCTGTACTTCGGGCATGTTTTCTCCGTTTCTATGATACTAATGGTCAGAATCGTCGCGGGCGGAGAAGAATCCGGAATCAGGAATCTTAACAACGGAAAACACGGAAAGCACGGAACAGGAATTTTTCTGTCGAGTTATGCTTAACGCTTCAGTGCCTCCGTTTGGTTGCGGCTATGCCGCACTATGCGATTCGTCTGACCGCGAAACGTGCGGAAAGGATCGGAAGTTTCACAACGGGTTGCAAAACTTCCTGTCTTCTCCTGGTTCGGGCTTCGCCGGGATACGCCAGAAGGATTCCGCACGGGAGCGGTCACGCTGCACGGGTCCCGGCCGCAAGTCCGGCGGCCGCGGCTGCCAAAAAGAATACCCGATCGGTTTCGATTGTGCGGCCCATCGTGGACAGGACTTCCTTCCCGGACAGTTCCGGGGCGTCGCACTCGTCGGTTGGGCCGCCGGGAGGGCCGAGAAAGTCTGCGAGCCCATTGACGACGCCGGACGCGTCTACACGCAGCAGGTCGTGGCGGTCGGCGATGTCGGCGGGGATGCCGGCGTACCCTTGTCCTTCGGGCAGCGGGACGAGGCAGCGGGATCGGACGAGCCGCAAGGACGTGAGGGTGTGGTGGCTGATCCCCCGGTGCCGCTCGCGCGAATCGGCGCAGGACATGCGAACGACCGCAATCGGATATCCACCAAGCGCCGCCGCGGCATCGAGGATACCGGCCTGCTCGATCCCGCCGAAGCCGTAGCGTGTCCCCGTGCCGGCATTACCAGGTCCCTGGCAGACCACCGCAGCCTTTGCCCCGACCAGTCGCCTGGCGGCAATCAATGCCGAGTGCAGCGTAACTGTCTCGTGGTCTCCCCCAAACGCCTGGCCGCAGGTGATGGAGGCGGCGATGAGGCCGGCCGCCTTCGCGGTGCGTACCGCGCGACTGAAGGCCAGCGGCAGCGCAGCGGCGTCGGTCATGATGTAGACGACCCGTTCCAAGCCGGCTTTCTTGAGCCCCGCAGCCACCGGGATGATCTGCGAGTGGAGTTGTCCGGCGAGGACCGGCATGCCGTCGAGATCGCCCTTCCAGATGTCCGCGTATTCGGGCTGTTCCTCGAGGGTCAGGACGGTGTGCTGCCAGGGCGTGTAACGGCCCTTGACGATATGCCCCGGGCGGGCCGCCCTACAGGAGTCTTCCGTCTTTGGCTTCGGGCGAGCCGGCGGAGTCTCCTTCGCAACCACGAAATCGTAGCCCGCGGTGCCAAGGCCCAACTCGCGCGCCGTCGTATTGAGGAGGACGCGTTCGCCAACCACGACGGCGGCGCCGAGGGCCAGGTAGTGGAGCGCCCGGCGCGGCGTACCGTCGACATCGACGGTCAGCTCCTGCGCATCGGCTCCCCATTTCCGCGCCGTAACGACAACTCCCGAGGCCAGTGTCAGCATCCTTCCGTCCCCTCCGGCCACTCCGCGGCCACTTCGACAATAGAGAGCACCATCCGTGTGCTGGCCACCATATCTGAGATCAGCAGGTACTCGTCGTGACGGTGGATATTCCTCATCCCGCAGCCAAGCACGGTGGTGGGAACTCCGTATGCATTGAAGTAGTTGGCGTCGGCGCCACCTCCGGTCACGCGAAGAAGAGGCTCAATGCCGAGTCGCTCGGCAGCCGTCTGGCCAATCAAGAGCGCCGGCGATTCCATTGGAAGCTCGTAGCCGGGATAGGCGTTATAACAGTCGACATCGACCGTTCCTCCAAGCAGGTCGGCCTCCTCCCGAAAGGCCGCGATCATGGCGTCACGCTGCTTTTCCATCTTCGGCTGACGGCGCGAGCGAGCCTCACACTTGAGCGTGACCGTCGCGGGAATGATATTCGTCGCGACTCCGCCATGGATGATGCCGACATTCGCGGTCGTCTCGTGGTCGATACGGCCGAGTTTCATGCGGGCGATCGCCCGCGCAGCGATCAGGATGGCGGACACTCCGTTCTCCGGCTCCGCCCCGGCGTGCGCCGGCCGGCCGTGGATAACCACGTCGAAGATGTCCTGCGACGGGGCATGGTACACCATCGATCCGACCGGCGGCCCGGCATCGAGAACGAAGCCATAGCGGGCCCGAATTCGATTCGGGTCCAAATGGCGGGCCCCGACCAGCCCAATTTCCTCACAGATCGTCAGCAGGAGTTGGATGCCGCCATGGGGGATCTTCTGCTCGTCGAGAATCTGCATCGCCTCGAGGATTGGGGCGAGCCCGCACTTATCGTCGGCCCCGACAAGCGTCTTGCCGTCGGACCGGATGATGTCGCCCTCGATGATCGGTTCGAGTCCCGGGGTGGGTTCAACCGTGTCGAAGTGCGCGGAGAAGAAGATCGGAATCGCACTGGAGACCGTGCCCGGCTTCCATGCGATCAGGTTGCCGACATTGCCACCAACCTTCTCACCAGCATCATCGTACTCGCACTCGAAGCCAAGCGACTCGAGAAGTCGCCGGGCCACCTCTGCGGCGTCCCGTTCGCACCGAGGGGGAGTGTTCTGCCGGGCAAGATCGAGAAAGGTCTGCACGAGGCGCGCCTCGTTGACCGGATACGTGCGGACGGACATCAGGCGCTCCTTCTGATCGCTTTCGGTTGAATGTACGTCAGCGACGCTGCCTCAGGAGACTTCCACGATTTTGTAGACAGCTTTACCGGCCGGAGTGGACACCTCGACGCTGTCGCCCACCTTGTGGCCCAGGAAGGCCTTACCGACGGGAGAGGTGTTGGAGATGCGGTTATTGGCCGCATCGGCCTCGACAACTCCGACAATCATGTACTCAATGTCCTCGTCGTACTCCTCGTCGTACACTTTGACCCGCGAGCCAATCGTGACGGTGCTGCCACCACTCGCAGCCGAGTAGTCGGCGATCCGGGCGCGTTCGAGGGTTTGTTTCAAGTTGATGATCTTGCCCTCGAGAAAGCCTTGCTGCCTTTTGGCGTCGTGGTAGTCGAAGTTCTCGCTCAAATCACCGAGCGAGCGCGCAGTTCGGATGCGCTCGGCGATCGCGGAACGTTCCACAGTGGTAAGCCGTTCCAACTCGGCCTCCAACTCCTTGTACTTAGCGGGGGTGAGAATAATTTCGTCGTCTTGCATTATGGTATCGGCGTTCCTCGAGGCTGTCGGCTGGCCGCAACGATCTATAAGAATTAATCATACCACAGGCACACTGACGTGTCAAGAACCCCTGCGCCCACCGAAACGTATTGTCGAACACGAATATCCGGAAGTCATCTCGTTTTACATGCGCACATTATTACACTTGGAGCCGCATTACGCCACCCAAAAGATCGACTAGAGTATAGCATTGGCACGTTTTTTGCTAATGATTGTGACGAGTCCACAGGAGGAACTCGGTGAAGAACGCATATATAAAGTTTAATACGCCGGACGATGCTGTGCTTGGCTTCAACGAGCTAATCAAGCATTCGCACTGCACGTGTCTTTCCAACGACATATACTGCGTGCCGTGGACGAGTCTCGCGCTTCTGGACGAACACCAGATTCACTACACCTTCGCATCCGAGGAAGCCATCACGGATGCGCAGCCCCTTTGGAACATCGCGCAGTCCAAGCCTCGATAGAAGCGCGTTCATCCACGTATCACTCACGTGTCTTTGCCATCGCCGATCTCAATCCACGTTGAAACAATGTCACAGCCCGATCCAATCATTGCGACCACTTTCGGCTCACTTCTCCAGGGCGGCCATCCGCACGATCGTCTTGAAGTGCTCCTCGCTCACGGGCTGCACAGAGAGCCTCGAGCCCTTCTGCGCAACGACAATACCCGCGAGGTCGGCAGTGGTCTTAAGCTCCGAAAGAGTGACCGTTCGGGAAAACTTGGCCTCGAAAGATAGGTCGACCATCATCCAAATCGGGTTCTGGGCGGTCGCGGACGGATCGAAGTGCGGGTTCTCGGGGTCCTGCGCGGTATGATCCGGGTAGGCCTCCCGGCACACCTGCGCCACTCCGGCCACGCCGGTCGGGTCGGCATTCGAATGATAGAACAGGACGCGGTCGCCAAGCCGCATCCCATCCCGCATATAGTTCCGTGCCTGGTAGTTTCGAATACCGTCCCACATCGTGCTGCCGTCCCGTTCGAGATCGTCGATCGAGTAGGACGACGGCTCGCTTTTAACAAGCCAGTAGTTAGTCATGCATTCGGTTATACCGCATGAGGAGAAAAGATAGAAGATAGAAGATAGAAGATAGGAAATAGTCGACTATATTCCTATCTTCTCTCTTCTCTCTCGGGGCATCACTGTTCGAGACGTAAGTCCGGCAAGATGTCCCGTATGTCATCCTGCGGCTCGTATCCCAGCACTTCGCGCGCCTCGTCGAGGCTCAGAACAACCTCGCGAGTCTTCGAGGTCCCGAAGATTACGGCGTATCCGACGCCCGGCTTCTCGACGGCCAGTTGGAGCAGCGTCACCGCGTCGCACGGGCTGAGCCAACTATTCTGAAGGCCCACATGTTCACGCAGCTTCTTGCTGTCGCAGGTCTCGAAGGCGCCAATTCGGATTGCGATGAACTCGATCCCGAATTTGTCGTGGAAGAATCGCCCGAGCACCTCGCCGAAGACTTTCGTCACCCCGTAAATGGTCAGCGGCTGGGGTGGGTCCGCGGTGCGCACCGGTCGATCCATCTGCCGCCAGCTCACCGTCTGGCCAGTGCTCGCAAAGACGACCCTTCGCACTCCGGTGTCCACGGCCGCCTGCATCACATTGTAGACACCGGCAACGTTGTTGGGCATGAGGTTATCGAGGAAGGGCGCCTCATCCGACGTCGCCGCCAGGTGTACGACAACGTCGACTCCGGCCATCGCGTCGCGGAGGACGGACTGATCCTGCAGATCCATGATAATCGTCGCGCGTTCCATTCCCGGAACGGGACGCCGATCCGCGACCACCAAATTGTACCGGTCCATAAAGGCCGGAAGAATATGCGGGCCGATGCGTCCTCCCGGCCCAGTGAGGAGAACCTTCAATCGTGACATACTAACATGATACGCGGTGTTGAGACGAATTCCTGCTCAAAACTCCGGTAAACGCAGAAATCTTAACAAAAAAATCAGGGAAATTTCCCATTGCCGGGGCCGGGTGTGGACCGTAATTCACCGGCGCTCCGCGCAGCCGGCGGGCGAGGCGCCGGGCACTGCGATTGCGTTACTTATGGCAGGAGGTTCCGCTCAGTGCCCTCTGTCTCGCCCCTACGATTCTTGTCGTTGACGGATTCAACATCGTTCGGATTCGGCGCAGCTCGGTGCCAGCGGCATTATGTCGAATTCGGCCATTCGGAATTAGGAAGTTTCACCACGGAAAAGACGGAAAAGCCGGAAGTTTTGGAGAGGATTGTTTCAGAGACTGTCTCGCGAAACGGCGAATACCGGCACGAGATTGCCGAAGGCGTCGCCCTCAGGCAGGACACTCTCGACCGTAACGCGCTCAATCCGGCCGCGCCGGCCGCTCGCCGCGAATTGAACTCGAACGTAATTCCCGGTGTAACCGGACAGCCATCCGTCACGCGCGCCGGCTGCCTCGACAATAACCTCGACGGTCTGGCCAATAAGTGTGGCCGCAAAGGCGCGTTGTGCGGTCGCACAGACAGCAGTGAGACGTCGATGCCGAGTTTCCTTCTCTTCGGGAGGTACATCGTCAGGGCGTTCCGCGGCGGCCGTACGCCGTCGCGGCGAATATCGGAATACATGCGCCCCCGCGAACTGCATGCGCTCGACAAAACTCAACGTGTTACGGAAGAGATCCTCCGTCTCGCCGGGAAAACCGACTATCACGTCGGTCGTCAGGCCGATGCCCGGGACCGCCGCGCGAAGCCGGGCGACTCGATCGGCAAAAAAGCCTGTGTCGTAGGGCCGCCCCATCCGCCGCAAAACGGTATCGTCGCCGCTCTGCAGCGACAGATGAAGGTGCGGTGCGATGTTCGGATGAGAGGCGAGGGCGTCGACAATATCGTCGCCAACCTCGATCGGCTGGACCGAGGACAGCCGGACTCGCTCGATGCCGGGGATGTCCGCGACCGCCAGAAGGACGTCGGACAGGCGCGCGCCGCTGCTGTCATCCTCCATTCCATAAGCGCCCACACAGACTCCCGTCACGACAACCTCGCGCACTCCGGCGTCCGCGAGCCCCCTCGCTTCGGTGAGGATATCGGGCAGCGGACGACTGGCCATTACGGCACGCGTATAGGGAATGGAGCAGAATGCGCACATGTGGCGGCACCCGTCCTGGACTTTCAGGGTGGCCCGAGTCCGCGGCCGGGCCGATTGGGTCAATTGACCGCGCGCAATCAGGCCGCCCGGAGCCGATTCGGGAAAGACAGCGTGCGCGTGCAGGCCGTCGCTCCCATGTGGAATAACGCTTGCGGGCGACCCGCTGTACTGCATAAGATCGGGAAAGGCGTGGAGTACGTGTGACGCGGTGCGCATCTTGTCGGAATTCGGGACCAGAAGCGAGACGCCCTCGACCGCCAGACTGGTGTCGATGGCCAACTGTGCGAAGCAACCGGTGAGCACTACTCGTGCCGCCGGGTTCTGCCGGGCGGCACGCCGGGCCGTATGCCTGGATTTCTTGTCCGCGTCGGCCGTCACGGAGCACGTGTTGACGACATACACGTCCGCCGGCTCGCGGAAGTCGGTCCGTGTGAAACCGCATGCCTCGAAGCTCTCGGCGATCCGGTCCGTCTCGTACTGGTTCACCTTACAGCCGAGATTAGCAATGGCGACAGTCGGCATAGTGGCGCACAGTTTACCGTAAGTCGTTCCGGAGTGTCAACCGCGCCGGGCGTGTGCCCCCCCGTCATTCCCCGGCGTCTCCCGGAGAGGAAGCGCCGCTTCCACCGCTGTCCGATGGTGTGGAATCCGCTGGTGTTGGCGGCCCGATATCCAGGGGATCGAGATTCGGCTTTTGGGGCGTAACGATCGAATTGATGACGGTTTGGAACGGCCCCTTCAGGTGGTCCCAGTCCCTGGCGCGGCACTCGCAAAGAATGACAATGCTGATCTCGTGGTCCGACTCCGACGTAAGATACCCCTTGATCGGCCCGCCAAAGCCGTAAATCTCCCGGTCGGCGGTAAAGGTCGCCTGCTGGGCCGATCTGAAGGCCGTCCCATCAATGGGGATGGGGTCATCCTGACGATACCCGGCAAGCCAATGGGTCGCCAGTCGATGGTATCTCAAGAACGCCATATCGCACGGGGTGTCGCTGTCCGCATTGCTGAGCTGCATGACCTTCTCCATACCGGTGGCGTCGAAATCGAGCGGCGTGCCCTCAGCCACCTCGATCCTCGCCGTTCCCTTCGTGAACACGACGCCGCCATCAATCTTCTTTTCCTCGGTTCCCTGCGTCTTGTCGATCGGTGATATGGTCCAGCCGGCGGGATAGTTCATGGTGTAGATGCCATCGTCGGTGGTATACGGCGCATAGCTGGTAGGAGCCGGCACAGGCGGTGGATACATATCAGGAACCACAATACAGGCAGCAACTCCCAGCACTGCCACGATCAACAAGCCCGCGATGGACTTCAGGACAATCTCAAATGTGCGGCCGCCGCCTTTCGAGGCGGGTTGGCCGCCGCTGTATCCGGCAGCCGGAGACGGCCCGACGTACGGGTTGGGAGCCTGTGGGTACGGGGTCGGGGCTTGACGGTACGCGTTCGGCGCCTGTGGGTACGGGGTCGGGGCTTGACCGTACGCGTTCGGCGCCTGCGGATACGGGTTCGGAGCCTGTGGGTACACGTTCGGCGCGGCATAAGTGGGCGGCTGAGGCGCGACACCGGGGCCGGGCTGCGGGTACGGCGGCGTGTAGGGCTGCCCGGGCACGGGGTTTCCGGCCAGATCGTATTGCGGCTGTCCCGGCCCCGCGGCAGGCGCGCCGTACGCCGGCGGGTCGTCCCCGATCGGATTTCCGTTCAAATCATACTGCGGCATTCCATCACCTCATCGGCCGGCCTCACGTGCCTTCCGCGTTCCGGCTCACCAGCATGCGACAGACGCGAAACAATACAAGTATACCATCGTCGCCGTCAACACCGGACCGAAGAGCGCGGAAGGACGGCTGCGTTACGATCAGCGCGGTTGGCTTGCGGGTATACTGCCACCGTAAGAACCGCGTCTCATTCAGGTTCAAAAACCGGGAGAATCTCTATGAATGAAGCCTTTGCCGGCCTGGAACCGGTCGATCTCTGGCGCCACTTCGACGCGCTGACTCAGATCCGCCGGCCATCGCACGGGGAGCAAGCCGCAATGGACTATGTCCGCACCGTCGCCCACTCGAGCGGATGCACCTGGCGGACCGACGCGGCCGGAAACTGCGTGGTCTACGTCCCCAACCGGGTGGGCCAGGGCGCCGGCAAGCCGGTTGCCGTGCAGGCACATGTCGACATGGTCGAGGCTGTTGCGGAGGGGGTCGAACATGACTGGACCCGCGACAGGATCCGGGTCCGCCGGCTCGGCGATTGGATCGCGGCGACGGGTACGACCCTCGGCGCCGACAACGGTATCGGCGCCGCGGCGTGCCTGGCGCTGATCACCGACCTGAGCCTCCCGACAGGACCACTCGAAGTGATCTTTACCACCGGCGAGGAGATCGGCCTCCTCGGCGCATCCGCCCTCGACCCGTCTCTGGTAACAGCCACCACCCTCCTGAACCTCGACAGCGAGGACCCCGACTCCGTAACGATCGGCTGTGCGGGCGGCGAGACGGACTTGCTGACACTGCCGGCCAATCGCAGCTCGGTCGCGCCGGGCATGCAGTTGGTCGAGGTCTGCATCTCCGGCGGTTTGGGCGGCCACAGCGGCGTGGAAATCCATCAGCGGCGCGTCAACGCTATCAAGCTGCTGGCGTCCCTGCTGCGCGAGGCGCGCTGGGAGGGGATCGACTATCGGCTCGTCTCCATGGCCGGCGGCTCGGCGCACAACGCTATCCCGGGCGCCGCATCGGCCCATCTGACCACGTCACCATCCGCAACCGCACGGCTGATGCACGCGGCCAACTCGCGTCTGGCGCGCGAACGGGCTCTCTGGGGAACCGACGACCCAAACCTGACCATTGTCGTAAACAAAACCGGCCGGGAGCCGGTCGACGCCGTCGACATCCGCGATTCGGACCGTTTGTTGACACTGCTCGAAGCGCTGCCCACCGGGGTAACCACGATGAGCCGGGTGTTCGACGGAAAAGTGCAGACGTCCGATAACGTGGCGACGGTTGCCACTACGGAGGCGGAATTCCAGGTCGTCGTTAGCCTTCGGAGCTTCGTGGGAGCGGATATATCGGCGCTTCGCGACCAAGTTGCCGGTTTCACCCGCGAGGCCGGCGGCACTTTATGCGTTCAATCCGCGTATCCGAACTGGGAGCCCAGAGCGCAGTCGCATTTGCTGCGCGTCGTTGAGGCCGAGTTTCGAGAGCTGAACGGGCGCCCCCCGATTGTCGAGGTCGTTCACGCCGGCCTCGAGTGCGGGGTGATCTCCGCAAAGGTCCCGGGGATGGACGCCATCTCGTTCGGGCCCCGTCTTGAGGCGATCCACACCGCGGACGAGCGGGTCGACACAACGACCGTCCCGCAGGTCTGGAACCTGCTCACTCGGGTGCTAACCCGCCTGGGCCAGGAGGGATAGCCTCAAAGAACATGGATTGAGACCACTCCCGCCGCGACTGTTAACTCTTTCGTAATCTGTCTGGCCGGAATGACCGGCACGGAGGTCAATCATGAAATATCGAGTTCGATCTGCTTATCTCCTTTGCGCGGCCGGTATCCTTGTGGCAGTTCTGGCGTGCGCCGGCATTGTCCGCGCGCAGGGCTCAACCGTTCCCGAAATCGGTAAGCCTGCGCCCGAATTCACCCTGAAAGACGTGACGACGGGCAACTCGACGGCTCTCTCCGCGTTGCTCCAGGGTAAGAAGGCGATCGTGGTCATGTTCATCGCAACGCGCTGCCCGGTGTCTAACGCCTATAATGACCGGATGGTCGCGCTCGCCCAGCGCTTCGGGCCCGATGGGGCTGCCTTTGTGGGGATAAACTCCAACCAGACCGAGCCGGCGTCGGAATGTGCGACGCATGCACAATTGAACAAGTTCCCGTTTCCGGTACTGAAGGACCCCGACAGCTCCGTTGCCGACCAGTATGGCGCCCGCTGCACCCCCACGGTCTACGTGATCACGGCAGGCGGCAAGCTGGCATACCACGGACGGATCGACAACAACATGGACGTCGATGAGGTAACGACGCACGATCTGGCCGACGCGCTTACGAGTGTCCTCGCCGGAAAGCCGGTCGCGCAACCCGAGACGAAAGCGTTCGGCTGCTCGATCAAGAAACTGCAATGAGTAATGAACCCACTCCGAAACGGGAGAAGAAAGAAACAGTGCGCATATGGATGGCGGCGACCGCGGCTCTTGCCGTGATCGCCGCTCCCGCGGGCGCCCGGCCCCCCGTATTGACCGTAACTCCCGCCGATGCGCCGGCCATTCAGCAGGCCATCGCCTCCCACCGAGGCCACGTGGTGGTGGTCAATTTCTGGGCGACCTGGTGCGGCCCGTGCGTCGAGGAGTTCCCCGATCTGGTTCGACTGCAGCATCGATATCGGTCGAAGGGCCTGGTAGTCATGGCGGTGTCGGCCGATTCCACCCCCGACATCAAGACGAAGGTCATCCCGTTCCTGCGGGCGGAGGGCGCCGACTTCCCCCAGTTTCTCGAGCACGCCGCCGATCCCGGCAAGTTCATCGACGCGTTCGACCCCGCCTGGCAGGGCGATTTGCCGCGCACGCTCATTTATGACCGGCGCGGAAAGCTCGTCCAGGAACTCAGCGGCAAGCAGACTCCGGCCCAGTTTACCGCGGCAGTGGCGCCGCTCCTGCGGGAGAAATAGACGATCGCAGGCGGAATAACGAACGAGCAAGGGGCCGCAGGACCTCAAATCGTGCCGAGGAGATCCTCCCACGAATCGGCGTCCCGGAGACGATCGACCAGACCATCCAGGCGAATCGACGAAGTGATTGACTGTATGGTCCGTCGAATCCGTGCGTTCGGTTCGCCAAATCTGCGGCGGCCGAGGGTGAGCACGATGGTGCGCTCCGCTTCGAGGCGAACGTCGTCATCCTCGAGCGCGTCATCGTATCCGTCGTTCGGACGAGCGGTCGAAGGCGCCTCGTCGTCTCCATTGCGGTGCGCGTCAAACCAGTTCAGTTGGCACCCGCTCAGGACCGGTCGAACGGCCAGGTTCGGGTCGAGATGCCAGTCCTCGTCGAGGCCCGCCTGGTCGACATCCGTCGGGGAAGCGCCCACGTCGAAGTTTGCGTGGCCGGCCGGCCGCGCGCAATGCGGACAGCGGTCCGATGTCGAGAAGTCAAATCCACACTCTTCGCAGGTTCGAGTCACAGGACACCCCGCAATTCAAAGTCCTTGCCCGGAATGCGGCGCCAGGAACCGTCGTCGCGCGGAACGTCGTCCGCGGCAGCCATACAATCGGCCGTTCGGGGGGTTAACTTCTGCGTGTCAAAGATGGTACCATAAATTCCGAATTGTTGAATTTCGCGTCCGGCGCCATGAAGCCGAACGCAATTGTCGTGGTGGTGCACCCATGATTGTCATTATTAACGGCGATGAGCGTCAAATAGACGACGATTCGACGATAGCGGGATTTCTGTCGTCGAAAAACCTTCGGCCGGAGATGGTGGTTGTGGAACATAACGGCGACATCATACAACGTCAAAACTACGCACTGACCGTGCTGCAGCCGGGCGATCGGCTGGAGGTCGTTCAGATGACGGCAGGAGGTTAATCTAAACCATGGCAGACTACTCAACCGATGTTGCTGTTATCGGCGGCGGCGTAATCGGCCTCTCGATCGCGTACCGGCTGGCCGTTGAAGGTCGTGCGGTGACGGTGATCGACGCGGGAAAACGCGGTCAGGCGTCGAGAGCCGCGGCAGGAATGCTGGCGCCGCTGGCGGAGTCCAACTCCCTTCCCGCCCTTACCGAGATCGGCGTTCCCAGCCTGCGGAGCTACCCGAAGTATCTCCGCGACATCTCAAACAATTCGGGAATCCCGATCGCGCTGCACGGGCCAGGGATTCTACGGGTGGCGACGACCGATGAAGAGGCACAGGAGTTGTGTAACTCGGTCGACCGTCAGTCGCAAAGCGGTTTCCCGGTATTTCAATTGTCGCAGTCGGAAATGCGGGATATGGAGCCCGAAATCGGCGCGCAATTGCTGGTGGGAGTGCTGTCGCCCGCGGAGAAGCACATACCGCCATACCTGCTGACGCATGCGCTTCGCGCGGCGTGCGAACTGTTGGGCGTGCGGCTGCTCTCACGAACCGAGGTCACCGACCTTCGCCAGCGTGGTACCGGCTGGGAAATGATGATTCCCGGCGGAGGCATCGTCAGCGAGGTGCTCATCGCCGCCGCCGGCGTGTGGACCCGCGAACTGCTGGGACGGCTCGAGCTCGATGTTCCGGTCACTCCTCTCAAGGGACAGATCCTGAGCGTCTGCTTCTCGCCCAACGAGGTCACCGAGGTGTCTCATCGAAAGTCGTCGTTCCGGCCCTGGTCGGATGCCGTGCAGCCGTTCACGCATACGATTTACGCGCACGGCACATACCTGGTGCCTCGACCGAGCCGCGAGATCGTGATCGGAGCGACCGAGGAGCCCGAGGCCGGCTTTGACACCGGAAGCACGTCCGAGGCCATCGCAAGCCTCCGGATGCGTGCGAATCGTCTGGTTCCCGCCCTGGCCGACGCAAGCCTGACCGAGGCGACAGCGGGCCTTCGCCCGGCCAGCCCGGACCGCCTCCCAATCATCGGCAAGATCCCCGGCTATTCTAACGGCTTTGTCGCCTCCGGCCATGGGCGCAACGGCATCCTGCTGGCGCCGTTCACCTCCGACCTGATCAGCGACATGGTGTTGTACGACGCCCCGCCGCCGGCATCGGTGGACCCCGCGCGGTTCCTGGCCGCCGGATGAGCAGGCCCAGGGCATGGACCATCGCCGGCTCCGACCCATCGGGCGGGGCGGGAATACAGGCCGACCTGCGCACGTTCGCGGCCATGTCGGTGACCGGCTGCTCGGTCATAACGGCCCTGACCGCGCAAAACAGCCACGGCGTTCAGGTCGTTTGCCCGGTTCAGGCGGACGTGGTCGCTGCCCAGTTGCATGCATTGCTGGATGACGGACTGCCGGACGCGATCAAACTCGGGATGCTCGGGTCCAGTGCGCAGGTCGAGGCGGTCGCGGACGTGCTTTCGAACCTGGGCGACAGCGGACCGCCGATCGTTCTCGACCCTGTCCTGGCCGCGACCTCGGGCGCCCCGCTCCTCGACGACGCCGGCCGGGACGCGTTGATACACCGTCTGGTCCCGCTGGCCGCGCTGGTCACTCCGAACCGGGATGAGGCCGCGCGGCTGACCGGCATCGAAGTCGACAACGACGAGGACGCCCGTGCCGCCGCCGAGCGCTTGATCGCGGCCGGCGCGCGCGCCGTACTCGTGAAGGGCGGCCACCGGTCGGGCGATCCGATCGACATCCTCGTCACGGGGTCGTCGGTCACCTGTTATCCCGGCTCACGGATTGAAACGCCCCACACCCACGGGACAGGCTGCTTCCTCTCCTCCGCCATCGCCGCCGGCCTGGCACGCGGCATGGAGCTGCCGGCGGCCGTCGGAGCCGCCAAGTCTGCACTTGCCCTTGCGCTCCGCACGCCCGTCGTGACCGGCGGCGGCCGCGGCTACCCGGCGCTGAGCGCCATGCCCGCAGCCCCGGACAAGCAACTCGTTCCACCGACGCCGTCCGCGGCCCCCGCGGCGCGAATCCGAGGCCTGTACGTCATTACCGATCCCGTGCTGCGTCCCGACCGATCGGCGGAAGAATTGACGTCGGCAGCACTCCAGGGCGGAGCGTGCATCATTCAGCTCCGTGACAAGCATCGATCCACGCCGGACCTGATCGTGCTCGCCAGGCGGCTGCGTTCGCTGGCCCACGCAGCCGGCGCCCTGCTGATCGTCAACGACCGCGTCGATGTCGCGCTCGCGTCGGACGCCGACGGAGTCCATCTCGGACCGGCCGACATGGCGCCGGTCGACGCACGCCGGATCCTCGGCCCGGAGGCCGTCATCGGCGTGTCGGTCAGCACGGTGGCGGAGGCGGCGCTGCTCGCCCCGTTTGCCACTTACCTGGGAGTCGGCGCCATCTTCGGGACGTCGACCAAGGCCGATGCCGGCGCCCCGGTCGGTGTAGAGCGCATTCGCGAGATCAAGGCGGCCTTTTCGGACAAGCCGGTCGTCGCCATTGGCGGCATCGACACGACCAATATCGGCTCGGTCGCCGCCGCCGGCGCCGCCAGTGCCGCCGTCATCTCCGCCGTCCTCTGTGCCCCGGACATGTCTCAGGCCGCGCGACAACTCGTCGAGCAGTTCGAGGCGTTCACGACGGGTTAATTGGGTTTATTGCCGCAAACGGTGCGAATTTCGAGGCGGAGGCGGCCGCCGGACTGGCGTGTACGATGCTTGCGCCGGTGTTTTGTCATTATACCCGATTATACGAACAGACGTTTTGCCCTCATGAGGCACGAACACCGCGACGTGTCCAAGCTGGGACAGCTCGATGTCGACGACCCATACGTTGAGCTCCCTACGGGGCCTATGACTGTGGCGTTCAAAATACATGTGGCAATTGATACATGAGGAGAGCATAACAATGTTTGTACTAAAAACGTACTTGAGCCTCTTTGCGGCGGTATCAGCGATCCTGTTCTGCGTATGTCCAGCCGCGCACTCCCAGACAGATGGCTCACAACCGAATGCCGCCGCGAATGAGGCGCAGTTAATGACCGATCTGGAGGGCATGGCCGGGCTTGACGGTTTGCATAAGCAGAAGCTGACCGACGCTGCTATGGCTCACTACCATGACATGGTCGGCACTCTGATCAATAATCTCGGCAGCGCCGATCAGGACACTCAATTCTATTCGGCAGCCATACTTGGGTACATGCGTGCCGATAGTGCCGTATACGCACTGGCTCACATGATCGGCATGAAAGACCCGAACTACGCAACACGCCCGCAGAGTCACCTATGGTACTGGTCCGAATTTCCGTTTGCCGGCGCCCTCGTTGAAATTGGGGGGATCATGCCGATGCTCGCCGTAGAGCATAACCTCGCGACCAGCGACGACCCAAAGATTCGCGATTTGTCGATTGTTGTCATCGACTATATCGAAAGGGACCCCGGCGTGGCTCAGGCCGAGCTGAAGTATGCGATCTCGAAAGAGACCGACGCTGGTCACAAAACGACGCTTGAGGCCGCACTGACCCAAATGCAGTCGGACCCCACCGGAGTGGCGACGTCGAACGCCGCGAAGGCGATGCCGTAGCCTCTTTTTGATTTGCGTGTGATCATGCTGAGATTTGGATGTCTTACCATCCGGCGCCTTCTCGCGTGACACCTATTGCGGGGCCGCTGAGGGCAGCGAAAGCACTACCAGTATCAGCACGGCCTCCGGAACCACAGACATCGACAGCGCTCTGACACATGGCGGGGCGTACTTCGATATGGTCGCCGCCAACGACCGCCAGGCGGCGACCTTTGACGACGAGAGCCACTTGACAAGCCTCGGGGCCGTTCAGTACACCTACGACGCCGCCGGCCACGTTGCCACCCGCACGTCCGGCGGCGTAACGACGTACTTCGTCTACGACGGCAACACGCCCGTGGCGGAGTTCGATTCGAACAGCAACCCCGCCGCCCTCAACGCCTTCGGCGCAACCGGCCTCGTCATGCGGTCCACCTTCCCCGGCGGAACGGCCGCAACGGCCTTCTACACGTTCGATCCGCGCGGCAACACGGCCCTCCGCACCGACATCAACGGCGCCGTCTTCGACGCCCACGCCTTCTCCGCCTACGGCCAGGAGTTTACCCCCTACGCCGGCTTCGGCGTCCAGTACGGGTATTATCACGACAGCGCCACCGACCTCGATCTCCTCGGCCATCGGTACTACGACCCGAGCCAGGGCCGGTTCGTAAACCGGGACCCGATCCACCTGTTCGGCGGACTGCACCCGTATGAGTATGCGGGAAGTGATCCGGTCGATAATGTGGACCCGAGTGGGCTAATGTTCCCACCAGAGACTTTTGGGGGACGGTGTTCCTATCAACCTTGGGGACGAGCCGGCTCCCGGCGGCGGTGAAGGTGGCGGCTATTCGCTAGCGAGGCTTCGCCTCAGACCGACGAGTTTTATGGACGTATGGACGCGATGGACAAGGAGGAAGACAGGCACGGAGGCCTGTCCCACGATAGGAACTATCCACGTGTCGCAAACTTGACTCACGGACAACAAGTTCCGAGACTCAAGTGATCTAGATGGCGCCCGTTCTCGCTGCCACCAGA
>JBKQWH010000273.1:0-10901 GCA_052139635.1 Capsulimonadaceae bacterium
GGCCCGGTGGACGGCGTCGAGGTCCGGCTGCGCGGCCGGACCGGTTGACGCGCCGTCGCCGGAGGTCAACGGCTCCAGCAGCAGGATGTGGGTGCGGAGTGTCCGGAAGACTTCGGCGTATGTCGGCAGCTCGTAGGCCCGGCCGGCGAACTTCATCACCCCATGCGCGTCGATCGAGCCGATGGAGACCACCACGTTGTAGGGCGCCCCCTCCCCCTGCAATCGACGGCCCTCGCAGATCAGCGTGTCCCAGAGCCTGAGTTCGCGGTCGGGGCGCGCGGCCACCCAGTGGAACGCCTTGTGCGGCTTGTTGCCCCGGTAGCCGCTCCAGACAAGCGCCATCGCCGGCAGGTTGATCTTGGTGCGGGCGATGGCGCTCAGGTTGAACACCTCCAGCCCCATCCGCGAATCCCGCAGGGAGAAGTCGCGCCAGTGGTCTTTCAAGTCGCACGGCAGTGCGATGAAGCCGATGCCGCCGAGGTCGACAATCCGGCGCTGGGCCTCTCCCGGCTCATGCGTCACCGGAAGGTAATCGTCGGGGACGTTCAAGGCGAGGAGATGGCCGGCGTCGGTTGTCACCTCGGTCCCCACTACCACCAGCGTGCGCCCGTGCCATCCATCCTGACGGTTCGTGTGCGCTTCCAGGCTGGCGTGGTCGCAGAGGATCACGAAGTCCAACCCGGCCTGGTTAGCCGCGTCGGCGATCTCGTCGACCGTCCCGATGCCGTCGCTGTAGGTCGAGTGCACGTGGACCGCGCCGGCGTAATCGTAGAAACGCGGAAGCTTGATGGAGTCCTCGCTTCCGGGCAGGATCGCGCTTGCGGCCCCCGCCGGGGCCGGGGCGTATTGTATCCGCTCGCGCAGGGTGGCAAAAAGCCCCTGACACGTCAGCACCGAGAGATACAGTTGTACTCGAGACCAGCGTACGGCCACCTCGATCTCCTTCCGGTCCAACCCGAGACCGGGTAAATCCGTCGGCGGCGGACAGGCACTCCCGTCCGCCACTCGTCCCTCTATTCTAGCACGGAGGGCGCAAAGATTGCAAAAAGCGTGCTCCCCGAACCGCGAACGTGGCCCGCCAGGTGGAGTCAAGAGAAGTATAACCACGGAAATGACGGAAGTAACAGAAATAGGAATTCTGGCCGGCGCCGGCCGGTCTCGATCGTAAAACCGTGCAGGAACCGCCGGGTCCCATCCCGAATCATTCCTCTTAACTAACGCCTACCGGGAGGCCTCTCCGCAAATGACGGATACACACCCAATGCATATCAGCGACGCTTTGCAGCAGCGGCTGGCCGATGTGGCCACCATTCATTCGATCTCCGCCGTTCTCGACTGGGACCAGCAGACCTACATGCCTCCCGGAGGCGCCGAGCGGCGGGCCGGACAGATTGCCCTGACGAGCAAGCTCGCGCATGATCTGCTGGTGTCGAGCGAAACCGAGCGGCTGCTGGCCGCGGCGGAGCGGGACGGAGCCGGCCTGGACCCGGACTCCGACGAGGCTGCTTACCTGCGGGTGGCGCGCCGCGACTTCGACCGGGCCGCGAAACTGCCGACCAGCCTGGTCGAGGAGCTGGCCGGGGTCGCCGTGCGGGCCCACGAGCACTGGGTCGCGGCCCGAGCCGCGTCGGACTATGCACGGTTCTCCCCGTGGCTTGCCAGGATCCTCGATCTCGAGCGCCGCGTTGTCGAGTGCCTTGGCTATAAGACCGAGCGGTACGACGCCCTCCTGGACGCGTACGAGCCGGAGATGACGGCCGGCGAAGTGAGAACGATGTTCGAGGCCCTGAAGCCGTCGCTGGTCGCGCTGGTCCGCGACATCCGCGAGCGCGGACGTGCCGTTGACCGGGAGCCGCTGACGCGCGACTTCGACGAGGGCCGGCAGCGCGAGTTCGCCGAGCGCGTCATCCGCGAGTTCGGCTTCGACTTTCAGCGCGGCCGGCAGGACCGCACGGTCCACCCCTTCTGCACGTCGTTCTCGCGCGACGATGTCCGGATCACCACCCGCTACAACCGCCGGTTCCTGCCGATGGCCCTGTTCGGCACGCTGCACGAGACCGGCCATGCCCTTTACGAGCAGGGCGTGGCGGAACGCTACGACGGGAACGTGCTCGCCAGCGGCGCGTCGCTGGGCGTCCACGAGAGCCAGTCGCGACTCTGGGAAAACCTGGTTGGCCGCAGCCGGCCATTCTGGACCCGGTACTACCCGGACCTGCAGGCCCAGTTCCCGGCCCTGTCCGACGTGACACTCGATGCCTTCTATTCCGCGATCAACCTGGTCGAGCCTTCGCTCATTCGGGTCGAGGCCGACGAGGTCACCTACAACCTGCACATCCTCCTGCGCTTCGAGATGGAGGTGGAGCTGCTCGAAGGCCGCCTGAGTGTCGACGATGCTCCGGCCGCCTGGAACGCGCGGTCGGAGGCCTATCTCGGGCTGACGCCTCCGTCCGACGCCGACGGGATACTCCAGGATGTCCACTGGTCCTCCGGCGGTATCGGCTACTTCCCAACCTACACGCTTGGCAATGTCCTGTCGGTGCAGTTGTTCGAAGCGGCCAACGCCGCTCTCGGCGGCGAGGTCGACTCGATGGTCGCCCGTGGCGAGTTCGCCCCGCTTCGGGAATGGCTGCGCGAGAATGTCCACCAGTGGGGCCGCAAGTACACCCCGGAGCAGTTGATCCGGCGGGCCACCGGCCGGCCGCTCGACACCGCCCCGTACCTCCGGTACCTGCGAACGAAGTTTGGCCGGGTGTACGGGCTTTAGCCGGTTCCGGCGACATCGGCACTGCGGCCGCCGACTCGCCGGCGTGGCCCCTCCTTCGGTCGCATGGTAATCCGAAGGCATGGGGTATCATAGCGCCAACACGATATGACTATCGGCATGCGAATCCATCTGCGTCGCCGCGTCCGCCTACGCATTCTGCTGTCCGCGCTCGTTGCCTGCTGGTTTGCGGGATGCGCTCCCCAGACCAGTCTGCCGCCGGGCTTGCCGACGTTTACCGACGACGCGACAATCAACTACCATGGTCACAGCATCGTGTTGTCGAACCACTACCAGAACTTCGCCAGCTACAAGGCCGATCCCGACAACATCCCGGTCGACGAGCTTGAACAGGTCGCCAAATGGGTCGAGGAGCAGCCGGCGCCGAAATCCTGCTCCTCCTGGGACCAGGCGGCCCTCGCCTTCCAGGTCATCCAGTTTCCCGGATACGGCCTGCGATTTGTGCACAGCCCGCGGTCGTCACTCACCGTCCTGTCCGGAGCCGCCGTCGAACTGCCTCGCACGGGACGAGAACGTTTCATCATCTACCGGAGAAACGATTCCGGCGGATTCACCCGGATCGACGATTTCGTGTTTCCCCGCTCCCGTGGCCGGATCTCGTCGGTCGTTTATAACGACGGGCGCTATGTCTACCACGATTCTCAGGGGAATACGCTTCGGCAACACTCCTAGCTCGAATTCCGCAACTCCCTCTCCGCTTGCGGGGAGGGCCGGGGAGGGGTCGAATTCCGATGGCCATCGCTGGGCACTCAGATGACCAACACTCGGTGATGAGGCTGTTTCTCAATCATCCTCATCATTTCATCATCTACATCACAGTTCAAGACAAGTTAAAAATTCCTAAATCCTATTCTTCGCAAACGGTTTGCTTTCCGCCTACTGGCCCGGCGCGGCCGGACTGGCGGCTGACGGCGGAGCGGCGTTGACCGGGACCGGGACCGTCGACGGGCCGCCGGCAGGCTGGGCTGCTCCGGAGGCCGGAGTGGCGGGGCTCCCGGAATCCGCCGGCGTGGGTGGGGCCGCATTTGTGACGGCCGGCGCGGGCTGGGTCGACGGCGTCGCCGCGGCCGGAGCGGGAGTGGCCGCGGCCGGCGCGGCCGGCGGCTGCCCGTTAGCGGTGCTCGACCCGGCCGGGGGCGGTAGCGTGGTCGACGCGGCTGGCGCCGCCGTAGCGGGCGACGGTTCCGTCGTCGGGGCAGGGACCGTGTCCACCGTTTCGGCCGGCTGCGGCTTGACGTTCGAGATGAATGTGGCGCCGCTCGTGGAACTCGTCGCACTCCCGTCGGCGTCCGCTTGTGTCGAGTTCGACCCGGCGCCGGCGGCACCGGCCGACGCCGAATCCGACGTCGCTCCTGCAACACCGGCAGAGGCCGAACTGTCCGGCGGCGCCGCCAAGGGAAGCGCCGGTTCGGCGTGAGTCTTGACGGGGCTCCGGAAGATTCCCGATAGGAATAAACAAAGGAAGATGGCGATAACGCCGCCGCCGATGACCGCGAATAGCACCGCTTTGGACACAGGCGGCGAGGCTGGCGGCAGCGTGCTTTCAAACGGCGCGGGATCGGCGAACGGCTGCGGATTCCATGTCGGGGGAGCGTTGTACACCGGCGATGGGCCGGTCCATTGCGGAGTCCCGCCCTCCGACGGGGTCGGCGGCGCGTTCCACGGCGGGGCGGGCGCATTCAGAACCGGAGGGTCGTTCCAGACCGGCAGGTCCGCGACCAATACCGGCGGCGCGGCGTCCCAAGCGGGCGGATTGGACGCCGCCGGAGCCCAGGCCTGACCGGGCGGTGTCGCGTAGTGAAACGCGCCCGGCTCCGCAAACGCGCGGTCTTCACCCGCCTCGTACCCGGCGGGCGTTCCCACCGCCGGAATGAATGGATCAGGAACGCTGGATGGGGGGCCTTCGGGCCCTGGCCAGGTCATTCGTGCCTCCTCTCTTTGGACTGAAAATCGCATTTACCGGCAACCGTAATTTCCATTCCGGAGTTGTCCGCGGACGGGACAACCCCGACTCCCATTTTGCTAAATAACCGGACCGACGGCCTATCCGTTCCCGTCCGGCTGCTTGCCGGCATAATTTTCTCCGCCGCTCCAAGTTTGCTCGCTGCCGATAACCTCTCGGACGCCCCTTGCTCCCGATTTGTTCCGCCACCCGCCAGACGAGGAGATATGTCAAGGGAACGCAAGCGACGCGCCGTGCCGGTGCGGCTCGGGTCGTTTCGACTGTAGCCGAGTAGGAGAGCGACGTCGCCGCTCCCCGTCCAGGAACCATGCCGTCAGTTGACCCCTATCTCGTAGCGTGCTAGATCGAGCGAGCGCGGGATGATGGACACGCCGACGATAAGCAAGCTCTCCAGATGCGTTACGTCGCGTGTACGTGCACCGTGGAACATGTCTCCCAACACAGGTATCCCTTCCAGGACCGGGATGTGCCATGCATAGTCGCCGGGACGCACGACGTCCATGCCGAACGTGGAGAGTTCGAACAAGTCCATCGCACTGACCTGGACATCGGTTACGACGGAGTGTCCCTTGACGTAGTCGAGCGGAACCTGCGATGAGCTGCTGGGCTCATCAACCTGGCTGCCGGCGAGCAGGGTGATCTGCAACCGGGCAGTGTCGCCGTCCTTCATGACGGTCGGAACGACACCCATGGAGATGCCCGGAGCCACTGCACCGTAGTTTGTTGCCGGTGCGCCGGACAGTCCGGCGTAGGCCAACGCCCCAAGGTTCGACAAGCCGCCAAACACTGTCGTCAGGCTCGATCCCGACCCGAGCGCGGTAGCAAGCCCGGCAGGAGTCTCAAGCGGTGTCAGGGCCGAATAGGTGATACCCTGGGCTACCGTTTGACCGGGGACACGGCTGGTGACCGCAAGACTCGTCGACCCTGCAAAGCTCAGTCCGTTAGTATTACTGGCTATGTCTGATCGAGCCCAATGGATCAATGGTTCCATCAAGAGGTCGTCAAGATCGTCCGAAAGAGCGTCGGTCGCCAGCTTGATCAGTGAATCGGTTGCGGCGCTGCTGCCTGTGAGCGCGACAAAGGGATCGATATCCTCACTTCCAAAAACGACCGCCCTCGAGAACCTATCCGCATTCGTGCGTTGCGCGATCTCATTGCAAACGAGGAACCGTAATATCGCGTTCTGGCCTGCGGTATTGGCGTCACTTCCGGTATCGCCGCTTACTGCGGTTTGCTGATCGGCATCAAAGAATGCGGAAAACCGGGGTAGAGCGGATTTGTTCGACTTGCGGCTGGTCCGAACTGCGTCCCATAGTTTCTGCAGGAGTATTTGGTCCGGATCCGTGATGCCGGCGATGTCCTTCGTGGAATCTACTGGATCGCCGACCTTGCCCGTGAGACCGCGGGAGGCGGCGTAGCTGTCCATCGCTGAGTCCACTAAATCATCGAGATCGCTCGGCGATTTGTTGGCAAATGCGAAAAGAGTGAGCAGTTCGGTCCTAGTCAATGGCCGGTCCAAGTCCTTGCTATCGATCCCGGCATCCGCGAGTAAATCGACGTTCTCCACTTTGCATCCCGGAGCCAATTTGCCGCTCAAGTAGTTCTTTTGTGCGGCAATGTAGTTGTTCCCAATATCCGTTTTGTGCTTTCGGACGTATCCCTGGATTGCCGACTGAATGGCTACATTCAGGTCACGAGTCATTCGAACGCCGTCGCCGATTGTCTGTAGTGCGAATTGGTCCTGAGTGACGTTTCCGCCTCTGTTCTTGGCGGAGACCTGAAACGCCCAGATGTTCACGCGAACCTGCGAGTACGGTATATCGATATCCGTGGCGAGCATTCGCTCAATTTCATCGACGATTTCATTCGGCGCTCGAATGATGAGATTGTCTCCGCTCGACGTTAAGTATTGAGGCGCCACCGCCGGAGCCCCAAAGACGTAATTCAGTTGTTGAGCAATATTCTGCGCGGTCGAATTGCTCGGATTGTCGGTTGGCGCCGGCGGCAAAGGAGCTGGCGTCGCACCCGGCGTGGGGGGATTGGCCGGTGGTCCGCTCTGCGTAGGCGGCGCGACCGGCGGACCGGGTGTGGGTCCAGCGGGCGGTTGAGCACCGCTCGAATTGTTCGATCCCGGGGCGGGCGGCGGCGGCGTTCCACTCTCCAAAGCGGATGCCGGTCCGAGCGATACGGTGCTAAGATTCTGCTGCGAGGCCCCGTTTGAGTGGACAAACGTGAGAGGCCATACGCGGGTCACCAGTCGTCCCCGGAGGTGCACTGCCACGACGGGGTCGTTCGCGGATGAGACAGTAACCTGCAGTTTGGACTGACCCCCCGGCGCGGACAGGATTGGCCCTGTGTCAAGGTCTTGCATGAGTTTTGGGATGGTTATATCCGTCAAGTACACATTAGTGAGCATCGTGCCGGCCGCATCGGGATCGACCTCCGTGGTGACCGTATCTACCGAAAGCTGCTGGAGCGTTTCCATTACCTGCCCGACAGTGGCGCTGGATACCTGCAAGACCCAAACGCCTCCCAGGTGGTAGGCCCTTACAACGTTCGCCGCCGGCTGCCCCGACGCGGCGGCGGATGGACCGGCAAGAGGCTGCGACGTAGTCGTGGGCGGACCAAGAGCCGTGTAACACACGTAAACGGATTTAGAACCTGTTCCCCCAATCCGCGAAAGCGCTATGTTGTGATTCCACGCGAGTTGCTGGGCGAAAGCGTCCAGAGTCGATGTGTTGTACGTGCTCCAGTCATCGGTTATGCTTGTATCCACCTTTTCGCCGAGCACGAGATTGTATTCCTTGAACGGGCCGGTTGTCAGGAATTTCATGAGTGAAACAGGCGCGGGCGTGACCTTCGCCGGGCCGTTCTTCTTGGGCGGAACAGGCTTGGAGAGGACCGGCCGAGACATGGCTAACGTCCCGAGGAGCGCCAGGAGGGCAGCGAGTGCCGTGGCCGATAGTCGAGCGGGCATGTGAAACGTTCCTTTCTGCGTGCGTCTGACAATCCAGTGGGTCATGTTCTGTGCTCGTTGCCGTTTTCACAAACGCCTGGTGAGTGGCGCGGGCTCGCTCCGGGCGCACAATTGGCTTGCTAGAATATGAGTCAACTGCAATGCGCCCTACTCGATCCCCTACGAAGAACTGCATCGCCGGTTCCGCTGCCATCCGGAAGAGAGGACGTGGCCGCGGAATTGACCCCCGCAACCTTGTAGTAGTAGGCCATGCCGCTGGTCAGTGCGGTGTCAGTGTAGTTTGTTTTGGCGGTTGTGCCGGTTGGAGTTGCACTCTCGCCGCCGGCTGCGGTGCCGCGGTAGACGTTGTAGGTGGTCGCGTCGCTGCTATCCGTCCAGGATAGAGTGACCTGGGCGTTGCCAGCGATTGCCTTCAAACCGTTCGGAGCGGTGGGAGCATCTGCGCAAGGTCGCCAAGAGTGGCAAACAAACACCAGGAAGGTTAAGGCGATGCTGATTCGAATGCTCGGCTGCATGTGATGGTCCAATCCTTTCTCGATTGGCACCGGCTGAATGCCTGACAGGCACTCGATGCAAGGTGCATTACAGCGACAGCGTAGCCATCGTTCGATGGCGTTACCGCTGTCGTCCATCACTGATCGTCAGTTGACGCGAATTGGCCGTAAAGGTCGTCGATAACAGAATGGGCGACCGGTAACGTATCTATATACTGGATTATGGCGGCCGGGCTCCAGTTAATCAATATTGTTTTTCGATAAACTTCTGTCGTGCCCAACAACGGACTCAGCGCAGCCGGTATCAAGCGTCAGAACTGGGACGCTGAACGATACCGATAGTATGTGCATGGCAACAACGATGCAGGCGTGTGATACTTCAAAAGTCCTTCGATTAGCCGCATACCGAAACTACGGTGCCCTGAAGAGGCAATGTAGAGCAGCCAGCCGAGATTAGACAATTGCGCGTAGCCTGCACAAGCTGGTCGCCGGGACCCAGATTGTGCAGGCGAGCAAGACTAAGCTAAGCGCCGCGAGACGCGGAACGGCGTAACCGATGGGAATCGCGGTCGGCTGGTCCACTCCTGCCGACCCTCCCGAACCGGACGACATGCTATAATGCCGTGGCTGACCAGGCTGAAATAGCCAAGCTCGGCCTCGAACCCCACGACCAGACCGAAGAACACCCGCTCTTCGGGATCGTATTCCGTGGCGTACCAAGTCCAATTTGAATCGGGCGTGAAAAACGTCACCAGGACTGTCGGACCAGGTGTCTCTTCCTGGGAGTAGAGCGGCGGCACCTTCGCGGCAAGTTCGGCGGGTAAAAACTCCATTGGTCCGATCCTCCTACTTTATATAGGGAGGATCTGGGAGATTATGGGGAAAAGCAGAAAGACTTAGAGATATAGGGATAGATTAGATTCTCGCGACAAAGTAGTATGATCGGGTTGACAGATGGTTGAAAAAGTGTTAAAATTGTAAACCAATACGCGGAGAGGAGCGAAATGAACACCCAACGCCTTAGACAACTTCGTCTGGCAAGAGGGCTGTCGTTAGAGGAACTGGCAGCAGAGTTAGGAGGCATTGTTTCTAGGCAAGCGCTATGGAAATACGAATTGGGAAAAGCCCAGCCTTCTGCTTCAATCGCCACAAAGATAGCGGCAGTCTTACAGGTTAAGGCGGCCGAACTTTGGGAGGAGCCGTCATTTCAGGTCAACTTTGTTGCATACCGTAAAAAATCGCGGCTTACCGTAACTGAACAGAGCCGGATCGAGAGCCTAGTGTGTTTGGCTTTAGAAGATAGAGTCAAGTTGCAAAGAGTGCTTGAGGTAGAGAACGGTAGCATGCTGGCTACGCAACGATATACGGTGGATACCGTTGATGACGCAGAACGTGCAGCGGAAAAACTGCGTTCGGACTGGAACTTAGGTCTAGATCCCATTGCTTCACTGGCAGGAGTATTGGAGGATCACTTCATTCATGTAATCGAAATAGACGCCGATCCCAAATTTGATGGAATCTCGGCTGTCGCATCTGACGGCGATGGGCATATTATTGCGGCTGCCGTGGTTATACGGCGTGGGATACCTGGCGAACGGCAAAGACTTGATGAAGCACACGAGTTGGGTCACGTCGTTTTGAAGATCACGGGCATCCTCGACGAGGAGAAAATCGCGTTTCGGTTCGGTGGAGCATTCCTGGCTCCAGCCGCAAGCCTTCGAAAGGAAGTTGGTGCAAAGCGAGCTAACATACAGTTTGAGGAATTGCTCCTACTTAAGAAGCGATACGGAATGAGCATCCAAGCATTGCTCTACCGATTGCGCGACCTTAACATCATAAATGAGTCCCACTATAAGTCGTGGTGCATCAATATTAACCGACTCGGCTTTAGGCGTCGAGAGCCGTTGGAACTTCAATCTGAGGAACCTCAATGGCTCAGGAGAATGGTGCTTCGGGCAGCGGCCGAAGGACTTGTCTCAACTCTAGACGCAGAGACAATACTTGGAAAACAACTAGAAGCCGACAATAAGCCTCTGTCGTTGGTTGAACAGCATGCGTTTATGAAGTTACCGCTTTCTGAGCGTCGACGAATCCTTGCCGAGCAGGCTAACAAGATGGAAGCATATTACGCGCAGTCCGTTGATTGGAAGGAACTCCAGGGTGGAGACATCATTGATTACGAGTAGGTCGTTAAGTCCAAGGCGCGGAGAAATATGGCGAGTGAATTTTGACCCGTCAGTGGGGACAGAAATTCAAAAGGTTCGACCAGCCGTGGTCGTAAGTTCGGACTCGATTGGGAAGCTTCCCATTAAGATGATTGCTCCGATTACTGGATGGGATGCCCGATTTGAACGCAATCTGTGGCACGTGCGCATAGATCCTGACAACCACAACGGTCTCACGAAGACTTCGGCTATTGATGTGCTTCAACTGAGAGGCGCAGACATTCAACGTTTTATAGAGCGCATGGGCTATGTAACTGCTAATACTATGGAAGAGGTTGCAGCCAAAATCGCGACCGTCATTGAGTACGAATAGCTGCGTAATCGTCAAATAGCGACCACCTTCCGGCCTGGTAGATGATCTCCACAACAATTCGTTGAGGAGGTTTTTTTTATGTCATCCCGTGAGGAGCGCCTGGCCGAACGGCATGAACTGCTCGACGACCAACCCAAGAGCGGCATG
>JBKQWH010000274.1:0-3414 GCA_052139635.1 Capsulimonadaceae bacterium
CATCATGCGACGATGCGCGTTAATTCCGGCAGCATCAAAGTGAACCCGATAGCGAACAGAGAATCGGCGGAGCTTTCCACGGCGGACAAGGAAGGGCTGGACCGGGTCAACCGGTCCCTCAAGGTCACCGATTAGCTGGCCGACCTGTTCGAGGGCATGGAGAAGACGGGCCCCGGTGTCGCCCTGGAGCACTCGTCGCCGCAGTTCGAGGCTGTCTTCGACGTTGGCAGTGAGAGCCCGGAGCAACTGCACCGTCGCCGGCCTGTCCACGGCACGCGAAGTCTTCGTAGGGGTTCGCGTAGGGCGCAATCAACGCCATCGACCACAGTTCCGCCATCGCGCGCCCGAAGCGAACCCGCGCCCTCGACCATCCCCGACGCCACCGTCGAGACCGCCAACGCCCACGCCATCAACCACAGCGCCACCGCCGTGCCCGTCGTCGCGTCCGCGACCACCCTCGACGCCCCCGACACCTGTCTGGCCTCCGCCAGGCCACGCCTGGCACGTCCGCCATACGACAAAGCCCCCACACATCCCTTTCCGAGTTTCCGTCTTTTCCGTCCTTTCTGTCTTTTCCGTTGTGAAACTTCCTCTCGTCTCCTCCTCCACCGCCCCCGAAAACCCACAAGGAATCTGTCCTTCATCCAGACACTCCAATCGTGCGACGATGCACAATCATTCCGGCAGCATCGAGGCGAACCCGATAGCGAACAGGGAATCGACGGAGCTTTCCACGGCGGACAAGGAAGAGATGGACCGGGGCAACCGGTCCCTCAAGGTCACCGAGAACCTGGCCGATCGGCTCGAGGGCATGGAGAAAACGGGCATCGCCGCGGCCATGGAGCACTCGTCGCCGCGGGCGGAGTGATGGACTGGCGAACGACAGCGCTCGCGTCGCCGGTCGAGTTCCAGATCACCCAGTGCCGTATCTGAATCCGAAATTACTGGTTTTGCGCGTTTAGGGTGTTTACCAGCGTGTAATGCACACTTCGCCCCGAGGATCTGGCCGTCTCGAGGATGCCCCGTTCATCAAGGTCCGTTAGGTCGTTGACAGCCGTTCTTCTTGAAACACCAACCAACTCACGGTACTCGGTATAAGATATCTTACCCTTCTGCTGCACATACCGTACCGCCTTTATTTGCCGCTCTGATAAGCCGAGCCCGCGAAGTATTTCGTCGGTAAGTCGGTCCTTGCGGAAGACGACCCAGAGCCGCCGGAGCTTCCAGACATTCTTTATCCTGCCAGGACTGTTTGCGCTCTTCACTTTCCGATTCCATTATTGGAATAAGGCCCAAGACCGATGTGCTCATATCTCTCGTTTTCCATAACCACTCACGCCGACATCGCATACACGCTCCGGCCTTCGCCGAAATACGACTCGTAGACGTGCTGGTAGACGCGCTCGCACTTGTCGGCGTACAACTCGTCGGTGAAGGCGGGAGGAAGCTGGTCGAGCATTTCCGCAATGGTCAGTTTGACCGCGGCGCGGGACTGCTGGCGCTTGCGCCAGTCGAGGACAAGTTTCTCGCGCTTGAGGGTGTCGAGCAGGTCGGCGGCGGTCTTCTTGATCTGCTTCTCCTCGGCCTCCGAAAGGTCGAGCCGGGGCTTCGTCAAGAGATCGAACACCGCCAGCTCTTCCTCGGTAAGCTGTTCGGCAATCGCGCGGCGGGCCTCGTCGGAGAGGCCGGCAGCGAAGTCCAGAAGCGTTTGGTAGTGCTCCTCCACGTTGCGGCTCCCACTGTTATACTCGTCGATCATCGCCTGGAACTTCTGCAGGAAGTCCATCCGGGTCCTGTTGAGGCCGACGAGCCGGTCGAGTTCGCGCTTGAGCACCGCCTGAAGCTGCTGGGCCTTCGTGTGCTTGTGTCCCTGCGCAAACCGCTCCTTCAGCTTTTCGAGATCGATCTTGCTGAGGTCGTACTTCTTGTGGGCCGGCGCCCGTTCGCGAATCCGGTACGCCTCCGCGGCGACCGACTCGTCGAGGAGCGCGTCCACCTGAGCCAGGACCTCGGAGATATCGGCGGCGGCAGGATCGTCGATACTGCGGATCATGTCGGCCAGTTTCACGAACAGCGCGCGGGACGGGCCATAGACGTTCACGGCGTTGTCCGGAAGAATGGCCCGGAAGGTTGTGTCCACGGCCGACGCCATCGACAGGTACCTGAGCTTGTTCTCCTTGACCGCAATGATCAACTCGGTCGCATCCTCCAGCAGCTTGACGCGTTCGAGGCCGGCGGCAAGCCGGATCGCGGCGGTGTCGACGCCCAGGCCGGCGCAGAACTTGTCCGTCTCGGTAACCAGCTCGGCGAGCGCCGCAACCAACTGCGACTTATCCGCCACCGGGGAATCTTCCGTGTCGCTGAACTCGGACCCCTTCGACGCGCCGTAGAGCGCCAGGGCGCGCTGCAGGTTGCGAAACACGCCGACATAGTCGACAATGAGGCCGTTCTTCTTGTCCTGGAACACGCGGTTCGCCCGGGCGATCGTCTGCATCAGCGTGTGGCTCTTCATCGGCTTATCGAGATAGATCGTCGAGCACGAAGGCACGTCGAAGCCCGTGATCCACATCGCACACACGAACACGATCCGGAGCGGGTCGTCCGGCGCCTTGAATTTCGTCGCAAGGTCCTCCCTGGTCATACGCCGCCGGTGCGGTTCGATATTTATCCCCTTCGCCGCCATATCCTCGACTTCGTTCTGCGACTGCGAGACGACCAGCGCCATGTCGGTGCTTTCCAGATAGGCGATCTCCTCTTCCAGAGCGGTATGCCCTTCACTGAGCCCGGCGCCGAGCTTCACGCGCAGCGCGTTCAGACGGGCGTTCCAGTAGGCCCGCACCTTTTCGTACATACGGGCCGCGGTGAGCTTGTCGACCGAGATCACCATGGCCTTGCCCGGAAATCCGCGCCCGAGAAAGTGAGATACGATGTCCTCCGCGATCGTATTCAGGCGGTCGTCGCGGGTCAGCAGGTGGTACTCCCGCGCGAACTCCTTCTCCAGCTTGCCCTCCTGTGCATCATCGAGCACAGCCTCGTCGAGAAGCGTCTCCATATCTTCGTTCAACTGGTCGTTGGTCAGTTGTAATTCCGGAATACGGTTCTCGTAGTAAAGTGGAACCGTGGCCTTGTCATGGACCGACTGCTGGAAGTTGTAGATCGAGACGTAGTCCCCGAAGACTTCCTTCGTGCGCTCCTCCCCTTCGAGCAGCGGCGTGCCGGTGAACCCGATAAAAGCGGCCTGTGGGAGGGCGTTCCGCATGTTCAGGGCGAAGATGTCGTACTGGCTGCGATGGGCCTCGTCGGTCATCACGATAATGTCTGAGCGATTCGAAAGCATCGGATAGATGTCGCCGTTTTCGGTGCTGAACTTCTGGATCAGGGTGAACAGGTATCGATGGTCCTCGCGAAGCAGCC
>JBKQWH010000275.1:0-2594 GCA_052139635.1 Capsulimonadaceae bacterium
ACATCAGATATTTAAGCTACATCCGCCAACCCGCCGCGCATAATCCAGGCTAGTTCCTTGAAGGCCGCAACGAAATTGCCGTTGTCGGAGGCCCCCGAATGCGGCACTACGTCATGACAATTGAACCCCGCTGCCGCCCCGAGTCCCGCTGAACTGACAATGGCCTGCGAGAATTGGTCGATAAGAACACCATCGTTGGCGTCTGCTACCAAGAACGAGGACATCCAGCCGCTTTGACCGGCGTGTTCGCCATCAATGATCGTCACGTGTAATGAGGGTTCGTATGTGATAACCTTGACAGTAACGTGATCCCCCAATTCAATAGCATGGTCTTGGGTGTTACCATTCGGGAACAATTTAAGGGTATTTGTCCCACTTACCTTGAATTGAATGACAGTTCCTGGCGGAATGACCGGTTGAAGTTCATCTAAGCGAAGATATCCTGTAAACCTCGTCGTCGGAATTCGTACTTTGACGATCGGGAGCCCAACGACGACGGGGACCCGAAGGTTATTGTAGCCGATCGGTTCGGTGTCTTTCGCAGGGTCAAATATCACCGTTTCTATAACAACGGGCAAACCATGCTGAAAGCTCTTGCACCCGCGCGGATGTTCGTCGTCGAGCCAACTACGGTATTCATCCACAGTACTACAGACGGTCGCCGTATCAACTCCCCCTCCGTCGTCTCCGAGGAAAGCTCGCGTACCGGGCGCGGGCTTCTTCCATGCTGGGACGTCCTCCTCGCCGCCCACCGCAAGTGAAACGAGAGCTATTATCGCCGCGACGGTTCCAATCGCGACGACTCGCAGCAACCGGCCGTGCGTTCGAGATCGCCTCATTCCCAGTGCGCAACGCGGTGGTGGTGCGAACATGTCCCCCGATGGTGTTCGGAATACGACACGGAAGGTTCCGGTTCCGCGGTTCCGGTGCGGTTCCGGTCACACGTTACTCAACGACCAATTGCCCGTTGGTCAAGCCGGGGAGATTAACGGCGAGGACTACAGCGAGGTAATCATGAGGCTGGCCGCGATGGAGGTGGAAGGGTGATGTGAGGGGCTATGGAGGCCCCCGCGTTGCTGTTCGTCGCGCGGCGCGGAGGGTGACCGGCTGCGTGGCCCGATCTGGTAGGAGGGAGGGATACGGGGACGCATGCATAATTCCCCCATTGTCGTCAGCCGGCTGGAACACCGTTTGGCAAAGATGCCATCCCGTGCCAATCAATGCCAGCGGGGATCGGCGTAGAGGAACTCCAGTCGCTCCGGCGCGCGCGTCTGCCTTTGATTGCAGTGGCGCCGTGACCGCGTGAAACCGGTGGCGCGGAGAGGTTGTGCCGCATGGAGTATGAGTCGCTGGCGAACTTAAGGAACCATACTTGCGTGGAAGTGCTCAAGGACGGCGCCGCCGTAACGTTGCGTGCAGTTCGGCGAGACGACGGCCCAAAAATACGCCAAGCCTTTCGCAACCTTGAGCCGGAGACGGTCCACACGCGCTTCTTCGGCTACAAGGCTGATGTCAGCGACGCTGAGCTGAAGCGGATCACCGAGGCGGATTTCGAGCGCGATGTCGCCCTGCTCGTCACGATCCAATCAGGCGCCAAGGAGATCGTGATTGGCGGAGCTAGCTATTTTGCGATCGATGCTGGCGACCCGCCGCGAAGCGCAGAGCTCGCCTTCACGGTCGAGGAGGATTACCAGGGGCGTGGCATGGGTGGTATCCTGATGCGTCACCTCGCAGGGATCGCGCGCGAGAAAGGAATCCTCACTCTCGAAGCCGACGTACTGGCGAGCAACCAGGGGATGCTGGGCGTTTTCCGCGCCAGCGGACTGCCAATCAAGCTACGGCAGGATGCGGACGTGATCCACGTTACGTTGTGGCTGCAGGAATGAAAGGGTTGCCCGCGACCCGGGCTTGGCCGCTACCCGCTTTTCGCAGCTATGCCGACGCTTCACCTGCTAGGTCGGCTTCGAGCGCCATGTCAGTTTTCTTGCCGCGTGCGACGATCTTCACCGCTCCGTCGGGAAGTGGCGTTTGCAAGGCCAGCGCATCTTTGGTCGGCGCAGTCAGCCACGCCTCCACCCCAGTCTGTGTCGTCAGACTAACCGGTAATTACGATGACACTTGCATATTTCCTAGATTTCTGAGGCGTCCCGCCCGGAGCCGTGTTCCAGGCGTTGCTGGCGACGCGGCATAATTAAGAAAAAATGCAACTGTCACCGAAATTGCCGAAATTCCAACGTCGTGCAACTCGCATCGGAAGCGCTTCTATGGTGATCCGCACATTCCTTCCCCTTGCCGCGGCTTTTGGCATGAGCGCGCTTTCTGCCTATCCCGCGTCGGCGCAGTCGACGCAAGTCGGGACGCTTTCCTGCGACGTCAACGTGAGCGTCGGCATGATTCTCGCGCGGAAGCAGACCATGCAAGGCGTGTTTACCTCTTCAAACGGCGCCCCGCCCGAGCCCTATTATGGGCATCGACGAGGTCGGCATCGCTATCGGCGAGGTCGGCCGGGGTCATTTGGTCTGGGGCGTGCTCGCGCCAGCATCGGGAGTTCCGCAAGGCGCGCTGGCCGGGACCTATGTCGGCGTCGGCGCCCA
>JBKQWH010000276.1:0-9499 GCA_052139635.1 Capsulimonadaceae bacterium
TACCTGGGCATGGTGCGCCAGTGGCAGGAGATGTTCCACGAAACTCGCTACTCGCAGGTGGATCTCGAGGCAGCTCCGGACTTTATCAAGCTGGCCGAGGCGTACGGCGCCCACGGAATCCGATGTACGCAGCCGTCGATGGTGCGGTCGGCGCTCGAGGAAGCCATGAGCATCACTGACCGGCCGACGGTGCTCGACTTCCGGATCGCCAAGGAAGAGAACGTCTTCCCAATGATCCCGTCGGGCGGCACGGTCGCGCAGATGGTTGTCCAGCGGCCTCCGGATCTGACCCCGCTCGACGCCTATATGGCGTCCGAGGCCTACATGCCGGACCCGGAACCCGCCCCGCTCCCGGTCAAGGAGCTAGAGCCGGTCGCCGTAGCGCGCCTTCAGCTTTAACCGCCTGGTGCGGCCATGTAATGCGCGCAGGCAGCGGGACGCCGCCACCCGCTTCGGGGCAGTGAGGCCCCGGTCACGGGGTATGACGCGTCCGGCCGGTGGCTTATAGGCCGGGCGTCGAGGCTGTCGTCGACAGTCCCGAGATAAGGAATCAAGGACATGCAACAGCACACAATCACCGTACTGGTGGAGAATAGGCCGGGCGTACTGGCGCGCGTGGCCGGACTTTTTTCGCGGCGGGGCTACAATATCGAGAGCCTGGCGGTGAGCATCACCGAGAACCCGGAAATGTCGCGCATGACTCTCGTGGTCAACGGCGACGAGCAGGTGGTGGAGCAGATCACAAAGCAGCTTCACAAGCTCATCGACGTCTCGAAGGTCCAGGACTACATCAACATCCCGATGGTGGCCCGCGAACTGGCCCTGATCAAGGTCAGCGCCGAAGTCAGCGACCGGACCGCCCTCCTCCAACTGGTTGACGTCTTCCGAGGCCGCGTCGTCGACATGTCGGAGAAGAACTTCGTGATCGAGCTCACCGGGGGAAACGAGAAGATCGACGCCTTCGAGAAGATTCTCGAGCCGTATGGCATTCGGGAACTCGTCCGCACCGGCCGAATCGCCATGGCCCGCGGGGCGCGGAGCATTTAGGTGGAACCGAAGCAGGAACCCGTCGAAGCGACAAGCGATGTCAATTTGTTTTGGGTTGTCGTCATGATCGGGCTGGCCTTTGCCTCCGGCTATCTGACGGCGCGGTCGATTACGCTCAGCCCGGCCGGGTTAATGACGTCGGCTCAGGTGCAAATCTGGGGCGCGGTGGCGGCTGTTGTGCTGATTTTCGTAGCCTTTAGCCTCCATCGTAAGGTAGTCCGAGTGAGCAAGAAACATTACTGATGAAAGAGCTCGTCACAGTTGAACAGGCCAACCATCTAATGCTTGTAGTGCTTGTGGCAGCCCCGCTGGTGGGGCTCTTGCTCGGCGCCATCGTCAAGCAGGTCAAGTGGTATACGCTCGGCGGGCTGGCCATCGGCGCCGGCAACTATGTGATGTGGACGGTCTACAACGCCATCACCGACCGGATCGGTCTGGACACCGTCAAGAACCTGGTGGTCAACCTGGTGCTTTTTATCGTTGTCGGGATAGTCATCGGAGCGGTCATGGGCAAGGTCGCCGCGAAGAATCAGGAACGGAGCAAGACGTGAACACTACCTTTCAGCGGCCTGAGGTGGCCGCGGAATTTGTGACAGAGCGGCGCAAGGGTATCCCCTACGGAGAGGATAAGCTCTTGCTCATGCTGTGCCTTATTGAGCACTACCGGCCGTCCCCGCGCCGGGTTGTCGACCTGGGATGCGGTGGAGGAATTGTCGCGAGGACCATCCTCTCCGCCAATCCTGACGCACGTGCGCTGCTTGTGGACCATTCCCAGCCCATGCTCGAGCAGGCCGCCCGTGATCTTGCCGAACTGAGCGACCGCGTCGATATTCTGGAGGGTGACCTGGACAAGGATATTCGGGATCTTCCCGGTGTGGTTGGAGCGGACGTCATCGCATCCGCCTATGCCATCCATCACCTGCCAGATGAGCGAAAGCGATCGCTCTACGCCGAGATATACGACGCGCTGGCGCCCGGGGGCCTCTTCGTCAATATCGAGCACGTCAAGCCGGTGTCGCCTCGAGCGGAGCACCTTTACGACCTGGTCTTCATCCAGAACCTGGCCCACCATTCCGGCCGTTCGGTGCACCACGTCGCCGCCGAGTACCATTCCCGGCCGGATAAGGCGGACAACATCCTTGCCCCGGTCGAGGACCAGACGGCTTGGCTGCGCGAGATCGGCTTTATCGAGGTCGACTGCTTCTTCAAGATTCTGGATCTTGCCGTCTTCGGCGGCGTCAAGCCAAACAAGGAGTAAGGAATTGGCGACCTGGAGGCCTGGCGAATGTTATCGCTGATGTTGAGTTTGAAGCCGGCTGGTTGATACGGCTTACGATTACAATCAGATAATGGCGAGAGTAGAAGACGAAATTGAGAGACAGGAACATATCAGGGTCTTGCTCGTTCCTGTTATGCCCGATTAAGAAAAAGGAGAACATACCAAACATGCCAGCGAAGGTTTATTACGAGAGTGATGCGGATCTTGGGATCCTGCGCAACAAGAAGATCGCCATCGTCGGTTATGGCTCACAGGGCCATGCACACGCGTTGAACTTGAAGGACAGCGGCCTCGACGTCCGCGTCGCCGACATCCCCGGCTCGAAGGGCTGGAAGAAGGCCGAGGAGGCCGGACTCGTCGTTAAGACGGTCGCCGAGGCCGCGAAGGAATCCCAGGTCGTGATGATCCTGGTCAACGACGAGTATCAGGCTGACCTCTACCGCGAGTCAATCGGGCCGAACCTTGAGCCCGGCGACGCCGTTGCGTTTGCCCATGGCTTCAATATCCACTTCGGCCAGGTCAAGCCCGCCAAGGAGATCGACGTCTTCATGGTCGCCCCGAAGGGTCCCGGCCACCTGGTTCGCCGCCAGTTCCAGGAGGGCAAGGGAGTTCCCTGCCTGATCGCCGTGCAGCAGAATGCCACCGGCAAGGCGCGCGACCTGGCGATGGCCTGGGCGCTCGGCATCGGCGGCGCTCGCGCCGGCGTGCTGGAGACAACCTTCCGGGAAGAGACCGAGACGGACCTCTTCGGCGAGCAGGCCGTCCTTTGCGGCGGAACCACCGCCCTGGTCAAAGCCGGGTTTGAGACGCTGGTCGAGGCCGGCTACCAGCCGGAAATCGCCTACTTCGAGTGCATGCATGAGTTGAAGCTCATTGTCGACCTCATGTACGAGGCTGGAATCGCCGGCATGCGCTACTCGATCTCGGACACAGCCCAGTACGGCGACATGACCCGCGGCCCCAAGATCGTCACCGACGAGACCCGGACCGCGATGCGCAAGATTCTGAAGGACATCCAGAACGGCGAGTTCGCCCGGGAATGGATACTCGAGAACAAGGCCAACCGCCCGGTTTTCAACGCGCTTGCGAACGCGGATGGCGAGCACCTCATCGAGAAGGTCGGCAAGGAGCTGCGCGGCCTGATGTCGTGGGTCAAGAAGAGCGACATCAGCGAGGCAGTCGAGAAGTAGGTTGGGATCACCGCACCGGCCGGCAATTCCTGCCGGTGCGCACCCTCGAACAACTACCGGCGTGCGGGGTTAAGGCCATGGAGCCGCGCATGTAATCGACCATGTGTGCTTGTCGTCTGCGCTATCGATGCCCGCAGCCGGCGGAGGGAAACACAATGAACGCGAACCGAGTTTATATCTTCGACACAACTCTGCGTGACGGCGAGCAGTCCCCGGGCGCGTCGCTCAATATCGATGAGAAGGTGGAGATCGCACGGCAGCTCGAACGGCTGGGTGTCGATGTCATCGAGGCGGGCTTCCCGATCTCGAGCCCCGGCGACTTCGAGGCGGTCCGGCGGGTCTCCGCGAACGTCTCCGATTCGGTCACTGTCTGCGGCCTCACCCGCGCCCGATTGAAGGACATCGATGTCGCCTGGGACGCCCTCAAGGGGGCTAAGCGGCCGCGCATCCACACGGGGCTCGGGGTCAGCGAAAGCCACCTGCAGCACAAGCTGAAGATGACGCGCGACCAGGCCCTCGAGATCGGGGTGGCGGCCGTAAAGCATGCGCGGTCCCTCGGCTGCCCGGACATCGAGTACTTCACCGAGGACAGCGGCCGCGCCAACCCGGAGTATCTCTACCGTGTCATCGAGGCCGTCATCAAGGCCGGCGCGACCGTCATTAACGTGCCGGACACAACCGGTTACATGACGCCGGATGAGTATGGCGCCCTCTTCGCCGGGATCGTCAACCGAGTGCCCGGCATCGAGAACGTTACGCTCTCGGCCCACTGCCACAACGACCTGGGCATGGCCACGGCAAACGCACTGGCGGCCGTCCGTGCCGGCGCGCGCCAGATCGAGTGCACCGTCAACGGCATCGGCGAGCGTGCCGGAAACACGTCGCTCGAGGAGATCGTCATGGCGCTGTACACGCGGCGCGACGTCTACCAGCTCGAAACGGCGATCCGCACGCGGGAGATTTTCAAGACATCGCGGCTGGTATCGAGCCTGACCGGCATTCTCGTCCAGCCGAATAAAGCGATTGTCGGCGCCAACGCCTTCGCGCACTCGTCGGGCATCCATCAGGACGGCGTGCTAAAGGAGCGAACAACGTACGAGATCATCGACCCGAACGTCGTCGGCATCAACGAGAGCAAGATCATCCTCTCTGCGCGCTCCGGTCGGCACGCCCTGCGCGACCGCCTGGCGAAGCTCGGCAGGACGTTTGAGATTGAGGACGAGTTCGAGCGCGTTTACGCTCGTTTCCTGAATGTGGCCGACAGCAAGAAGGTCGTCTACGACGAGGACCTGGAGGCCATAGTGACCGACGAGGTCACCAACGTTCCGCAAGCCTATGAACTTGTGCAGGTGCAGGTGTCGGCCGGCGACCACGCGATCCCGACGGCGACCGTGAAGCTGCGCAATGGGACGACCCGCGAGATCCTTCTCGACGCCGATACCGGCAACGGCCCGGTCGACGCGGTCTACCGCGCCATCAACCGGATCGTCCGCGTCCCGAACGATTTAATCGAGTTCACGGTCCGCAGCGTCACCGAGGGCATCGACGCACTCGCCGACGTCACCATCCGCATCAAGGCGGACGACATGATTTACACGGGCCACGCCGCCAACACCGACATCTTCGTCGCGTCGACCCGTGCCTACCTGCAGGCGCTCAACAAGCAAATCGCTCGCGTCAGCGGTCGCAAGGAGCCGGCGCAGGTACTCGAGCACGTGTAACTGGGACTGGCGAATCTGGTAAGATGTATCTATCGAGACAACTGTGGAGACATGAACTATGCCGGTACCAACCCAAGACAAGGAACCTGAGGTGCTCGACGCTTACCTGCGTTTTCCGAAGGACCAGTGGGAGACCAATCTCATTGGCGCCGACCGCCCGGCTTTTGGTAGCTGCCGAGCGCCGCGCCCGCCCGGTCAAGTCAGCACGGTGACCGATGAGGCGTTGCGTCGCGAGAACCTATACGAGGATCGCGGTGCATGAGGTACCTGCTCGATACTAACATACTTGTCCGGTGGGCGGATACATCCTCCCCGGCGCACCCTTTAGTCACCGCATCTTTGGTTAGCCTTCATAGGCAATCCGCAGATTTGTATGTCGCTCGACAGAACATAATCGAGTTCTGGGCGGTTGCGACTCGCCCCGTTAACAGCAATGGGCTGGATTGGACTATTGACGAAACACGACGCGAGATTAACCGGGCTACGAGTTTTGTCAACCTGCTGCCCAGTAACGATGACGTGTACGCCATTTGGCTGCGGCTTGTGGAAGAGGATGGGGTCGCTGGAAAGAGCGTCCACGATGCCCATCTGGCGGCAACCGCAATTTCTAATAACATCACGCGAGTGTTGACCATCAATACTGACGACTTCAAGCGATTTACTGAGGTGGCCGCCATTCATCCTCGCGATGTTCCGCTCGTGCCCTAAGTGATAACAGAGGCGGAACGGCCATGCATCACGGAACCAGGGAATCCGGAGAGCGCAATGACGTCCGAATGGGAAGAATGGACTCCTGAGCCGCAGCCCCCCACCGGCGGGGAAGCGGACAGCGTTTCCATTCGCCGGGCTCGGCCGTGGGACGTGCCCGCGATTGTCGAGTTGTGGCATGAGTTGCAGTTTGCAAACGCAGGGTGGGACCGGCGGCTGGCCGTCGGCGCACCGGGTGCTCGGTGGTTCGAGAACTACATTGCCGAGCAGATCGTCATCGACAGCGCACTGGTCCTCGTGGCGGAGCACGAAGGCTGTGTCATCGGCTATGTGCTCGGGCTGCTTATGGAGCGGCCCACTCTCATCGAGAGCGACTGCGGCCTCGTCGGCGACCTGATCGTGACCGCAGATCATCGCATGCGCGGCGTCGGCAAGCGCCTGTTCCTCGAGGCCCGGCGCTGGTTCGCGCTGCGCGGGATCGAGAACCTCGAGGTTCAGGTCGTACGCGCCAACCCCGCCGCCCAGGCCTTCTGGCGCAAAATGGGCTTCTGCGAGTTCCTGCGCACCCTGCGGATGGACCAGGAGGCGGGAAAAGCCGGGTAAATGACATGAACCTGATTCTTGAGAACATACGTTGTTTTGCGGGTTATCACGATGTTCCTATCAAACCTCTAACACTGCTGGTCGGCGAAAACAGCAGCGGTAAGTCTACGTTTCTAGCTGCCCTTGCTGCGGTCTGCGATTACGGATTCCCTCTTCGCTTACGCCTTAACACTCCACCGTACAGTCTTGGCAACTACGACACGATCGCAACGTACAAGGGCGGACGCTTCGGTCGAGCAGATTCATTTGCTCTTGGAACGTCTACGTCATCCACAACTCAAAGAAACCGTGCTGAGCCGGGTACATTCGTAGCCCGATATAGAGATCGGCGCGGCTTAGTCGAGATATCCGAGATTGTATTTGATACACCCGCAATGAATGCCTTGTTGAAATTTGGCGAAGCCTCAGAGCGACGCACAATTAACATTGAAGCGACAATTGATAAGAGTAAACATTCTTTCGAATTTGACTATCCAGCTTCGTTGACGCGCGGAATCAGAAATCTGGATGAACTGTTGTTTAATGGCATGTATTCTGATGGTGGGAAAGAGCAACGGCGAGGAGCCAAACCAAGCCAAGCAGACCAAAGAACATTGCAAGAAATTCTCTTTAACATTCAGCACAGCCTAACGCGACGTCGACTAAGTGCCACATCAATTGCTCCGATACGGACGAAACCCGAACGAACGTATGATAAGGTTACTGAGGAGTTTACACCAGAAGGCGATCATATTCCGTTTGTTCTATCACGCGTTCTAGCTAATGTTAGAATGAGAGAAGCATTTGAGAGATTCGGCCACGAATCCGGACTATTTGAGAAAGTCGCAGTAAAGCAACTGGGAAGCAAGGTTGGAGATCCGATACAAGTAATGGTCACAAACACAAGCCGGCCAGCAAATCTACTGGATGTTGGATACGGAGTAAGCCAGTCCCTTCCCGTTATTGTCGAAAGCATGCTTTCAGAGTCAAGTTATGTGTTGCTGCAGCAACCGGAAGTGCACCTGCATCCTAGGGCACAGGCTGCGCTAGGTTCGTTCCTCGTCAATTTGATTGCGGAAAAGCGCAAAGGATTTGTCGTTGAAACACATAGTGACTACATTATTGATCGTGTAAGGCTAGAATTATCAAAAGGGAACGTCCTACCAGAAGATGTTTGTTTATTGTATTTCGAAAAGCGTGAACATGAGACTTCAGTTCAACGATTGTCACTTGATGAGCGCGGAAACATCGTTGACGCGCCGCCGACTTATCGTGAGTTCTTTCTTCGTGAGGAACTCAGTTTACTTAGAAGATAGACGTCGCATATGTGTTTAATTGTCGATGCCAACGTCGCACATCGCATCTTCCAGGTTGAAGACGACCCGGATTTCGGGGACATCCACAGGGCTCTGTTCGACTTTACGGGCAACATCACCGTTCGCGCGGTTTACGGGGGCCACCTTGTACATGAGTACCAAAAAGCTGGAGTATTGAGCTTGATCAGGGCGCTTGATCAAGCAGGGCGAGCACGGGAAGTATCATTTCAGCTCGTCGATACGGAGACGCACTCACTGCGTAAAGCAGGGTTATGCCAGTCGAATGATGTGCATGTAATTGCACTGGCGCGGGTCGACTTGGAGAGAGTACGCCTGCTCTGTTCGCACGATAAGGCGCTCCACGTCGACTTCACCGATAAGCGTCTTATAGACAGTCCCAGAGGCAGCGTTTATCAAAACAGGTCGCATAATCACCTGATCGGAATACATTGCTCAGGAATAGCTAAGAAGGGGCTCACGGGAGCGAGACCTAAGAAGAAAAAGGATAATTAAGTCATGGCAAAAATCGCGGTTCTGGCCGGCGATGGCATTGGCCCGGAAATCATTGGCGAGGGGATCAAGGTCCTCAAGGCGGCGGCAAAGGGGCACGGCCTGACCCTCGAGTTTACGGAGGCGCTCGTTGGAGGAGCGGCTTACGATGCGACCGGACATCCCCTGCCGCCCGAAACACTGGCGCTCGTGCAGGCCTCCGACGCAGTCTATCTTGGCGCGGTCGGCGGGCCCAAATACGACGCGATCCCGGACCCGAACCTGCGTCCCGAGCGCGGCGCCCTGCTGCCGCTTCGGAAGATTCTCGGGCTATACGCCAACCTGCGGCCGTGCGTCCTCTACTCCGCGCTAGAATCGGCATGCCCGCTTCGTCCCGATCTGGTGACCGGCGGCTTCGACATTCTGGTGGTCCGAGAGCTCACCGGGGGCCTTTACTTCGGCCAGCCCAAGTTGTGGGAGGGTGACCGAGCCGTTGACACCTGCGTCTACACCCGCGAGGAAGTCGTGCGGATCGCGCATATCGCGTTTAAGGCGGCCCGGCGCCGCGACCATCGAGTCGTCAGCGTCGACAAGGCGAATGTGATGGAGACGTCGCGCCTGTGGCGGGACACCGTGACGAAGGTCGCCGCCGAGTATCCCGATATCACACTGACACATCAGCTAGTCGATGCCTGCGCCATGGAACTTGTACGCCGCCCGAAGTCGTTTGACGTCATCGTCACCGAGAATCTCTTCGGCGACGTCCTCAGCGACGAGGCCGCCCAGCTCACAGGCTCGCTTGGGATGCTCCCATCGGCCAGTCTCGGCCAGGGAACCTTCGGCCTCTACGAGCCCAGCCACGGCAGCGCCCCCGACATAGCCGGAACGGGGAAAGCAAACCCGCTCGCCACCATCCTCTCAGGAGCGCTCCTCCTCCGCTACTCCCTCGGCGCCGAGGAGGCCGCTCAGTCGATCGAGCGCGCTGTGGAATCCGTCCTCGCCGCCGGCCACCGCACGGCAGACATCGCCGAAGGCCCGGGCGTCAAGACGCTCACCTGCGTCGAGATGGGCGATCTCGTGACGGCTGCGCTTGGGTAGGTATCGGGTATTCTTAGCCAGATCGAGTTCACTCCGGATCGGAGGGTCTTATGAAGTCGGTGACATCGG
>JBKQWH010000277.1:0-3038 GCA_052139635.1 Capsulimonadaceae bacterium
GTCACATCTACGTCGCTTAGAGCAAACGCAGATGTCACTCTCAAAAAACGAAGTCTCGACGCTAAAGCCTGCCCTCCGAGGAAAGGAAGGTCCGAACTCCGCCCGCACAAGCATGCGTGAGAGCGACACGCCGTCATTGCAACACCAACTCTGGGGCTCCAGCCGGCTTAACAACTTCGATTTCCTGCGGCTCTTCTTCGCGACGATGGTGATTTTCGCGCACTCGTATATTCTGTCTACCGGCACGAATCTGGTTGAGCCGTTTTTCCGTCTGACGCACCATCAGGAAGAGGGCGGCGGCATCGCCGTGGACTGCTTTTTCATGATCAGCGGGTTTCTGGTCAGCCAGAGCTGGATGCGCAGCGACATGCTGGCTTACTTCAAGAAGCGTGCCTTGCGTATCTTTCCGGGATTCGTCGTCGCTCTGCTGGTCTGCGTCTTCGTCGTCGGCCCCCTCGGCGGCGCCAACTGGTCCACGTACTTCCGCAATCCGCACACGTACGACATGCTACAGATTGCACCGGCTCAATTCGCAGACAGCCTGCCAAACGTGTTTGCCCACAATCCGTATCCTAACGCCGTCAATATCTCCCTCTGGACCATTCCCTTCGAGCTGCAGTGTTACCTGATGGTCGCGGTCTTTGGCATGCTCCGGGCTTATCGCAATCGAATCAGAGTACTAGCGATATTTGTCGCCATTTACGGCCTCTATAACGTCGAGCCATTCCTGCCACTCATTCACGTGCAGCCACCAATTGAACGCGACCACTTTCTGCGCCTCGTGACCTACTTCATGTCCGGGATGGTCGCTTTCCACTACCGAGACAAGGTTCCGCATTCCGGCGCCTTGTTCGGGCTGTCGATTCTCGCGCTCATCCTCAGCCTGAGGGTCGGATTCTCATGGATCAATCCGATTTTTGGTGCGTATGCTCTTTTCTTTGTCGCGTTCGAGCGATCGCTGCCGCTGCTCAACGCCGCCAGATATGGGGATTTCTCCTATGGCACGTATCTGTACGCCTTTCCCATCCAGCAACTGCTCCTCTACCACTGTCCCGGTTTCTTCAGGCCGCTCACTCTGTTCTTTACCGCGACAATGGTTACGTATTGCGTGGCAATCGTCAGTTGGCGACTGGTGGAGCAGCCGTGTTTGAATCTCAAACCGCGTATACACCCACCCGCGCCAGCCATCAATCCCCCCACCGTCTCTGTCCCAAATGCGCCGGCCGATGACAAACCCGGCAAGGGGATTTAGGGCTTATCCCCGGGCGATATCCGACCCCGGGACACGAGATGGGAATCGATATTCCGCGGTGTTGAGACGGCAATGCCAGTACCAAGAAGAAAGGAAACTTCACAACGGAAGAGACGGAATACACGGAAATCGGAGATCCCTTTTCCGTCGTTTCCGTCAATTCCGTGTTGTCCGTATATTCCGCATTTTCCGTTGTTCTAAACTCCTAACCCGGCGCAGCCGGAACCAAATCCGGATCGCGACGATAAACGCCGCGGCGGAACCGCCTCCGGCCGCCCAAGAAGACAGAAGGACTTTAACCGTTACGCGCGGAATTGGGAGGTGGAGAATCCCGCATGAGCAACGATTCCGAAATATCGACAGGCGGCACGACGACTGCAGGCTTGCGGATTGAGATTCTGCACGATTCCGCCGTCAACTATGCCATGCAGCAGAATTGCGTTCCCGTTGTCAAGCGGCTGCGGCTTGTAAACGACGGCGGGAGCCCGTTCGGACCGATCACGGTGCGGATAACGGCGGAGCCCGGTTTCACCAAGCCGTGGACGTCGACAGTCGCATCGATCCAGGCCGGCCAGGCAGTCGACCTGGGCCTCGTCGATCTCGAACTGTCCCCGACATTCCTGAGCGGCCTCGCCGAGCGAGTGCAGGGCGTCTTATCGGTAACCGTGGATCAGGGCGAACATCCTGAGACCGGTACGGACGATGCCCGAGAGCTGGCGAGCTTGCGTTCACCGATCGCAGTTCTGGCAGCCGATGAATGGAGCGGAGCGCGGTCCATCCCCGAGATGCTTGCGGCCTTCGTTCGGCCGAACGAGCCGGCTGTTACGCGAGTGCTAACGACCGCGTCGACTTTCCTGGAGTCCAGTACGGGGTCCCCCGCCCTCGACGCGTACCAATCCCGAGATCCGTCGCGTGTCCTGGCGCAGGCGCGTGCCATCTACGAGGCACTTCAAAGTCATGAAATCGCGTACTGCGTGCCGCCGGCAAGCTTTGAGACCGAGGGCCAGAAGATCCGGCCGGCCGAGTCCATACTCGAGAATAAGCTCGGCACGTGCCTCGATCTTGCGGTGCTCTATGCCGCGTGCCTCGAGTCCGCCGGCCTGCATCCGCTTGTGGCAATGACCGACGGCCACGCGTTCACCGGCGTATGGCTCATCCGGGAGTTCTTTGCAGCCGCGGTCCTCGACGACGTCACGGAACTCACCCTGCGGATCGCCCCGGGGGTCAACGAGATCGCCCTGATCGAGGCGACCAGCCTGTGCGCCGGCGCGAACGTATCGTTTGACGCCGCGCAGGATTCCGCCTTACAACACCTGGCCGAGCCGGGCAAGTTTCTCTATCTTGTCGATATCCGCCGGGCTCGAGCCGGCCGGATACTCCCACTGGCCGCGATTCGTCCCGATTCGGGACGGACGGACGGAGTGACGGCAGCGAGCGCGCCGCGAACCGCAGTTGGCTCGGGCGCGCCATTGCCCGAATGGAACCGGACATTTCTGGAACCCGAAACGAGCGAGGCTCGCACGCGCCTGGACCGCTGGGAGCGCCTTCTACTGGACCTGAGCCTGCGCAATCCGCTTGTCAATTTCCGATCGACCGCCGCGAATGTGCGTGTTCTGTCGCATGATCTCCCGACGCTGGAGGACGTGCTGGAGAAGGGCAAAGACCTGCAACTAATCCCCCGCCCCGCGGACTGGGACAACACACCGAACGATCCAGCCGTCTACGCGGCTCGAACTAGGTCCGATCCGCGCACCGAATTGCTCGGCGAGCAGTTCGCGCAGGGCCG
>JBKQWH010000278.1:0-4000 GCA_052139635.1 Capsulimonadaceae bacterium
GCCATATTGAGCGCCTGAAACCGGACCGTCTCGATCTGGCGGTCGAAGAGACTGCGGTGAAGGCGGTGGAACCGGAGGCGCTCCAACTTCTCGCGGGTGAAGGCCTTCACGACCGTGGCGCCGGACACCTTCTCCTGCACCTGCCCGCTCAGCTCCGACATCCCGTCCTGTACCGCGTGCGAGGCGGCTCGAATTCGCGTGCCATAGTAGTGGACGCACAGCGACCAGAACGGAAGCACGGCCAGCGAGACCAGGGCCATGGGACGGTCGAGCCGGAACAGCCAGAACACCACCCCGATCACGGCCATGCTGTCCATCCAGAGGAGAGTACAGGCATTGCCGACGAAGTTCTGAGCCAGGCTGATGTCGGATGTCAGCCGCGAGACGATGCTGCCGGACTGGTTCTGGTGAAAGTAAGACAGCGACAGCCCCTGGATGTGGGTGTACAGATCGTTTCGCAGCTTAAAGATGACACGCGTACCGCCGACGTTGGTCAGCCAGCCGCGCAGGAAGATCACCCCGCCGATCAGGACAAAGCACAGAATTAACACGCCCAGAAGGATGTCGGCCCGGTGCACCATCGACGCCCCCGGGGCAGCGCGCTCCAGGAACCGGTCGATTACGGGGTAGAGCGGGTTCGCACTTCGGTGTTTGGCCGCGGGTCCCCCGACATTGAGGATGCGGTCGATGATATAGCCGGTGATGCTCGGCGCCACCGCCTGAAGCGTGTAATTGGTCATCCCACACAGGGTGGCGACACCGAAGAAGCCGGCGTTGGGCTTCAGGTAGGCCAGGAACCGGATGATCGACTCTCGCTCGCGCCGGGGATTGCGCACGTACTCGTCCACGCGCCTCGCCCGGGCCTCCTCGATCGCGTCCCGTCTCCCGGCCCTGTGTAAGTTCGGCGGCCTGCGTTTTCGGGTCGGCATGTCATGGCTCCCTTCCTCGGCGGCAAGTCACCGCGATAGATCCCAGGACGGCTACCAGGTTGTCGGATGACTGGAGACCTCATTATTGCCGAAATCGCCCAAAAGTTCAAGGGCGGCAGTTACTGTGAGCGCCATAACGTGGGTATGCAGGCGGAATATTCTGAGATACTCATCGTGAGAATCCTCGCGGGCGACGACGAAATCGACCCACGAATGAATTCGTGGGCTGGCGTGGAGAATGTCCCCGGACGAAAGAGGGATCGCTTCTTCTCCGCAGTTTGGTGGCGGCTATGCCGCGCGATGGTGGTACAATTCCACCACGATGGCAGTCGACACCGAAAGCTTGGCCGCGCCGCATCCGGTGCGGTGGCCCAAATCGCTTTACCATCAGATGGCGGAGATGGGGTGGTTTTACGGCCGGCGAGTGCAACTGATCGAAGGAGAGATCATCGAAATGGCTCCGATGGGCACCCCGCACTGGATTGGGGTCAACATGGCGTACAGGGCATTGTTGCCGGTCTTTCCCGTCGACAGGTTTACCATTACGATGCAGTGCCCGATCGATTTAGACACCACGTCAGAACCTGAGCCCGACATCGCCGTCATCGAAGGGCTGCCTCAAAACGCAACGGGGCTGCCGATCCCGGAACGAATCCGACTTCTCGTCGAAGTCTCCGATACCTCGATCGCTCTGGATCGAGGGACCAAGGCACGTAAGTACGCGTCGGCTGGCGTTGTCGACTACTGGATCGTCTGCCTGAAGGACCGAACCGTCGAAGTCCACCGCGAGCCGGTCGACGGGGAGTATTCGGTCAGGAGCGTGTATCGCGCGGGCGGATCGGTTACGCCGGTTACCGCCCCGGAGTCGGAAATCCGCGTTTCGGACCTCCTGCCGCCGGAGTGATGAGGGCGATGGGAAACCGTTTGGCCCGTTCGGTCCGTGGCGCTGTTGTCCATTCGATATTTCTTATTTCGATATTTCGAAATCGACTTTTTGTAGGTATAATAGGTTGTATGCCCGACAAGGAACCCCTGCGTAAGTTTAAGGCCGCGATCTTCCAGGCGCTGGCACACCCGACCCGAATCGCCATTGTCGAGATGCTGCGCGACGGCGAAGTGGCGGTCGCCAGGATCTATGAGGAACTCCGGATCGAGCCCGCCAACGCCTCCCAACACCTGGCCGTCCTCCGGTCTAAGCATGTCGTTGTGAGCCGCAAGGAAGCGAACCAGGTCTTTTACAGGATTCGCGACCGGTCGATCATCGACGTGCTCGACATCATGCGGCGCTACTTCGAGATGCACGTCTCCGAGGTACTTGCGGAACTCAACGAAATCAGCAGTCAGACATTCTCGGAGCCTGAAATGCCGGATCGGGACAGGTGACCATATCGTCGTGACGACTTCATTCACCGGGACCGAACTCGGCATAACCGCTATTTGTTGGCTTCTTGCTCCGCTTGCGACGGTGCTGTGTCGCCGGAACACGAACCACGTGTTCTGGAGTATTCTGATCGCTGCCGGCTCCCTCTCGCTGCTCGCCGCAGCCGCCGGTGCGCTCGAATCCGCCACCCCCCGCAACTTGACTGTTCCACTTGGCCTTGGCGCCGTCTTCGCCTCCTTTCGCATCGACCCCCTTGCGGCGTGGTTTCTGGGCGTCATCGGCCTGATCGGCGGCGTGATCGCCCTCTATTTGCCCGGCTACATGAACCACCTGCGCAGCGGGGTGGATATGCGCCTCTTCTGGATCGCCTTTTCCTGGCTCCTGATGAGCATGGCGCTGGTGGTACTGGCGGCGAACGTCCAGACGTTTTTTGTCGCCTGGGAACTCATGTCGTTATCGTCGTTCCTGCTTGTTGCCACCGACCACCAGCCGCTGGAGACGCGGCAGGCCGCGCTTGTCTATCTCGGGTCCATGCGCATCGGCACGGCATTTCTGGCAGGCGGGTTTCTCTGGGCGCACGCCCTGACCCGAAGCTGGTCGTTTGCGGACTGGCATCTCGCCGGAATGGCGGCGCTCGGCCCCGGCCTGTTGATATTGGCCGGACTGGGCGTTAAGGCGGGCATGTGGCCGTTTCACCTCTGGCTTCCCATCGCCCACCCGGCAGCTCCCTCGCCGGTGTCGGCCCTGATGAGCGGCGTGATGGTCAAGGTGGCGGTCGCGGTGATGGTGCGCCTGTTCATTGTCGACTCCGCGTTCGTTCATCCGGCTTTCGGCTACGTCCTGCTTGCCCTGGGCACGATCGGCGCTCTGTGGGGCGTTCTCTTCGCGCTGCTTCAGCACGACCTGAAGCGCCTTCTCGCCTTCCATACGGTCGAGAATGTCGGCTTGATCCTGATGGGAGCCGGCCTGAGCCTGGTGGCGGCTCGGCTCGGCCTGACGCTGGTCTCGCAGCTCGCCCTGGCAGCCGCGCTGTTCCACGTCCTCAACCACGCGTTGTTTAAATCGCTGTTGTTCCTGGGGGCAGGCGCGGTCGACAACGGCGCGGGAACGCGTGAACTGGGGAAGCTCGGGGGCCTCGGGAAGCGCATGCCGTGGACATATGCCTGTTTCGTACTTGGGGCGGCGGCCATCTGCGGTTTGCCTCCGTTCAACGGGTTCGCGAGTGAATGGCTCCTCTACCAGGGCTTCCTTCACCTGGGCGAGGGCCCGGCTCCGGCGATTCTGCGGTTCGGCGGCCTGCTCTTGATCGCCTGGATCGCCCTGGTCGGGGCGCTGGCGGCGGCGTGCTTCATCAAGGCAATTGGAGTAGTGTTCCTCGGACGCGCGCGCTCCATCGATGCGGAGCATGCCCACGAGGCCGGCGCGGGGATGAGACTCAGTCAAGCGCTGCTCGCCGCCGGTTGTGCGGTGCTCGGCCTCGCCACGCCGATCGTGCTCCGTGTCCTGCAGCCGATCGTAGCTTCGGCCGCGACATCGCCCTGCGGGTAGACCGCAACGAGTACAAACGTAAACAGGCCGCCCCAGGACTAAAAATCACTTCGCGCGCCTTCGGCTTCGGCCGCCCATTCCCCATCGCCCAAAAATTTAAACCATGAGCCAACAAGGACCCCCGTGAAACACTTTATCCATC
>JBKQWH010000279.1:0-13206 GCA_052139635.1 Capsulimonadaceae bacterium
GGGGTCAAATACCGCCGTCCGTCGCTCGGCACTCAGATGACCAACACCCCGTAATGAGGCTGGTTCTTAATCATCTCCATCGCAGTTGAAGACAAATCCGTCTTGCCGTTAGTTGGTCGGAGCTCCTGGCGGCGATCCGCCGCCCACTTTCGACACGGCCGGGCCACCGGGCGAACCTCCGTTGGTTGTCGACGGGTCAATGGTGGAGGGCAAATTGGCGCTGACCTGCGCCGTGGCGGTTGTCGGCAGCCCCCCTTCGCCAGGGGTGCCCATTGCGGCCGCCGGGGTCTGACCATCCGTTGATCCACTCAATATCTGGATTCCGCCGATTTCCACGCCCCACGTTCCGGGAAACGTGATCCTGAGATAGTCCGCACCATTCGGAAGGGGTTGCTTGGGAGTGACTACCGAATGGAGCCCGCGGTCGCCGGTGGCCAATTTGGGCGTCGACATGTTCAAGTCGACAGGCGCCCACACGTCGCCGTCGACAGAGGACTCGACCCGAACTTCGTCTTGTGCGCTGTCGTAGTACATATCGAAGGAGAAACTTGTGGCTTGCGGGACGTGGTAAACAACGCTTCCATCCGCCCGGCCGTGACGCTGGATGCATTTGACCTTGTCGCAAAGCCCATCGAGTTGCAAGCAGTCGGAATGCTTGACGGTTTTCGACCAGTCCGTCAGGGGATCATCGAACGTTTCGGCGCTCGAGTTGCCGGCAGCCCCCGTCCATTCCGGACCGGACGCTCCATAGGCGACGCGCACGAATGCGAGCGCCGGAGAGTCCATAGCGTCCTTCAGGCTCGCGTTGCCCAACAGGTTTATGCGTACGTAGTTGGTACCCCCGGGAAGGTCGGTCGCCGGCGCCCATACCGTGGCCATATGGCCCCCATTGTCCAACTGATCCGGCTGTGTGTAAACCAGCCTGACCGGCACCCATGTCTGGCCGTCGGGCGATGCATCGACGGAAACTTGACCAGCGGCATCGCCATTCAGATACGTGGTGAAGGCGAATCGCAGTGCCCCCGGCACGTTGTAGACGACGCTTCCGAAATCGGTCGATGTGCGGGTCACGCAATTGGCAATCCCAGCGAATCTGGTGATTGCGACGTTATCCGTATGGCTATCCGCCTGGCCCCAGTCGTCGAATGCATCGGTCATTAATACGACGCCCTTGAGCGGCCTGACCGAAACCGTCTCGGTTGCTACGGGAGAGCCGTCATCCTTTAGCCCGACCAACTGGTAACTGTAGGTCTGGTTTGCCTTGAGGCCCTTGTCGACATAGGAAGTCGAGTTGACATCGGTAGCGATAGGCTTGTATGAGGCGCCTTCGTCGTCGCTGCGGTTCATGGCATACCGGGATGCGGATTGGATGGGAAGCCACTGTATCGACGCGGAATCACTGGCCCCAAGGGCTGTAAAGCCTCCCGGAATTTCCAGCGGCGGTACGATCACCGCTGCCGCCGCCGCTGTCTTCGCGTCCGCAGGTGCTGGCTTCGCTGCGGCAATCTGTATTCCGCCCCCGTCCACATATTCGATGGCAACTTGTTCAACCTGAAGCGTCCACGAACTCTGCGAGCCCCCGCCGCTTCCGACAGTGAATCGGAGATAGTTACAGCCGGGAGGGATGGGGGCGAACGGGTGGACAATCACTCCTCGCCAGGCCGTTTGTTGCCCGTCCGGCCCCTGCCCGATCGAGATGGGGCCGGGCGAGTCGGTACTGGTCAACGATGCCCAGGTCGATCCGTCCTTGGACACTTCGACTGTCGTCGGTACGGGACTGCCGGCTAGACTTGTGGTGATGCGGAAGTCCCTGATATCTTGTAGATGATAAACGATCGACGCGGCATTCGTGTCGGTGCGGGTGAGGCGCGAGAGCTTGCCGCCAAAATACTCCGGGTGGTCGGTCCGGAACGTCCAGTTGGCCGTGTGGCCGGCCATTTGCGAGAAGTCGTTGAGTGGGTCGACCAGTGTAGCCGCTCCGGCCGTGCCCGTGCTTATGAGGAAAACCAATGTCGCGACCGTGGCGCGAACGCATGAGACGGTTTGAGACGCTTGGACCGACGACATTGATTTGCCCTCCCAAAAAGATTAGCAGATAATATGGTCGCCTCAATTGGATCGGCCTACTTGAGGTTCCTTATAATATTTGTGTGAATTCGACCGGAATAACCACAAAATCGGGTCATGAGCTATTATACGGTGGCTTTTCATTGACGGATCGGTCAATCGAATTTGTCGGAAAAATCATTTTACCGGGCGGACTAATCGAGCAACCAGCAGCGCCGGACCGCTCGGCCTGACCATAAGTGTTGCGCATAGACGCAGCGCCTGACTTTTTCTATGAATAAACGACGGATCATACGTGCCGATCGAATCGGGCATGACAGGATGTCTGCCCGTCCGTTGTGAGAGTATGTAGTATGGAGCGTTCGATTCGGTGGTGTCCGCCGTCCCTGGTTGCCTGAACGCCACTCAGGCGACGCGCGACGCCAGTGGCGCAGTGTTCCCCGTAGCTGACCGCCACCAACATGTCGAAGGGGAGGCGCAGCCGATTATCGGTTACGGCGAACGGAGAGTCTCTCCGCACGCAAGTCGGCTGCCATTTCGGCTGTGTTCCGGTATCGATCGTTTACGTCCTTGGCGAGTGCCTTCCGCAGAATGGCCTGCAGCCCGGGAGGTATGCGCTGCGGCATCCGAGGTTGGACGTTCAGGATGTGGTCCGTAAGGGCCGATACGCTGTTACCCACGAACGCCTTGCGACCGGTCAGCATCTCGTAGAGAGTGGCGCCCAGTGAAAAGATATCCGTCCGGTGGTCGACGGGCTTTGATGACAACTGCTCCGGCGACATATAGCACAACAATCCGGCATCCGCGGCGAGCGTCGGGCCATCGACAATGCGGACGACCCCAAAGCCCATGAGCTTGACGATGCCTCGCGGCATGAGCTGAACGTGGTCGGGCTGAACATTGTGGTGCACAATGCCTCGTGCGTGGGCATATCCGAGAGCATCGCAGATTTGGATCGCGATTTCGGTGCTTTCGATGGCGGGAATGGTGCCGATCATCTGCTGGTGGTCGCGCAGACTGTGGCCCTCCAGATACTCCGTCACAATGAAGTAGCGGCCGCTTTCCTCGTGCACACCGTGAATGGTCATGATGTGAGGATGAGCCAGCTTTCCTATGACCGCTTCGCGCTGGAACTGGCTGATGATCTCTCGCGCCCGGCTTTCGGCCAGGTTCGGCGGCAGCAGAAATTCCTTGATGGCGACGTGACGTGCCAGGACCGGTCGAGCGGCATCTTCGACTCCCTCGTAAACGACGCAGTACTTGGATCGCGTGATTTCTCGGATGATCCGGTATTTACCAACGGTCGCTGACATTTACTCACTCGTGCCGGTGCATTCCTGGATCGCGTGCTCACGCTTGTCACCGGTAAACCCTTCCAGCGGTACGGCTGCTCAGGTTCGTATCCTCTCGATCGAGCATTATACCCCGCCGAGTGAGTGCGGCTTACAGCCGCTTGAGGTACCCGTCGCCGGCGGCGCGAAATCCGGCTTCCACGAATGCCGGTGCCATGGACGTCTCGCGCGGCGGTCGCCCGTCGACAGCCTCGATCAAGATGGCTCTGCGGTTGAGTGATGTCACACGGTCGGCCAGCAGTCGTGCGATCGACAGGGAAACGTCGGCGGGATTGCGGTCGCGCACCGCCTCCGGGAAAGTCACCAACTGACGCTCCGATCGGGCAATCCAGGCTGCCGGCGCACCATCGACCAGGATAACCGATGCGCCCGCCTGCCGCATCGGCCTCCGGCCTTCGCCGGCCTCCGGCCAGGGCAGTGCGGCGCCGTACGGGTTGGCCGGATCGGTTGCGGCGAGCAGCACGGCGTGAAGTTCATCGTCGGGCTCACGCACGGAGCGGAGCCGGTCGACGGCGGCCGGCACGGCGAACTGGGTCGCGCCCAGTCCCGCGACGAAGTAACCGCGGCGTACCAGACCGGCGTCCTCCATCACCTTGAGCACGCCGTAAATGCTGCTGAACCCACCCGAGATGCCCTCGGCTTGCACCGCCTCGCGTGTCAGGATGCCGTATCGCTCCAGGAGCTGGTTGACACGGGCATAGAGCCGGTCGGTCGGTGAGTCGTGGGACCTGTCCGACCTGTCTGACTTATCCGACACGTCCGACAGATCCGAAGCCGCCGGGACAAGGTCGCAAACCAGCGACCACCGGCCGGCCGCTTCGGCGGGGATCGATGAGCGGGACGGCGCCCTGCGGCCGGGTCGCATCCGGCGCGCAGCCACGGCCCGCGCGCGCCCTTCGGGCGACTGGTCGCGGTGGTGGTCCCCCCCGAGTATGGCGCGCAGCGGCTGCAGGGTGTCGTTTGTCACTTCGCCGGTCCAGACCAGGTCCCAGAGCGCCTCCAGGACTTCCGGCGGAAAACCGCCTGCCGCCTGGCAAATCTGCGGGAAAAACGACGCGCCCCGGGTGGCAAGGTAACTTCTAATCCGGTCATGTACCGCCGTGGGACCCGTCACGCCGGCCGGATGCGGCATGAGCTGCGCCGCATTCTCGACCAGATAAATGGCGACGCGGCCGTCATGCTGGCCGAGGGATTCGACCCCGATCCAGACCGCCTCGCCGCCCGCCATCAGCATGTCGAGATCTCTCGGAGTGTAACCCGCGATCCGGCCTGGCAGGACCTGCGATTCGAGAACTGAGGCGGGTATCGGCGCGCCTTGAATCTGCGAGAGCGTATCGTAGAGCGCATGCTGCCCGCGCCGCGGCGTCGTGACATGCTGCCACCAGAGGTAGAACCGGCCAAGAGCAGCCGGCTCGACCGGCTCGACCTCTGCCCGAAGGCGCGCAAGCGATTTCCGGCGCAGCATCCGCAGCGCCTCCGAATCACACCATTCCCGCCCGGTCCCGCCCGGACGGAACTCACCCTCGATCACCTTGCCCGATCGAGCCATGGCTTCCAGAATGGGCAAAACGGCGCCGGCGCCAATTCCGAACCTCCTGGCGACGTCGCCCGTTGAAAACGGGCCGTGCGTGCGCGCATAGCGGGCGACGAGATCGCGAAGCGGGTCTCGAACCGGCTCGAGAAACGCGTCCGGAAGGCCCTGGGGTGGGGGGATGCCGAGCGCGTCCCGGTAACGGCCTGCGTCTTCCGCGGCAATATACCGCCGCTCGCCGGCAATGGGCACAAGACAGATACGCCGGGCTTGCTCCAGGGGGGCGACCCACTCGCCGGCAGGTTCCTGGCACCGAGCCTGTATCTCGGACATCGACAGGTCACCGAGGCGAATCAACAGGTCGTGCAAGCCGTCGGCATGGCGCGCGGCGCGCTCCGGCGTCAGATGGCCCAGGTACCGTTCGAGATCCTCGAGGGCGTCCGGGTCGAGCAGCTCGCGCAGGGACATCTCCCCGAGCAGTTCGCGCAACTGCGCAGGGTCGACACTCAAGGCCTGAGCGCGCCGCTCGGCAAGGGGAGCGTCGCCCTCGTAGATGAAGTTCGCAACATAGTTGAACAGCAGCGAAGCCGCGAACGGGGACGGTGCGCGGCTGGTCACCGGAACCACACGCACGTCGCGGTGTCGAATGCGGGTCAAGAGTTCTCTCAGGGCCGGCATATCGAACACGTCGCGCAGGCACTCCCGATACGCTTCCAGGATAATCGGAAATGAGCCGAATTTCAATGTGGCCTGCAGGAGATCTCCGGCCCGCTTGCGCTGCTGCCAGAGTGGGGCGCGCTGGCCCGGATGTTTGCGCGGCAGCAGCAGCGCGCGGGCGGCCGCCTCGCGAAATCGGGACGTGAAGAGCGCCACCGCAGGTGATCCCCGCCCGGCCGCCCGAGCACCGCCTCCCGACCCGAGTTGCCGGATCACCAGGTCCTCGACCTCGTCCGGGTCCGGCAGCACCGCATCGACGGTGGGCGGCTCGTCCGCTTCCGGGAACCGCACGACAATGCCGTCGTCCGTCCACAAAACGTCCACATCGGTGTCGACGCGCTCGCGAATCAGGGCTCCGATCGCCATCGCCCATGGCGCATGGACCCGCGCGCCGAACGGAGAGAGGATGCAGACGCGCCAGTCGCCGAGCTCGTCCTGGTAGCTTTCGATGACGATTGTACGATCGTCGGGGACAACCCCGTCGGCCTCCTGCTGGTCGCGCAGATACTGGATCAGGTTGCGGGCCGCCCGGTTGGTGAGGGCGTGTTCGCGCACGAGCAGGTCTGCCGCGGCGCTCTCAGGCATGTCCAGAAGGCGCCGTGACAGCGCGCCGATGGCTCGTCCGAACTCGATGGGACGTCCGACCGACTCACCGTGCCAGAACGGCATCCGCCCCGGCTCACCCGCTGCGGGCGAGACTATCACGCGGTCGTAGGTGATCTCCTCGATTCGCCACGAGCTTGCGCCGAGATGGAAGATGTCGCCGGCATGGGATTCGAAGACCATCTCCTCGTCGAGCTCGCCAACCCGCCCTTTTCCCTTCTCGGCTCCAAGCAGAAACACGCCGTAAAGCCCGCGGTCGGGAATGGTCCCGCCGTTGGTGATCGCCACGCGCTTGCTGCCCTCGCGGGTGTGCAGCGTTCCGCCGAGGCGGTCCCAGGTAATGCGCGGCCGTAGCTCGGCGAAGTCGTCGGACGGGTACCGGCCGGAGAGCATGTCCAGCACCTCGACAAACATCGACGGCGGTAGCTGTGCGTAGGGCGCCGCACGGCGCACGACGCGCTCGATGTCCGCCACGTTCCAATCGTCCATCGCCACCATGGCCACAATCTGCTGCGCGAGGACATCGAGGGCGTTGCGCGGCATGTGCATCTCCTCGACAGCGCCTTCAACCATCCGGCGCGTTAGCGCGGCGCAGGCGAGCAGGTCGCCCCGGTACTTGGGAATAATGATTCCCTCGCTCGGCACGCCCACCTGGTGACCGGCGCGGCCGATCCGCTGCAGGGCGCTGGAGACGCTCGGAGGGGCCTCGACCTGGATAACCAGATCGATCGCGCCCATGTCGATGCCGAGTTCGAGCGACGACGTCGCGACCATGGCCGGAAGGCGCCCGGACTTCAAATCGTCCTCGATCAGCGCGCGCTGCTCGCGGGCGATCGAGCCGTGGTGCGCGCGGACAAGCAGGTGTCCACTATCGGCGGAGCTTTCCGTCTCGGCCGCCAGGTCGTTGAGCGCGCCGGCGAGGCGCTCCGCCAGCCGGCGGCTGTTGACGAAGATGAGAGTCGAGCGGTGCTTGCGGATCAGATCCAGGATGAGCGGATGGATGGCCGGCCAGATACTGGGATACCGTTCTCCCATGCTGGCATCGCCGCTCGGGATCTCAATGGGAGTCGACAGCCGGGCCATGTCCTCGACCGGGACCTCGACCCTCAGGTTGAGCTGCTTGCCCGAGCCGGCGTCGACAATCGTCACCGGGCGTGGAAGGGCGTCCTCGGGCTGCTCCGCAAAGCCTCCGAGAAACCGGGCGACCTCGTCGAGCGGCCGCTGTGTCGCGCTGAGGCCGATTCGCTGGAATCCGTGCGGCCGGGTCAACTCCTCGAGTCGCTCCAGCGTCAGGCTGAGATGGACGCCTCGTTTGCTGCCGACCATGGCGTGGATCTCGTCGACAATGACCCAGCGGACGTGGCGCAGCGGCTCGCGCGCCTTGCTGGTCAGCATCAGGTAAAGCGACTCCGGGGTCGTGATCAGGATGTCCGCCGGATGCTTCAGGAAATCCGCCCGCTCCTTGCTCGGCGTGTCTCCCGTACGAATCGCCACGCGCGGCTCGTGGATGGGTACGCCTGATCGCTCCGCACTCCGGCCCACGCCGACCAGCGGTGCGCGCAAGTTTCGCTCGACATCGACGGCCAGCGCCTTGAGGGGAGAGATGTACAGCACGCGGCAGCGTTCGGTGGGTGCGGGAACGGGGTCGAACATCAACCGGTCGATCACGGCGAGAAAAGCCGCCAGCGTCTTCCCGGACCCCGTCGGCGCCAGAATCAGCGCCGACTCGCCCGATCGTATCACCGGCCACCCGAGCTGTTGCACGCGGGTCGGTTCGGCAAACGAGTTGCAAAACCAGTCCTGCACCGGCCCATGGAAGCCGTCGAGGACCGGATGAACCTCCTTGACGGCGGCATTCGGCCGGTCCGTTTCATGAACACGCGCAGGGGAAAGTCCCATGCGATGATAATACCTTCCGTGACGTGTGATCCGGAGGGCGACGCGAGCACACGAGGTGCGCGGCCTGCCTCAGCATAATGGTGAGGTCATCGCAATTCATTGGGATACGGAAGACTACGAGGTTGCACCGCAATCGTCTCGCGCACGACGGAACATGCGAGGCGACCGGCCCCTGGCCGGGATTATTCATGTCCTATCGTGGGACAGGCGTCTTGAGGTTTACGTGAATAATCCAGGCCTTGAATGGTGGTCGTCACCCCGTTCGAGCGGCTACTCCTCGACCTTGACTACGGTAGTCGACACACACGGTTTCTTGATGCCGTCGATGTCCGTTACGGTCAGAGTCGCCGTGTAGTCCTTGTTGCCGGTCGCGTACTCATGCGTGACGGTGGGACCGTCGGCTTCATCCATGATGCCGTCGGAGGCGTTGAAGTCCCACGAGTAGTTCAACATACTGACACCGCCGCGGGCCTGACCCTCGAACGTGACATCGTCGCCCGCCGCAACGTCCTGGTTGTCTCCCGCCGTGCACATGATCGGCGTGTCGTCGTCCACCAGGTTGATCTGGCCGATATAGACCGTCGCGTCGCCGTCGGCGCCGATCGTAATGCTCTTGAGCGGCGAGTTGTCCTGGCCCGCGGGGAATTGCAGCACACTCAGGGGGATTGCAAGCGAGCGCCACGTCGTCACGGGATCGTCGAACTCGCGGACCGACGGCATCGGCCGCAGGATCTCCGCCTCGGAACCGTTGGCGAGAGTGAATCGGATTCGGAATGTTGTGACAGGAGGAGCCCATTCACCGTTCCCCGGATTTGCCGGCTGCGCGGCCGCGGGCGGAGCTGCCGGCTGTGCCGAGGGAGGAGGAGGCCCAATCGGCGAAGTCGGTTGCCGGAACGGGCTCGAGCCGCCCGGCATTCCATATCTGGCTCCGGGAATAAACAGTTGTCGGCCGTTCGGCGAGCCCGGCCCGAACATAGGGCGTCCGTCCGGCCCGAGCGGGATCCGCGGGCCGCCTTGCACCAACTGGAATCGTCCGGCGGAAACGCCGTCTTCGTCCGTTGCCGCGGTCAGCGGCCGTGTACTGTCGTACACTGCGGCGACGGGCTGCGGAGCATTCCGCGATGCGTCGAGGACATGCACAGCGCCACCTGATCCGGGGACTGAACCGACCTTCATCTCGTCACTGACCGGAAATCGAAACAGGATTTGAAACGTCCGATTGCGTGCCGGAGACCGGTCACCGAGGTCTACCGGAGGGTTGAAGTTGATGCAGGCGCCGGCGTAAAGGCCGCTCGTCACCACCTTGAGCGAGCTGGCGTGCGGCGCCATCGACACGTCCGACGCAAATCCGCCGCTGCCTGCGCCCCACGAGCCGGGATACACCGTCGACTTGCCGGCGTCCTGGCCGTTGTACAGCGAGATAGTGGGCAGCTTGGGTAGGGGTGTATCCCAGATCGACAGCGGGGCGACGGGCTTTGGAACCACCGTGGGCTTGCGTGTGGTAGCGGTAAGGTTCGGCAAAGAGGGGGCTTGCGGCACTCGGACCGTTTTGATCCGGTTCGCCATTGTGCGTGTATGTCCGCGGGCATGGTGCGCCTTCTTCTTGGCGTGGGTGGCTGCATGACCGGGAACCGTCGTGGCGATGAGCAAGGCAAGCACAACTGCGGCCCATGTCGGGCGCAATAAGTTTAGCATGGCGAGTTTCCTGAGGCCGCGGCATGGGCACCGCTGCCGATCAAAGTATGTCACGGATTTGAATGCGTTCAATATGGATTGCGGTTCTGCCGTTGTCGTTAAAATCGATACAGACACCGCAAAGAACAACCGCCCCGGCGGCCACCTGGTACCGCCGTGGCATGAGAGTTACGAACTTCTCGACGACGCCTTCTGCGTCCATACCGATCACGGATTGTTGCGGACCGACCATGCCGACATCGGTAATGTAAGCCGTACCGTTTGGAAGGATGCGCTCATCCGCAGTCTGCACATGTGTATGCGTTCCCACTACCGCGCCGACCCGGCCGTCCAAATAGTACCCTAAAGCCATCTTTTCCGAGGTCGCCTCGGCATGAAAATCGATCAGCGACACGGATGCACGGCCCGCGACGCTGCTCAGGAACTCGTCCGCGGCCCGGAACGGATCATTGAGCGGCTCCATAAAAGCGCGGCCCATGATGTTGGCGACAGCGACCTTAGCGCCCCCTCGAGCGCAATACACGCCGAATCCGGCGCCCGGAGTGCCCTCCGGATAGTTCATCGGCCGGATAATCCGCGGCTCGCGTTCCAAATACGGCACGATTTCACGTCGAGCCCAGGCATGGTTTCCCAGGGTAACGACGTTGACTCCGGAACGGAGCAGTTCTCCGGCGATTTCAGGCGTGATGCCGTGTCCGGCCGCCGCGTTCTCGCCGTTGACGACTACGAAGTCCGGGTCGTAGGTCTCCTGCAGGGTTGGCAGCATCGACATCGCCGCGTCTCGTCCCGGTTTGCCAACCAGGTCACCGAGCATTAGAATTCGCAATGGACGTGGCCGGCTTTCTCATCGCGCTACTTCGCGTAGTCGATCGCGCGCGTCTCGCGGATAACGGTTACTTTAATCTGACCCGGAAACTCCATCTCGTCTTCGATTCGCTTGGCGGCGTCGCGGGCCAGTTTGTGCGCCGCGGCATCGTCGACAACCTCGGGCCGGACCATCAAGCGTATCTCGCGTCCGGCCTGCACCGCATAGGTTTTCTCGACCCCCGGGAAAGAGTCGGCAATCGTCTCCAGTTTTTCCAGTCGCTTCACATAGCTCTCCAGCATCTCGCGCCGGGCGCCGGGCCGGGATGCGGAAATCGTGTCGGCGAGTTGGACAATCACATCCTCCACCGTTTCGATGGGGATTTCGTTGTGATGGGCGCCGGCGGCGTGGGCGGCTGCGACGCTCTCGCCGTACTTGAGCATCAGTTCCTGCGACAGCAGCGCGTGCGGGCCTTCGGCGTCCGGCACGATCTTCCCGAGGTCATGAAGAAGGCAGGCACGCTTCGCAATCGTAATATTCGCGCCAAGCTCCGCGGCGATCGACGTGCCTATCAGGCAGACCTCGATCGAGTGGTCGAGGAGGTTCTGGCCGTACGACGTTCGGTAGTGCATCCGCCCGAGCAGCTTAACGATCTCCGCATGCAGACCGGTCACGCCGGATTCCATGACCGCGCGCTCGCCCGCCTGCCGAATCATCGTGTCCACATCGTGCTGCGCACGGGCGACCGTCTCCTCAATTCGTCCCGGATGAATGCGACCGTCCATGACCAGCGCCTCAAGGGCCAGCCGGGCGATTTCGCGACGCACCGGGTCAAATGACGATAGGACGACCGCCTCCGGCGTATCGTCGATAATGACATCGACTCCGGTCAGGGTCTCGAAGGCGCGGATGTTGCGCCCCTCGCGCCCGATGATACGGCCCTTGACGTCGTCGGACGGCAGTGGAACGACGGAAACTGTCGTCTCACTCACGTGGTCGGCGGCGATCCGCTGGATGGCCAGCGTGATGATGTCGCGGGCCTTCCTGTCGCCGTCGGTTCGCGCTTCTTCCTCGATCTGGTGGATCAGACGGGCCGCGTCCATCCGGGTCTCGTCCTCCACCTCGCGGAGAAGCAGGACCCGTGCCTCCTCGTTCGTCATGCCCGCCAGCCGCTGTAGTTCGGAGTCTCGCCGTTCTTTTAGGTCCTCCGACTCCTTTCGGCGTGCCTCCAGATCACGCTCTCGGGCCCGCACAATATCCCATTGCTTGTTGAGACCGTTGTATTTCTCGTCAAGCGATTCTTCCTTCAGTGCCAGTTTTCGCTCTAACCTTTGTAACTCCGAACGATGTTCCTTGTTTTCGACTTCTATCTCGTCACGCAGCCGCTGAGCTTCCTCTCGCGCTCCAAGAAGGAGTTCCTTCTGGCGTGACTCCGTGTCACGTCGCAACTGCTCGCGTTCATCTTCCGCACTCTTTAAGGCTAACAGGGCCTTATCGTTGTTTCCCTTGGCTATGATTATGAGCGCCACCCCGCCGATGAGCAGGACGACTCCCACAATAATGATCAATGTACCTGGCATGGTTCCCTCACCCCCAAATGATGATTGAGGCTGAGCGGACGGCATGTCGTATGTTATGACAAAGGAAGCTTGTCAACGCTAACGCATTTATCCGTCTTCGAGCACTGATTACCAGAGGAGTTACGACATCGATGCGTGGTATTCCTCCGTCCGAACGCAGATTCTATCCGGAATTGTTAGAACGTAGGGGCGAACGACGGAATTTAGCGGGAAAGCCTTCTAATGCCGCCGATCCGGTCGGGCACACAACGACGCCTCACGACTGCCGACCTCGATCGCGCTGTCTTTGTAGGGGATCGAGGAGGGCGCGGGAGGTGCCTCCGCCTTCGATACCGCAAATGCGCGCCCGGAGCGATCCCGCGTCTGCGACTACCGACCTCGATCGATTTCGCCAGTTCGCCCGCACCCCGTGCCCGCCGGTTGCCACGCCGGTCGCTCTGGACGGGCGTGCCGACTCCCGTCCCAGTCGCGACATCTTCGTAGGGGATCGAGGAGGGCGCAGGAGGCGCCTCCGCCTTCGATACCGCCAATGCGCGCCCGGAGCGATCCCGCTGAGTTTGCGACTACCGACCTCGATGGATTTCGCCAGTTCGCCCGCAACCCGACCCCGCCGGGTGCCATGCCGGTCGCTCTGGACGGGCGTGCCAACGTCGCGTTTCTTCGTAGGGGATCGAGGAGGGCGCAGGACGTGCCTCCGACTTCTATACCGCAAATGCGCGCCTGGAGCGATCCCGCGTCTGCGACTAGCGACCTCGATCGATTTCGCCAGGTCGCCCGCAACCCGTGCCCGCCGGGTGCGTTGACGCCAAATCCGATCAGGCTGGTGACGTAGAGCCCGGCGGGGACCTCTGCGATGATCTGCTCTGCCGTCAGCGTTCCCGCCTCGACGTAAAGGTTGCCGCAGCCGATTCCCGGCGTGCCGGCGAGGCCACGCGAGGCGTTGTGCGTGGACTTCAT
>JBKQWH010000280.1:0-9033 GCA_052139635.1 Capsulimonadaceae bacterium
GAGGGCCGGCCCCGCGGCGCCTCCCGCAAAAAGCGCTCGCCCAACCAGATTGTACGCCATCGCGATGTTATAGTCGGCGCCTGCGTAAGCATCGACTCCCGCCGCTTCGGCGCGCTGCAGGAGGGCCTGCGCGCGGTCGCAGGCCGCCTGAACCTGATTCTGCTGCAGGAGGCGCTCGATCGTGAGCCGTTCCGCTTGGAACTGCGCGATGCCCCACCCGCCGATCTCCTTTGCAGCGTGCTCGCGGGCGGTGACCGCGCGGGCCAGCGCGCGCGGACGACCGAGATTTTGCAGCAACGTTTCGATGCGGCCGGCCGTGTCGACGACGCCGGCGGGAGGGACGTTACCAGGCAGCCGATCGAGGAGGGCGAGAAGGTTCGGCAGCTCCGCCAGGGTAAGTTGTGAGGCCAGGTGGGCGTCTTGAAATCGCTGCTGGTGGAGATATCCCACGAGCCCGACCATCCTACCCACCCAGCGCGCGGTCAGCCGCTCGACTTCGACATCGGCGAGCCGACCCTTCAGGTAAGCCGGCAATGCCGGATCGACACGGAGATGGTTGTAGCCCACGTCCTTGCCCAGCCCGACGTCGATCAGTTCGCGCGCCAGGGATACCACGGTCTCCGTATCGTCGTCCGCGGTCTCCAGCACGTTGTCCAGCACATTCAAATGCGCCCCGCCGTGGAACACGGCCAGCGCGTTGACACGCTGGCGGGCGGCGGGCGACAGCCGGCGGAGGGAGAGTTCGAGGCTGGCGTAGAGGGAGTTCTCGCGGTCTCCCGGGTGGAGGCGGTCGAGGTCGGCCATCAGGGCGCCTAGGTCGGCTGTCGTGTCGTGGATGCCGCGCCGGGCGAGTTCGCGGGCGAGGAGGACGAGGGCGCGGGGGTGGGCGTGGACGGCGTCGATGAGGGCCTTCACCTCCTCGGCGGTGTCGCCGGGGGCGGAGGCAAGCGGCGTCCAATGGTTCTCGCGCATCACCTGCTCGACCAGTTTGACCGCATCCTTATACTCCAGCGCGCCAAGCTCGACGTGCTGCCCGGCGGCGTCGAAGGGGACCGGCAGGGTCTCCCGACTCGTGAAGAGCAGTCGCGTCCTCTCACTCGCGTCCAGGAGCGTCTGGCAAACGGCGAAGAGGTCGTCGATTGGGTAGCCGGAGTCCGAAACCTCACCGCACGAATTTCGCTCCGGCAGAATGCTCTCCATGTTGTCGAGCAGGATTACCGTCGGATCATCGTGGAGGGCGCGCGTGATGGGCTGGAGGGCCTCGGAGCGGTTCGGGAACTGGGCGACGGACCAGGAGGCGCCTTCGGGGAGGAGCTGGCGGCCGAGTTGGTCGATGACGGCGTCGACGCCGACGAGGTTCTCGACGCAGACGAAGGCGGCCCGGTCGAAGCGGCGGCTGCGGACGAGCCAGCGGGCGCACTCGACGGCAAGGGTTGTCTTGCCGGAGCCGCCTGTGCCGCGGACAACCGCCCAGGCAGCGCCGAGGTCGAAGAGGAGGCGCTCCAAAGCCAGGAGTTCGCGGCTGCGGCCCTGGAAGGTGTGGTTGGGCTCCGGGGGCAGGGCGCCGAGGCGGCGGGCGTGCATGTCGCGGCGGATGCCGGCGGTGTCCGGGGCCGGGAGGCGGGTGAAAAGCCGGGGGTCGTGGCGCTCCTGGTAGAGGACCGGCACGAACCAGTCCTGCAGGTGCAGTTCCCCGGCGCCCATGATCTCGCCGCGCCGGGTGTCGACATGCAGCGCTTGCTGGCCGGCCAGCATGGCGGCGCCGACACGGCCACCTTCGGCGAGCTTGCGGTAAAACGCGGTGACGAATCGGCGCGCGGTCTCGACCAGGACGCTGTGGCTCATCGCGGCCACGGAGTTGACGCCCTGGGCCAGCAGGGCCGCCGCGACCGAGGAGGCCGGGGCGAGGGTGGACTGGGCGCTCTGGCAGGCCTCGAGGAAGACGAGGGGAATGCGGCAGTCGCGCATGACGTCGGACAGCTTGTCGGCGTGGACAAGATCCGTGCCGCGCTTTTCCAGCTTGTTTGTGTCCGCAGGCGCCTCGAAGCAGAGCGCGCCGAGGCCGTGCTGCCGGTCGTAGACGCCATGGCCGTCGAAATGGACCACGTCGTACTGCCGGGCGCGCAGCGCCGCTTGCAGCGCGGGGAAGGTCGGCGGGTTGAGAACGGTCAACTCCACAATCTCGCCAAGCTCCTCCGTCGCCGCGACCAGGGCGCGGGCGCTGACGCGGTGGTCGATGTACCCAACCCCCGCAGCCTCCGGCCGAGGCGAGAGCAGCAAGACGCGGATGGGTGGCTTGACCAGCGCGGGCCGGCGGTCGACATTTGACGGCAGCCGGCGCCGGACATGCACGGGCGTCGCGCCCTGAAACAGCCAACCGTGGTCGTCGCGCAGGAGCTCCCACGGCTGGGCCAGCAGGGCGGTGGCGGCTTCGGGCGGGGAGGAAGAGGATTCGGAGTTTTTGACAGGATTTGCAGGATTAACAGGATTTGCAGGATTGAAAGATTGTTTGGAATTATCCTCGTCCGGTTCGAGTTCGACTTCGATGGAGAAGCGGCGTTCGGCGTGGTCTGCCGTGTGGCGCCAGGCGTCGAGCGGGTTGCGGGCGGAGGGGGCGGCCAGAACGGCGTCGTAGAGCTGGCGGCCCCAAACGGGAAGCTGGGCCTCGATCCGCCGGGCGCGCTCGGCGAAGAGGCCGACGGGCCAGACGTAGTAGTCCTCCAGGTACCACCGGATATCGTCGGCGGCGATCGGGTCGATGGGGGCGGTGAACGTGTAGCGGCGGCTCTTGACCGGCTCTTTCCGAGGATCGGCCGGGACGTACTCGAGGACGGCGTCGGCGGTCAGGACGCGGCGGCCTTCCTCGTATTGCAGCGAGGGGCGCGAGAGAAGGAGAGCCAGTTCTTCCAGCGGCGCCGGGGCCAATTCGTCCGGCGCCGGGAGTCGATCGTTGGGCGCCCGCTCGCCCAGAGCCGCCAGAATGTCGGGCAGGGCATCGTCGAGCGTGGCCGGGTCGACGTCGCGCAGGGTCACGGCCAGCGGCTCGGATTTGCCAAACCACAGCTTCAGCGCGCCCGGTGAGACGCCGGGGAGGAGCAGGGGGATCGCACGATACCCTGTACGCTTCTCGGCCGTCTCGCACGCCAGGGCGACCTCGTCCTGGACCCAGGCCGAGTTCTGCGTCGACGGAGACATGACCACGATCACATGGCGCGCCGTGCGAATGGCCTCCTCGATCTCCGGCCGGAGGGTGACGCCCCCGCGCAAATTGCGGGAGTCGATCCAGACCGGCAGCCCGAGGGCCTCGATCTTGCGGCGAAGGAGGTTGGCCACGGAATCGTCGGCCGATGCGTGCGAGATAAAGATTTTCGTGGGCGTCATCCGTACTCCCTCAAATGTGTATGCAACCATTATCTTACTTTAGACGGCGTTCGTCAAGTAGAAATTGTCTGGAACGGTGATTGAGTGGATTTTGTGATTGCACGTGTTTGAGCCTACGGCGCAGGTACGAGACCAGAGCGTCGACGCCCCCGAACCCACCTCGTTCAACTACGACGCCGATCAGCGGCTGGTCAGCGTAAGTCGTCCGGACGGTGCAACTACGAGTTTTGATTTCAGCAGCGGTGACATGGATGCCGTAACCGGTCCCGATCACACACAGTACACGTTCACCTACAACGGTTCCGACCTGGCCGGCAACCTGACCAGCCAGGACGGAACCGACATCTACTACTCCGGCTGGGGCCAGCGAGACAAAGAGGAGCGAGGTCGACCCCTCGCTCCTCCGGGGTGCATCTCCCTACCTGGCCGCGAGATGCGGATGCGGCACGTGGGGATGGGGGGATTGGGCGTGGCGATGCGGGGGGTGGGCCGCTTTTTTCGGTTCGGCGCGGACGTAGCCGCGGCCGTAGGCGTAAGTCGCCGCGTGGAGGCGCTCGGCGAGGGCGCTGGTTAACTGGTCCTGCCTGTAGCGCCAGCCCCAGTTGCCCGCGGCCGTGCCGGGAGTGTTCATGCGGGCCTCCGACCCCAGGCCGAGGACGTCCTGCAGGGGGACCACCGCCATGTCGGCCACGGAACTGAACGCCAGGCGGAGGAAGTCCCAGGCGACATCCTTGCCCGTCCCACCGGTGTACTGGTGGTAGTAGTGCTTCTCCCTGTCGGTCGCCTTCTCGTACCAGCCAACCACCGTGTCGTTGTCGTGCGTACCGGAGTAAACGACACAGTTCGGGGCGTAGTTATGCGGGAGGTACTCCTGCAGGGGATCGTCGCTGAACGCGAACTCGAGGATCTTCATGCCGGGAAAGCCGAACGCATCGCGCAGGGCAAGCACATCGGCGGTCATCATGCCCAGGTCCTCGGCGATGATCGGCAGCTCGCCAAGGGCGTCGTGGACGGCGACGAACAGTTCTCGTCCCGGTCCCTTGATCCATTTCCCGTTGACGGCCGTTTCCTCACCGGCCGGGACGGACCAGTAGGCCTCGAAGCCCCGGAAGTGGTCGATCCGGAGGATATCGTACATTGAAAGGGCGCCCCGGAAGCGGCGAATCCACCAGGCATAGTCCTGCCTGGCGATCTCCTCCCATCGGTAGAGCGGGTTGCCCCAGAGTTGACCGGTGGCGCTGAAGTAATCCGGAGGCACGCCGGCGCCGGAGAGCGCCTTGCCGTCCGCGGCCAGATCAAACAACTCGGGGTTGGCCCAGACATCATCCGAGTCGTACGCCACGAAGATCGGGATGTCACCGATGATCTTGATGCCTTTCCCGTTCGCGTAGCCCTTGAGTTTCCCCCACTGCGCGAAGAAGGCATACTGCATAAACTTGTTAAAAGCGATGCCGGGGGCGACTTTCTCGGCCCAGTGAATGAGAGCCGCCGGCTGCCGGGAGCGGATGTCCGGCTCCCAGGTCACCCAGGCCGCGCCGCCGTGCCCCTCCTTGGTCGCCATGAACAGGGAGAAATCGTCGAGCCAGCCGGCATTCGCGGTCACGAAATCCTGGAAGCCGGCCGCCTTATCCCCGCCCTGCGCGTAGAACCGGTCCCCGGCCCTGCGCAGCAGCGCCATTTTCCACTCGATGACCGGGCCGTAGTCGACATGCTTGCTGTCGAATTTCGGAACAGCGGCCAGATCCGCGCTCGTCAGCCATCCCTCCGCGCCAAGCGCATCCGGGCTGATCAGCAGGGGATCGCCGGCGAAGGCGGAGAAGCTCTGGTACGGCGAGTCTCCGTAGCCCGTATATCCCAGGGGCATGAGCTGCCAGAGAGTCTGTCCTGTCTTTGCGAGAAAGTCGACCCAGGCATACGCGGCCTCGCCCAGGTCCCCGATGCCGTACGGCCCGGGAAAAGATGTCGGATGCAGCAGGATGCCGCTGGTTCGTGGAAACTTCATCTGTCCTCCCGGTGGTGTTGTCAGATCCTTCCCGCGCCCGGGAAGGAGGACCCCGTTGGGGCCAGCCGCGGTCGTTGGACCGGAGTGCCCCGACAAGTCGCGAAAGTATATCACAGAACGCGTACCCTGTCAAAGAGACAGGCATATCCGGGTCGCGTGATCTTCGCGCTTCCCTGCGAAACGAATTCGCGCGCGAACTCGTTCATAATCACAAGCGGATGAGCGGCTACGGGGCCGTTGGGAGTATCGACGATGAAGTTCAATTTCGACGATCCGCCCACTCCGGCGGGCGTGAACATGGCCTGGAACGCGGAAATGCCGTCGCTGTCGGACTTTCCCAACACGAAGGAGATCGCCTACCATCCATTCTTCCGCGGACAAATCTCGCGTTTCCTGTGGAAGCTGATGACCCTGACGCTGACTCCGTGCGGACGGTGGCTGCTCGGGGCGACTCTCGTCGCGACCGCGGCGGCATCGATTACCCTGCAGACACAGCCCTACGTGTTGTTTTGCTACGCTGCCGGTATCTGGATTACCGCCTTCATTTACTGCCTCATCGGGCGTCCGCGCGTGACAGCGACTGTCGTTCACAGCGACCGGGCGACCGCCGGCGAGGTGCTTCCGATCGACGTCTGTGTCACACAGACGGGGCGAGGTATGGGGCATGACCTGACCGTGCTGCCGCACCGGCTGCCGCCTGCTCTCGACGCCGACCCGGCGGACGGAGTACGGCTGCCGCCGATCGCATCGGGCGGAAAAGTGGTCGCGCGGATCGGGATTCTCTGCCGGAATCGCGGCGTGCACCACTTCGGCGGGTACCGGGTGCAGACCGATTACCCGTTTGGCGTGCTGCGGGCGTACCGGGTGGCCTATCAGCCGCGCGAGTTGCTGGTCTACCCGCGCTTTGGAACGCTGGACCGGATGTCGATTCCGACGGGCCGTCGCTACCAGCCGGGCGGGATCGCCCTGGCGTCGGACATCGGCGAGTCCTTTGAGTTCCTGGGCAACCGCGACTACCACCCGGGCGACAGCGTGCGCGACATCGATTGGCGGGCCACCGCGCGGCTGCAGCGGCCGATCGTGCGCGAGTACCGCGAGGAGTACTTCCTGCGCGTGGGGGTCGTGCTCGACACCTGGGTTCCCGCATCGACCGGCGCGCGCCTCGACGACTTCGAGCGGGCCGTTTCGACAGCCGCGTCGATCGCCGACTATCTTTCGCGCCGTGACTACCTGGTCGACATTTTCGCGGCGGGCGCCGTCCTGCACCACCTGACCGCCGGGCGAAGCCTCGCGTTCCTGGATCAAGTGCTCGACATTCTGGCGTGTGTCGAGAGTTCCCAGCGCGAGCCGTTCGCGATCCTCGAGCCGGCCATCCTGGAGCATCTGTCGGGAATCACCACTGTGATTTGTGTCTTTCTCGACTGGAGCGAGGAGCGGCAGGCCTTTGTCCGCCGTCTCGCCCAGTCCGGGGCCGGCGTGCGCGCGATCGTGGTCCGCGACGGAGCCTGCACCCTTGATCCGGGAGCCGCGGAAGGCGTATCGAGCGCCGTCCGTGTCATCGACCGCGCCGAGTTCGACGCCGGCTTGAGGGAGATTTGACATGGACGTACTGCAGCGCATGCGGGAATCGCTGGTCGGGGCCGCCCAAACCGGCCGAAGCGCCGGCCCGGCCGTAGATCCGAAGGGACGGTCCGGCAAGCCGGACCGTTTGGGGACCGGTCAACAAGGACAGGCTGACGACGTGCGCAAGCCGGTGTTCCGGATGCCCTGGATGCTCATCGCCGCGGTGTGTGTCAGCTACCTCGGGCTCTACTTCTATACGGGCGGGTCGGACCTTGTGGCGCCGATTGCGGCGGCGCTGGTGGTAACCCGGTTTGTCGACATCCGCATCCCGCACAGGTCGTGGCTGCCGTGGATCATCCGGGTCATTGTCTACCAGTTCATCACGTCGAACATGCCGCAGCGCGATCCGAGCCAGATCATGACCGGTATCGGGGCGTTCGGATTGATCTGTGCCGTCGAGATCGCCCTGCAGTCCTGGCGGGAGCGGCCGGCCGGCAATCCCGCCGGTGCATCGGCGATCCTCCTTTCGTTCCTGGTGATGATTGTCGCCTGCTCGGTCGGTGAGGTCTACGCCGGCTTCGGCGTGAATGGCTCGTATGTCGTCTGGCTCACTCCCGTCTACGCGACACTTCTCCTCCTCTCCATTCGGTCGATGCCGGAACCCGACCTCCCGAAACGGGAGGGGAAAGAGAACAGCCCATCTCCCGTTTCGGGACGGTTGGCGCCCAGCGCCGGTGCGGGTTCCGTGCGACGGGCCATCGCCGTTGCCGCCGCAGTGGCTGCCGGCGCCGCGTGCTGGTACCCGATCCACCTCTACAAAGATGGGCTTTCGACGCTGGGCGACTCGTTTCTGATGGGCAGGACGCATGCACCCGAGGCGACCGGGCTGTCGACATCGCCCAGCCTGAGCGTGATGGTGGACGGCTCGGAGTCGCCGGCGCGGGTTCTGCGCCTGGTGAACTACAACGGTGACCCGCATCTGCGCGGGGCCGCCTTCGATATGTACGACAACGGCGAATGGGGCCCGACGGTGGAGCAGCGCGATACCGACATCACGGTTGGCTCCGACCTGCAGGGGACCATATCGGGTCCGGTCGCCCATGTCACGTGTTTCGACGACGGCCTCAAGGAACTGGTTGCCCCGCTCAACGTGGCCGGGATCGCCCCACCCGGCGGCTCGGCGTCGCGGTCGACGTCGTGCGGCCTCGTGTTGTCGACCGATTCGGCCGCGCCCTACCGCTACGATCTGGACCAGGCGCCGGGAGACACCTACCAGGGAATCCTCTGTCCACCGATGACGGCGAAAGACCGAAGCCGATGCCTCCAGATGTCGCAAAGCGTCGAGCCGGGAGTTCACGCGTTAGCGGCTACGATTGCGGCAGAGGTCACGGCGCACCGCGGCCGGCCGGCCAGGGGCATGACTGTCGCCGAAGCCGACGATCTGGCCCGAATCGCCGCGGTCGAGGACTACCTGCTCGAACATTACACGTACAGCCTGTCGGTCCCGCGTGGTCCGGGCGATCCGGTTTCGGGTTTTCTTCTGCGGGGCAGGTCGGGCCATTGCCAGTACTTCGGGTCGGCCGCGGTCATTCTCCTGAGGCTGCTGGGTGTCCCCAGCCGCTACGTGACCGGCTACTACGCCCACGAGCACGATAGCGCCGGTATTACTGTCCGGCAGCGCGATGCGCACGCGTGGTGCGAGAGCTGGGTGCGCGGGGTGGGGTGGATCGTAGTCGACGCCACTCCTGGCGACGGCTTGCCCGACCGGCTGTATGGCGATGCTCCGCTGGGGAATCGGATTACCGAGTTCTTCTCGGATATCCTGCTCACCGTCCGCGAGTTCTTCTCGAAGTTCAGCGCGGTGCAGCTCAGCGCCGGCCTGGCCGTGGCTGCAATCCTCTTCTACGGCGGCCGCGCGCTGATCCAACGGCGTCGACGCCGGACTCAGGGTCGCACGGCTCTGTACGACGTGCCCGAAGTCGCGCTGGCGGATCTGGCGTCCCGCTTCGATCGCTGTTTGATCGCCGCCGGCGCGCCATGCCCGCCGACCCTTCCCTGGGAGGAGCACCTGCGGATCGTCGCCAACG
>JBKQWH010000281.1:0-24482 GCA_052139635.1 Capsulimonadaceae bacterium
GGGCGGCGAAGGTGATCCATGGTTCTTTGTGCTTCATCGCGTTGTTCCTTCTTCTGCTGAGGATGCCGCGGGCTAACCTCGATCGTTCAAGACCGCATGGTTTGCGGATCTTCGCACGACGAAGCGGTTGCGGCCGCCATCGCACATTTCGGCCCTGGCGATACACTCGGTAGGTCGATTGCGACCGAGTTAAGGAGATCTCTCAAACGCGACCTCCAGCCACTGCATCCGCTAGTCACTCCCTGGTCGGATGTTAGTCGAACACCGGCGTTCCTTGATACTTTACGAGGCTTCTTGCTTTATTAAGGATACTTTGTCGCACTGTTCGGACTATGGTCCGGCCCCATTTATCCTATGCCCTATTTTGTGTTCGGAGGTGCGATGCACGGTGTTCTCAGTTACTATCGGTCTGACCGTGCTGCCGGCGGTGTGATTGCGTCCGAGCGATTCGTGCAATGGATCGCTATGCGAGAGGCGAGGGGGATCAAAACGAACCGGAGAGAACGCCGGATTGTTGAAATAGCCCGCTACCGGGCCCGCATGCGCAACTACTTTTGCGACCGCCCAAACGTCGCGCGGATTCTTTCCGTGGTCTGCTTGGGCGGATTGGTTGTCTTGAGCGTGTCGCCGCACTATTGGACGACGTGCCTGGACATCCTCCTCGCGGTTTCGGCCCAGCGAATTGCTCTGGGGACGCTTACCACGCTGAATGTCCCACGCCACACGATCCTGAAGAACGAGCACCCGTCACCACGGTCTTGATCTTAGCCCGGATTATGCGTGTCCTATCGTAGGATGGGCGTGCCTGCCCGTCCTTTTAGATGTTCGTGAATAATGCAGGTTAGGACCGTCCGGGCTATGCGGCGAGCAGATCACCCCATGTATTGACCTCAAAGAGACGCTCGACCAGTGCTTCGAGGCGTTCTGGCGAGTTGATGGCCTCCACAGCCGCTCCGGTTGTCTGGTCCGGTTTGCCGAGTCGCTTAACACCGAGTATAAGCAGTAGTCGACGTGCTTCCTTGATTCGGCCTCTTATCTCTCCTGCTGCCTCGCCTTTCGCCTTTATCCCCTGATACGTTCTCGACGTGCTTAGATCCAACATTTTGAACACCCCCTCCAACAGATACTCAGAGTATGCCTCATCATGTTTGAGGCCCATATAAACAAGCGTGTCTCCCCAGAACTGCTTCTGGGTCTGCGGTGCTTACGAGGCAGTGACCGCGTCGTAAATCCGGCTAAGGTATACTGGCAGGTCTTCTTCCGTCACGTCGGCCAGCGGCAGCAGAGCGAGCAGTGCCGGAGACCCGGCGAAGAACGGCTCCGGCGGCTCGTTCCAAATGCGGATGACGCGAAACTCGAACCTCAGGCCGTCCCATTCCAAGACCGGCGGCCAAAATGCCTCCCCGTCGGCTTCTAGGCAAAGCAAAATGACGATCGTCTTGACGGGCTTGCCGTACTTACGTCGGATCAGGCCCATGTACGCCAATAGCCGTGCCTGAATTTCCGGATCGTACTGTGCCTGCAATTCGATGTTTAGTATCCACTCCTCTTCGACGAGAAGGATCAGTCGATCTGCGGACAACCGGGCCGTAAGGTCGCAGTTAAGCACTTGTACCTTCGAAACCGCGAAACCCAACCATTTCACCAGGCCCAAAGGGTCGAGATCAAGGATATTCTTCCCTGCTGGATCAAACGCGCGTGGTTTTGCTCGTTTCTTTTTCAAAGGTGAATCCTGCTTTATTATACCGTCCTGGGAACCGCGTTGTGTAATGCAGTCGCGCGCGTGGGCACATGCTCATCCAGAGCTATGAGCATGGCACCCGAACCGTCTGCCCTACTAGCAGATGCGCGGGAGCTGTTCGCCAGTGATATAGTCGACGACGCGGTCGGCGCCGATGCGGCTGCCCGCCATCGTCGGCTCGACCCGGGCCATCGCAATGGCCGTCTAGAAGAAGAGCGACATCCGCCGCCACACCCGCCTCCGCCAGCGACTCCAGAAGGTCTCGCTCGGATAGCCCTCGGAATCCATGCCGGTCTGCTGGGTCGACCTCGCCGGTCCGGAGATCACCTGTCGCGACCGGGTCGACGAGTTGGTCGGATTGTTTCGGCTGACTCGAATCGCGGGTATCAAAACCAGGGGCCACTTGCCCAATTGGCGGCATGCAACCGGGTGTTCAACTCGGGGAGGGTACTGACATGAATGGAAGAACCGGAGCGTTTGCTATCGTTGGGCTCGCGCTTTTGGTCGGACCTGTCGTCGCGGACCAGCCGAAGCACGACAGCAACACGCTGCACAAAATCGGCGGCGCGATCCAGTATGTGGTGCGAAAAGACACGGAGAACCTGAGCGTCGACGTCCACCGCGCCGAGGGTCGAAAGTCGGTCGTATCGGAGCGGCCGCAGAAGCTCACGGCCGTGGTGATCCCGAACGGCAAGACGTTCGTCATCCACCACCGTGGTTACTACGCACACCGAACGGAAACACATCGGCTCCGCTACCACCACCGTAAAATGGCGTAAGGGGCGTCGAAACTCAGTTCACGTCACGAAAGGCGGGCCAACCAGCCCGCCTTTCCGCTTTCCGCTGGGCCATACGCTTCGATGTAGAAATCAGCTATCTCCGATCATTCGACACGGCAAATGCGTATAACCCGGCCGACAGGCCGGTGAGAGCCACGCCGGCGATTACGATTTGCGAAAGCGACCATCCGTACAGCTTATGAAGGGCCGATAGAGTGAAAATCAGGCCGAAGATTATGCTGGATATCCCAAACGCTATCGCCTTGCCCCACGACCGGATTCGCCGTGCCCTGACAAGATACCACGCGCCTCCCAATGTGAATATGACCGCAAATACGGCGGATATTAGAACGACGATCGGCACCGTCATGATCGGTGGTTCCCCGGCTTTAGCCCTCGTGTAGCCGTGGAGCGTTGATGCTCGTGGCGACCAGCTTTTTCCGCTTAGCAGATTCGAGGCAACTGTTCGCCGGTGATGTAATCGACGATGCGGTCGGCGCCGATGCGGCTGCGGAGGATGACGTCGGGGCGGCCGTACCGGCCGACACTGCCGATGCGGCAGGCGGCATGGCAGTGGGGTTCGGTTCGAAGCAGGTCAATCGCGCGGTCGGCGTGTCCGGCGGCTACGAAAGCGACGAAGCAGCCCTCATTGGCGACGTAAAGGGGGTCTAGACCCAGCATCTCGCATGCGGCGGAGACCTGCTCGTGGACCGGGATCAACGTTTCGTCGATGCGAATCTCGATTTGCGCGGCGGAGGAAATCTCGACCAGGCCGCTGGCCAGGCCGCCTCGGGTCAGGTCGCGCAGGCAGTGGACCTCGATGCCGGCGTCGAGCAGCCGACGGACCGCGCCGGTGAGCGGGGCGCAGTCGCTCTGGATTGTCGTCTCAAACTCCAATCCCTCGCGCTGGGCCATGATAGCCACGCCGTGGCGGCCGATGTCGCCCGAGAGCAGTACCGCATCGCCGCTGCAGACGGCGGACGGCGCGATCCGGCGCGCATGGTCGAAGACGCCGACCCCCGACGTGTTGATATAGACGCCGTCGCCCTTACCGCGATCGACGACCTTCGTGTCGCCGGTGACGATCGATACGCCCGCATTGAGCGCCGCCGAGCTCATCGAGCAGGCGATCCGCCATAGCATCTCCATCGGCAGGCCTTCCTCGAGGATGAACCCGCACATGAGCGCAACCGGACGAGCACCCGACATCGCCAGATCATTGACTGTGCCGTTGACGGCAAGCGACCCGATGTCGCCCCCCGGGAAGAACAGCGGGTGCACCACAAACGAATCGGTGGTCATCGCCACCCGGCCGGCGTGCTTGCCCAGATCCACCACCGCGCTGTCGTGGCGCTCGCCGTCCTCCGGGAGCCGGAACGCCTTGGCGAATATCTTGTTGATCAACTGATGCATCAAGCGGCCGCCGCCGCCGTGGGCCATCAATATCTGCGGGTACTCGGTCTTAGGGATCGGGCAAACGAGATGCTCCAGGTCGATAACCGATGCCGGCTGCGAATGCTCAGGCGACGGATGCATGGGAATCTTCCTTCATGGTCAGCGGGACGGTATGCCGTCGATAGCGGTAGTACGCGGCGCATGCGCCTTCGTTGGACACCATCGGCGCCCCGAGCGGTTTCTCAGGCGTGCAGCGGATCCCAAAGGCCGGGCAGTCCACGGGCTTCTTGACACCCTGCATGACCAATCCGCTAATGCACTCCGTGTCCTCCTCGACCGCCTCCATGTTCAGGCCCAATTTTGCGGCGGCATCGAAGGCGGCGTACGCCGGCGCCAGACCGAGGCCGCTCTGCGCGATCTCGCCGACGCCGCGCCATTTGCGGGGAACGACGGTGAACACCTGCCGGATGATCTCCCGGGCGTGGGGATTACCGTCCGGGCGCACCGCTCGCGTATACTGGTTCTCGACTTCGGCGCGGCCCTCCTCGAGCTGCTTTATGCAAAGGTAGACGCCGTGCAGAATGTCGAGTGGCTCAAAGCCGGTGACAACGATCGGCACGTGGTACTTTTCGGAGATCGGACCGTACTCGGATGTCCCCATTACCGTGCAAACATGTCCTGCCGCCAGGAATCCCTGAATGCGGCACGCTTTCGACGACAGGATGGCCTCCATGGCGGGTGGAACCAGGACGTGCGAGACCAGTATGGAGAAGTTTTTCACTCCGATTGCGGCGGCCTGATGAACCGCCATCGCGTTTGCCGGCGCGGTGGTCTCGAATCCGACCGCGAAGAAGACGACCTCGCGCGACGGGTTTTCACGCGCTACGCGAACCGCGTCGAGGGGCGAATAGACGATCCGCACATCGCCTCCGGCGGCCTTGACGCTCAGCAGATCCGTTCGGGTTCCCGGCACGCGCAGCATGTCGCCGAAAGAGCAGAACGTGACATTCGGGCGCTCGGCGGCCTCGATCGCCTGGTCGATGATCTCCACTGGCGTGACACACACGGGGCATCCCGGGCCGTGCACCAGCGTGATTTCCGGCGGGAGGAGGCTGTCAATCCCGAACTTGACAATGGCGTGGGTTTGCCCGCCGCAGACCTCCATCAACGACCATTCACGTGTGACCATGCGCTTGATCGCATCCGCAAACTGGGCTGCGGCGACAGGATCGCGATACTCGTCGATAAACTTCATGCCGTCGCCTCCTGAATCTCGTCGATCGCGCCCATCTGTTCGAGATAGCTGAAGACCAGGCGGGCCTCGTCCTGGTCGACGATGTCGAGAGCAAATCCGACGTGCACGAGCACGTAGTCGCCGACCTTAGCTTCCGGCACGTAGGCGAGGCAAACATCTTTCATAATACCGCTGAAGCTCACCCGTCCGGTGCGCGTCAGCGGATCGTCGCCGGAAATCGTTTTAATCATCCCGGGAATGGCAAGACACATGGATTAACTCCTCTTGTGGCGCTTTGCCGCCGCAATAACCTGGCCAAGGGCGATGCCGCCGTCGTTCGGCGGGATCCGCTGGTGCCAATACGGGCGGAAGCCGCACTCGCGAAGGCGCTCGACCGTCCTGACCGTAAGATATCTGCTCTGGAAGCAGCCGCCGGTGAGCACGACTCGCTCGACACGAATGCGGCGGGCGACCTCGACAATGGCCTCAACAAGGGCATTATGGAAACACGCTGCGATCTCGGCCACCGGGCGTTCCTGCTGCATGTCGGCCACGATCGCCCCGATTACCGGCCCCCAGTCCAGGATGTGCGGTAGTGTCAGGCGCCGCAGGGGCAGGCCGTACTTCTCCTTCGAGCAGTCGAGACCGGGTGCGCCGCTGCCAAATCGGTCGGCAATGCTCTGGGCCGCGTACTCGAGGAGAACGGCTGCCTGTCCTTCGTACGCGACTCGCTGTCGTAAGCCGATCAGGGACGCAACTCCGTCGAATAGCCGTCCGATACTGCTAGTCATCGGGCAGTTCAGGTTCGAGTTCAGCATCTGGAGTATGACGCGCATCTCCGTTTCATCGAACGCGGCGATCGACGGCAACTCCCGGTACATCTCCGCGTGCGCCCCGTAAACGGCGTGCAGCAGGGACAGGGCGCTTCGCCGTGGCTCACGCACCGCATGGTCTCCCCCCGGGAGGGGGAACGGTCGCAAGTGGGCGACACGCTGGTAACCGTCGCCGTTGACGACAAGGAATTCTCCTCCCCAGATGGTGCCGTCGTCGCCCAGTCCCGTTCCATCCCAGGCTACACCGAGGACCGGGCCGTCGATCTCGTTTTCGGCCATACAGGCCAGCACGTGCGCGTAGTGGTGCTGAATGCGTTCGATCGGGAGGCCGGAACGTTCTGCGATACGGGTCGACTTGTAATCGGGGTGCAGATCACAGGCGGCGATGTCCGGCGTCGTTTCGTACAGCCCTGGCAGGTCCGCAACGGCCCGCTCAAGAGCCTGAGCCGCGGCAGCGGTTTCCAGATCGCCAATGTGCTGGCTCAGGATGACCTGACTCCCCACGGACAGGCCGGCCGTGCATTTCTGATGGGCGCCGTATGCGAGGATTGGGGGGAGTGCGTCGCGCACGGGGATCGGCAGCGGCGCATACCCCCGGGCGCGTCGAAGAACAAGCTCCCGCCCGAGGATGATTCGCACGACGGAATCGTCGACGTTTCGGGCGATCGGCCGGTTATGGACGAGGAAGATATCGGCAATCTTGCCTAACCGCTCGAGCGCGTCGATCTCGTCGATGCAGATCGGTTCGTCGGAAAGGTTGCCGCTCGTACAGACGACAGGAATTCGCAGGCGCGCCAGCAACAGGTGGTGCAGGGGAGTGTACGGCAGCATAACTCCGAGGGCCGGGTTCCAGGGAGCCACGGATTCGGCGATACAGTCACGCCGCGTGCGGTCTATGAGGACAATTGGCGCCTGGATTCCGCGCAGGAGCTGTGCCGACAGCCCCGAAACCGCGACGGCCGACGCGGCCGCCTCCAGGTTGGGAAACATCACGGCGAACGGCTTCTCCTCGCGGTGTTTCCGGTCTCGCAATTGCCGAACCGCATCGTCGTCCCGTGCATCGACCAGCAACTGGAAGCCGCCGATCCCCTTCACCGCCACGATTTTTCCGGCCATAACGGCATTGGCCGCACCCACAAGCGCTGCGTCCTCGCGGGCCAGCACAGTGCCGTCGGAAGCCCAGAGCGCAAGTTGCGGTCCGCAAGCAGGGCAGGCATTTGGCTGTGCGTGGAAGCGCCGGTTCGCGGGATCGTTATACTCGGCCCGGCAGGCGGGGCACATTTCAAAGCCGCGCATCGTTGTGGCGGGGCGATCGTACGGGACGCTCTCGATAATGGAGTAGCGCGGGCCGCAGTTGGTGCAGTTGATGAACGGATAGCGGTATCGCCGGTTGTTCGGGTCGGTCAGCTCACTCAGGCAGTCCGAACACGTGGCCAGGTCCGGCAGGATGACGGCCACTCGCGGCCCGGTCTGGTCGCTCTCAACAATCTCGAACGTTTCGAACCCGACGGGATCCAGAATGCTGGCCTCGATTGTGTGGATGTATGCCGCCGGAGGCAGTTCATGAGGCAGACGCTCGCGGAATGCCAGCAGGGGCGAGGCGAGACCTTCGACCTCGACGATCACTCCCGCAGGCGAGTTGAACACGCGGCCGGTCAGCTTCAGTTCGGTGGCGAGCCGGTAGACGTACGGTCGAAACCCCACACCCTGCACTGCCCCCTGAATTGCCAGCCGCATCCTCTGTATTTGAGTGCTAAGACCCGCCATGCGCCTCCACAAGTAGATCCGTCGACTCTCGATCCTCGGTGGAATCGAGGTTATCTCCCGTCGCCCGCGCCCGGAGATAATCATACCAACGCGACATACCTCGACCGGTGCGCGCGGAGACTTCGAAGACGTGGGCGTCGGGCGCTACGCGCCGGAGGTTGCCCATGGCGGCCGCTCGGTCGAACTCGACCGCGTCCGACAGATCAATCTTATTGAGGATGACCACGTCCGCGCGCTGGAAGAGGGTGGGGTACTTGAGCGGCTTGTCCTCCCCCTCGGTGACCGAGAGAAGCGCCACCCGGACACTTTCTCCCAGGTCGAACGTGGCCGGGCAGACCATATTGCCGACATTCTCGATGATAAGGACGTCGAGGCCGCACAGGTTCATCCCGTCCGCCGCCTGCGCCACCATCCCGGCATCCAGGTGGCAGTAGCCTCCGGTAGTGATCTGCACCACCTCGGCTCCAGTGCGGCTGAGCCGTTTGGCGTCGTTGTCGGTGGCGATGTCTCCCACGATCACCGCCGTTCGCAGGCGTCGCGGTGCGTCCGCTGTGAGATTAGGGCCGGCGGGAGGTATGAACGTCGGAACGGAGGTGGAGTTCGACGACGGCGCCGGGCCCCAAACAGCGGCGTCCGCCAGGGTTCGGGCCAGGAACTCGGTCTTCCCGGACCCGGGGGCCGACATCACGTTGACGACCGTAATTCCGAGTTCCGCGAACAGGCGGCGGTTGCGCGCTGCGACTGCGTTGTTGCGTCCCTGAACCGCTTCATGTATCTCGACTATGCGCGGGGCGGCCATGCATTACTCCACTTCTATCTCGATGACTTCGAATTCCCGACCCGGCACCGCATCAATCTCCAACCGGGCGCTCTTCGCCGGTGTGCCGGCCTTCATGACTTCAAATGCAAATTCAAGCGACGATGGTTCCACTCCGGAGAGGGCGCCGACCCGCATGCGTACCGCCAGTATCCGTGTCGCGTCGGCGCGTTTCGCGTGCTCCAGGGCGATGTCGAGGGCATCTTGCATCAGTCCGACTTCATGCATTCGGGTCTCATTTTCATTCACGAATGCGCCGCGTTACCGCCGTATATCCCGCGGTTGCGGCCGGTCGCACATGCGGCGCACCAACTCCGCGGCTGCGGGGATCTGCGCGGTCGCGGCCGGGGAAAGGCCCTCGCCGAACGCGAAGTCCCATCCGGGAACCGTCACCACCCACGCCGCGGCGCATCGGCCATAGAGCGCGCGCGCCAGCGCCAGCAGCCCGGCGGGGCTTGGCGCGTGGGCGAACGCCTCGCGCCCCGACGCCGGCCGCAACCGCATCGCGCGTGCCTTCTCGGAAGACCCGGCGTCCATTGCATCGCAGAAAATGGCCTGTCCCGCCCGGGCCAGATCCTCGGCGAACTCGATCATGAGCTGATGGGCGACAATCACACGCACGTGCGGCAGATCCAGGCTCGATACCGCCTCCGCCACCCGCTCGCCGGCGCCGTCATCGCGGCGCAAGGTGTTTCCGTACCCGATGACCAGAATCTCTCGAGGCCGCTGGTTCATATCCCTACGCCTCTCCAACGACAAGCATCACTGGCGTGAATGATACCCGAACCCTCCAAGATGCACTCACCCGAACCGTATCGACTCTTCCGCCGTCGAAACTGCACACGGATTCCGCGCGGTTGCTATAGTGTAGCCCGCGGGTCAAAGAACAGCATCCCTTTAACGGCGTATTTGCACGAAAATGCCGTGCAAGCAGCCGGGCAGAGCACCTGGAACCGTCGTTGTGGAACTTTGCGAACGAGGGGATTTGCGCGCCATCTACCAGAATCGTCCCCGTCGGTCCGAGTGGAAGTCGGTTCGGCAGCGACAAATCTGCGCATCCATATCATCAGGCGGAGCGCTTACCCTCGATACGCCGGCCAGCGACGCTTGGCGGATTCGCCTTCGGTGAAGAAGGCCTCGATGGCGGCGGCGTCGCCGGCGGCGACGGCATCTTCGAGGGTCTTCAACTCGGCGCGATATACTTCCAACGCCTCCAAAACGGCTTCTCGATTGGTGAGGCAGACGTCGCGCCAGATGCTGGGCGACGAGCCGGCGACCCGGGTCATGTCAGCGAAGCTACCGGCGGACATGCGGGGGAGTGCGGGGATGTCACGGCGCAGGCGGTCCGCCTGACGGATGAGCGCCGACGCAATCACATGCGGGGCGTGGCTGGTGACCGCCACCATGGCGTCGTGAATGTCGGGAGCAAGGATCAATTCAACACCGCCGACCGCGTCGATCAGGGAGGACAGGGTGCGCTGCGCGAGCGGGCTCGTGGTTGAGACGGGGGTTACTGCCCAGGTCGCGCCCGCGTAGAGGGTTGCCGACGAATGCTCCACGCCGGTGCGCTCCGAGCCGCACATTGGGTGGCCTCCAATAAAGCGCGGATCGCCCTCAGCCGCCGCGACGATCGCGGACTTCGTGCTGCCGATGTCCGTGACCACCGCGGTTGCTCTGGCCGCCGCAAGCACAGTTCGGAGATTGTCGACGATGTGCCCGATGGTTGTGCACATCACGACCAGATCGCACCCGGCCACGCCTTCCGCCAGATCGAGGACGCCGTCGTCGATGGCGGAAAGGCGGCACGCCTCTTTGAGGCGCTCGTGATTGCGGCCAATGCCGACCACTCGAGCGACACGCCCAGCCGCCTTGAGCGCCAGACCGATCGATCCGCCCATCAAGCCAACGCCGACGATGCCGACCGTGCCAAACGGTCCCGATTCTGTGGTAAAGTGGGGTTCGCTCGACATGACGAGATCCTTGCCGGCGCGGCTAATATCCTCGCCGTCCGCTTTCGCTCCATGCGAGGACTCCGCCTCCTCGTTCACTTTGGCGCAAGAGTCCTTGCCGCGGACCGCTCATACGTGTAGTTCAGCAACTCTTCGGTCGTCGTCCAATTCATGCACGCGTCGGTCACGCTTACTCCGTACTTGAGATCAGCCGGGTTCGAACTGATCGCCTGCTTGCCCTCGAAAAGGTTGCTCTCCGCCATGATCCCAACAAGCGTCCCCGCCGTCTGGTCCCGCTCGTCGACCACCGCCCTCCAGACCTCCGCCTGCCGCTTGTAGTCGTAACCGGAGTTGGCGTGGCTGCAGTCGAGCATCACGGCCGAGATCAGGCCGGCGTTGGCCATCTGTTGCGACGCGTTCATGACGCTCTCGACATCGTAGTTCGTGTTCTTCCGTCCGCCACGCAGAATCAGAGTTCCGTCGGGGTTGCCGGTCGTCTTCACGACGCAGCTCTGGCCGTCGAGGTTGATCCCGAGGAAGCTGTGACGGTGACGGGCCGAAATAGCAGCGTCGATGGCCACCTGCAGGCCGCCGTCGGTGGCGTTCTTGAACCCAACCGGCATCGACAGGCCGCTCGCCAGCGCCCGGTGAGTTTGGGACTCCGTGGTCCGCGCGCCAATCGCCGTGCAGCAGACAAGCTCCGCGATGTACTGCGGCGTAACCGGATCGAGCATCTCGACCGCGGTCGGAAGGCCCATCCCGTTGATATCGACCAGGAGCTTGCGGGCGATGCGCAGTCCCTCGCCCATGTCGTAAGAGCCGTCGAGGTGCGGATCGTTGATCAGTCCGCGCCACCCGATCGTCGTACGGGGCTTTTCAAAATACGTGCGCATGACGATGACCAGGCGATCACTCATCTGACGGGCATACTGCGCCAGATGCCCGGCGTACTCCCGGCTTGCCACGGGATCATGGATGGAGCAGGGTCCCACAATCAACAGCAGGCGGTCATCCGTCCGGTGGAAGATATTTCGAATGGCTTGACGGGCCTCAGTGACCGTCGCCGCCACCTCGTCGCTGATCGGAATCTCATCTTTGAGCTCGTTCGGCGACATCAGCGGCACCATCTCCAAAACATGGAGATCTCGTGCAGGTTCCATCTCTTACCCCTCGTTCTCACCCATCGAGAATACTCGCGCCGCGCGGCTTCACAACTCGGCAGCGCGGCAGCAATGAATCATTATACCTACCGCTCGTCAAAATCCGGACGCGCCGAGAAACCCATGGAAGCAACAATCGCGTGTTTCGCGATTCGTACATTCGGATAGACTCATATTATCGTTACCCAACCGGCGCGCCCAACCAAGGTTCGGGCTGTGGTCCGATGGTGACGTAAGGAGCGATCAATGATACTCATGAAACAAACGCCCGCGGGTGTGCTCGGCTTAGCCGTGTTACTGTCGCTGTGGCCGGCTGTCGGGGCAATGGCCGACGCTCCGATCAGCGTCGCGGTGAACGGGTCCCCGGTTAGCTTTACCGGTGTCGCGCCAATGGAAACCAATGGGGCTGTTTTGGTGCCTCTGCGCGGGGTGTTCCAGGCGATGGGCGCGTCGGTGGACTACAACTCGAATACGCACACGATCTTTGCGCGAAAAGGCAATGCCACGGTGGTGCTCCCGCTTGGCGCGACCGTAGCGGCCGTAAACGGAGAGGCCCAAACCCTCAGCCAGCCGGCCGTTGTGGTCGACGGAACGACCCTGGTGCCGCTGCGCTTCATTGCCGAAGCGCTCGGCGGCTACGTGGAATGGCACGAGGCCGACGAAAGCGTCGCGATCACCACACCCGAACAACACCTGACGCAGTTGCCTGCACCAGCGGAGAATGGCCCGATCACTGGACAGATCACCGGAATCTATGCGAACACAGTACCGCAGCAGATCACCCTCCGTGTCGACGGCGAGGTTTGCAGCATCCCGATTACCGCAACCACAGAGATCGTTGCCTCGCGTGCCGACCGGCCGGAAATGGTGGTAGGGCTTAACGCGCTGCGTTCCGGTGAACAGGCGGACGTTTGGCGGAGCGACGACGGGTCCGCCCAGACCATCAAGGTGACCTACGGCACACTTTATGGCACGGTAAAGAGCATCAGACTTCTTGCAAACGGCGACCGCATGATCGTATTGAACGACGGAATCTGCGTCGAGCTCATGCCTGGTACACAGTTCCGAATGAACGGAGATCCGATCGGCGCCGAAGACGTTATGACCGACGAACGTGTGCTGATCCGGACTTCGGATAACAGCAGCAAGGGCTATGCGGTGGAGCTAAACCCCGGCTACGGCCCCGAGAGTTCGGGCGGCCATGTCTGGGCCCATCGAAACGACCAGTAAAGTTCGCGCGCGACTCGTATTCCTTCCAACTCGGTTGTCGCGGAGCGGGGAGGACCTTCGGCCCATGACGTATGTCATGGGCCGATTTGTTGCGTCGGCATAGAACCCGCATGGTATCGAGACAACAGGCCGGTCTGAAGCGATGCTCCCCGTGTATCCAGCCTACGCTGTCTTGCCGGTTGCTTTCAGGTAATCGTCGTAGAAGCGCTTGATGCCGATGTCGGTCAACGGATGGAGGAACAACTGCTCCATGATCTTGAATGGGATCGTGGCGATATGGGCGCCGGCCTTAATCGACTCCACGACTTGTAGCGGGCCGCGGATGGAGGCAACCAGAATCTGCGGGTCTTTCGGGAACTCGTAGGTTTCGACCATCTCAACCGCGTCGATAATGCACTGCGAGGCCTCGGCGCTGCCGATATCGTCGATCCGGCCCACAAAGAACGAGACAAAGGATGCGCCGGCCTTCGATGCGATCAGCGCCTGCGGCAGCGAGAACACCAGGGTGACGTTGAAGTTGACCCTGGGCGACAGTTCGCGAACGACCTGCATCGCGTTCGCGGTCATCGGGACCTTGACATAAATGTTGGGCGCCCACGACGCGATGTCGATGGCCTCCTTCATCATCGCATCGGCGTCGCTCTCGACGCATTCGGCGGAGACCGGCAGGTCTCCCACCACTTCGAGTATCTCCATAATGCGCCGCTTGTGCTCGACGCCCTCTCGAGCGATCAGGCTCGGGTTGGTTGTGACGCCGTCGAGAATGCCCCACGCGTGCGCCTTCTTAATCTCATCGACATTGGCGGTATCGATAAAGAACTTCATGCTAACTCCCTTCGAAACTGACCCTGCGCGAATGCAGGGAAGCGGATCTGAAAACGAATGGTCCTACAGTCTTGTATTACCCAACGGACGGCAAAAGTCCTTCCCGCCTGCCAGAGGAGGAACGGGGATTCCGGCCGAATTGCGACCACGGGAGGGTGCGAACGCCCGGTTCCACTTTACTCACCGTTCAGGCAAGAACGCGCGAGAGCCGCGAACTGCGGCTGGAGCGCGGGGTAAAGGGCCTTGTAGACGGCCCGATACCGATCGTAAACGGCGTGAACCGCCGGGTCGGGCTCGCTCATATCGCCGGTGCGAAGGACCGCCCGGCAGGCGTCGGCGACGCTCCCGTAGGCCCCCGTGCCGACCGCAGCCAGCAGGGCGGCTCCCAGGGCCGGGCCTTCGTCGATCCCGAGCGTAACGTGCGGCCGGCCGGTCACGTTGGCGTGGATCTGCCGCCAGAGGGACGATCTCGCGCCTCCCCCGGAGGCACGCACCCGGGTCATCTCCACGCCGAGCGCATCGAAAATGTCGAACGTATCCGCCAGCGCGTAGGCCACGCCCTCGAGAACGGCGCGCGCGAGGTGCGCACGGCCGTGCCGCAGGGTCAGGCCGAAGAAGACGCCCGCGGCAGCCGGGTCCGGATGAGGTGTCCGCTCCCCGGTCAGATACGGCAGGAAGATCAATCCGTCCGACCCGGCCGGCGCCGATGCCGCCTCGTCCATGATGGCGGCGTAACGCGCCCCCGGACAGAACGTGTCGCGGAACCAGCGGAGGCTCCCTCCGGCCGAAAGGACAACTCCCATCGTGTGCCATTTTCCGGGCACGGCGTGGCAGAACGTGTGGACGCGCATGGCAGGGTCGACTGCGGGTGTGTCCGCATAGGCGAATACGACTCCGCTCGTGCCGACCACGCTCGAGACGATCCCCGGCTCGACAATCCCGCTGCCCACGGCGCCTGCGGCCTGGTCCCCGCCGCCGCCCACCACGGCCGTTCCGGCGGCAAGCCCCGTTGCGGCGGCAGCTTCGGCCGAGATCCGGCTCGTGACCTCGACACTCTCGCCACAGGCCGGCATCCATTTCCCCGGGACCTGCGCGCAATCGAGCATCGCGTGCGACCAGCGGCGCGCAGCAACGTCGAAGAGGGCCGTCCCGCTCGCGTCGGAGACCTCCGTGGCGTAGGCGCCCGTCAGGCGGTAGCGAATGTAGTCCTTGGGCAGCAGAACCTGCGCGACCCGGCTGTAGCTCTCCGGCTCGTTCCGGCGCAGCCACACAATCTTGGGCGCGGTAAAGCCGGTCAGCACGGGGTTGGCGATGTAGCGCGCCAGATTCCCGCCGGCCTGCTCGGTCAGCCAGTCGCACTCGGCCTGTGTCCGCTGGTCACACCAGAGGATGGCCGGCCGAATCACTTCGCCGCGCCCGTCGAGAAAAACGGCCCCGTGCATCTGCCCGCTCAAGCCGATGCCGTCGACGCTGTCGGCTGGAACGCCGGCCTGCGTCAGCACGGCCCGCGTGACGTGGCAAACGGCAGTCCACCAGTCGAGGGGGTCCTGCTCCGCCCAAAGCGGCCGAGGTATAGAAAGGGGGTACTCGGCCGTCGCCGTCGCGACCGAAGCGCCGGCTTCATTGATCAGGAGCGCCTTCGTGCCGCTCGTGCCAATATCCAGACCCAGGTAGTAACTCATGTCGCGTATCCTTCCCGTGGAAAAAGGCTACATCAACTGTCGGACCCACTCGACGATCTCGTTGGCGGCGCCCAGATGCGTGGCAGCGGCTGCGTGGTCGTACATCTGTGACGGAACGCCCTCCGCGGCCTCGACCGTGCGCGACGTCAGAAAGTCGGAGTTGAGCTCTGCAGCGGCGTTCATCACATCCAGAGGAGCGTGCAGAGCATTCGCGCTGTGGATGATATTATGACCACGCGGGTTCTTCTGCAGCCGGACGATGCACGCCGCACGAAGCGCTTTCTCGGCCGCCTGCTGCGCGAAGAAGACGGCCGCGTAATAGATCCCCGCGTCGCAAAGAGTCAATGCCGTCGCCTGGTCCGACCGTGCCTGCGCCCAATTGTTCTGCGCAGTCTGTCTCTCGATAAGCCAAGATTCGTGATCTTTTTCTTCAGCCATGGTTTCCCCGGTCTCGGCACTGAGAGTTACGTTCTTGCCTTCTATTATAGTTCGTACTTTGGCAGAATAACGAATCGGATTTTAGGGCATATGTGCACTGGCGTCCAGCGCAAGATCGCGGCGGTTGAAACCGCGGCTAAACGACGACATCCTTTGCGGATACTAACAAGGTTGCGACTGCACTGTTGTGCACACACTGCGGCAAGCGGCCCCGTCTGCCGACTTGCCGGAAGGACTTGAGCCGTCCCGCGGTGAACGTTCCCCTATGCTGATACAGTGTGTCCCGAATTTCAGTGAAGGGCGCCGGAGCGGTGTCGTCCAGGGCATTGTCGACGCAGTCGACGCTGTTCCGGGGGTCCGCCTTGTCGATTGGAGCGCCGACATCGACCACAACCGGATGGTCGTGACCGTGGTGGGCGACCCGGCGTCGATTGCAACCGCTGTGGTCGATGCGGCCGCGGTCGCGGTAGCGCGGATCGATCTGCGGGAGCACGACGGCGTGCACCCCCGCCTGGGCGCCATCGACGTCGTTCCGATTGTGCCGCTGCAGGGCGTGACCCTCGAGGATTGCGCGCACGTGGCCGTCGGGATCGCGCGGACCGTCGCCGAGCGTTTCGCGCTTCCGGTCTTCCTGTACGAGGCCGCCAGTCCCGACTGCCGGAGCCTGCCCGACATCCGCAAGCGGGCTTTTACCGATCTGCTGCCGGACTTCGGCCCGTCAATCCCGCATCCCAGTGCGGGGGCGGTTGTTGTCGGTGCCCGCGGCCCGCTAATCGCCTACAATGTCGTCCTCAACACGTCGGACCCGGCCCCGGCGCGCACAATCGCCCGCGAATTGCGCGCCGGCGGCGCGTCCGGCCTGATCGGCGTGCGCGCCCTCGGCCTCACTCTTCCCTCGCGCAGCCTCACCCAGGTGTCCGTCAACATCGTCGACCCGGCCGCGACGTCGATCGGAGCCGTTTTCGAGTATGTCTGCCGCCGCGCCGGCGAGTTTCATACCACGGTCGTGGAAAGCGAGCTGATCGGCGCCATGCCTGGCTTCTGCGCCTTCGAGCAGATCCGCCGCACCCTCCGCGCGCCACGCCTTCGGCCCGAGCAAGTGCTGCTGGAAAGCTGGCCGAGCAAACCGTAGGATCCGCGCTCGAAATTCATCGGAGACGAAATCCGGGGCGCGGACGCGGCCTCGGGCACGGCGGTGGCGCGTGGCTGGCATTGGCCTGCGCTCCGTGCCCTCTGCCGCGTCCCCACAGGTACGGTCGGGGGCGTGGGTGTCGGCGCAGCAGGGCGCGAACGCCCCGCTGCGTTTGTGGGCCACTTACCTGGTCAGTACGACCACCGGATTACCCGGACGCTTAATGAACACACGGGCGCTTGTGCCGGCATGGTTCGTGAGTGCCGTTCCCAGGCGAATGCCGTGCAACCCGCGGATGTCGCTCGTGCTTTCCGACATCACCATCGTCGGGACGCCGAACCCACTCAGATTTGTTAGGACAGCACCCCAACCTTGCGACAGCGACGTGCCGGGTGCATAGGTTACGGATATGCAGTACGTTGTGCCGTTTTTCACCGAAAAGCTCGATAACTCCGTCTCGGTAGAGCTATTATTGGCCGAGGCAGAAGTGGCTATCGCCGAACCGGGGACTATCTCATCGTTGTTGACAGGATAGACGTAGACGTACGGCGAGATATCCAAGGACGACGGCGGTGCCAAGACGTCAAAACCTGCCGTGTTCGATTGTGCTGTTGCCGTATAGAGACAGGCTGACTGTCCTGTCGTAGGGTCTGTTGTACTTGTAAGACCGATGAGTCCGAAAGCGATAAAGTCGGTTCCTGTCCCATCATCTCGCGCGTCGATCTGACTGAGGTTCTGAAGTCCGCTGTTTACGGTGAGCGCATATGGACCAAGCTGGTTCGGTTCAGACGTCGTGACAGTAATCACGTAAGAATCGCCACCGGTAACGGGGAAAGTCGCCTGGAAGTCGTTGGCGCTACCCGTCTGCGTCACGTTTATCTCATTGCCTGATGGGTCGTTTACCTCGATGACAGGTTCAAAGCTTTGCGATGACAACGTGACCACAGCGGTCCCCGATGTCGTCGCACGTGCCGTCCATGCGTCCAGCCAACTCCCAAACGGCCATAGCTGGCTGTCCGGACTGGGGAAGTAGGGACTCGACTTGCCGCCACCGCCCCCACCTCCGGAATTCCCGCCGCCGCCACCTCCCCCGCCGCAGCCGGCAGTGGCGACCAAGAGTCCAACGGCTAACGTCAGAGCCAGACTAACTCGTGTTGTGCCGAAGTTCCGGCAGTGTTTGCTGTGCATTTGGATAATGTGCTCCTTTTCACTATTGCGGTTCACGACTATCACTCGTCAGCCCGCACTTGTACGGGAGATGGTATGGCGAAGTCCGCGGCGTAATACGAACCGGTGGAAGAAAGGCCGGCCAACCGGAGGTTGACACCGCTGAGCCGGCCAATGCTAGAAGGTTGTCGCCTCTGGATCAGAAGCGGAAGCCAATGCCTGCACTCGATCGGTCCATGGAGGTAGAATCATCGAGGCTCATCTTCCAGTACGCCGCATTGACGGTAATGGTCGGGGTCACCTCGAACGCGACCGACAGGCCGTACGTAGTCCCGTTGCTCGAATCGGTCGTTTCTGCAATGGTACTTGTGCTGGGTGATCCGTCGGTTGGAGTAATAGTTACAGTGGAACTGTAGTCACCCTCCTTACCCATAACGTGCCCAAGCGTTGCGCCGATGGTGAGCTTAGAGATAGGAGTGATTGATCCAACCAAATTGACGCCGAACCAGTGCTCGTTTAGGACATCGGTTTGCGCGTACGACCCCGAGCCGTCACTGAAGTTAAACAGAGGATAGGTCGATTTAAGCCGTGCCGATAGATAGCCGACAGTTGCGCCGAAGCTGGCGCTGCCGTTGACAGCCATACCGTATCCGACGTGCTCTTCGATAAAGAAGTTGTCTTGCGTCGCATTTAGATCTATACTGAACGGACTTAAGCCCGTAGACGGGGCAAACGTGGCGCTTACATTGTCCGTCAGTTTCTGTGAATCTGGTGAGAACCATCCACCGTACATCAAGTAGCCGGCCTTCGATTTCGAACCCAAAGGCTGGGCGAAATCTCCGGCAATAAGCATATTCGTTTCAGCGCTTGTCGAGTACGTATTGGTCGTTGTCCCACCGCCTACGTTCGGGTATGATACGGATGGCAAGTTCCACTTGAAGCTGTCCGCCTGGATGGTGATCGAGTTGAGCTTGCTTGAGGATTGGGCTTCGGGTGCGGTTGAGCCTGTGTCCAATGGCTCAAAGACCTGACCAAACGACGGCGACGCCGCGAATGCAACCAGCGCGGCAATAAGTACTGTGTTCTTCATATGTCTCCTTCTCTGCTCGAATGATTTAACTTGAAGCGCCCTAATATATAGGACCGCAAACCGATCGACGCACGTGCGTTGTGCCGGCGTCGACGCTGCCGCCGGGCTCCTCGCCCGGCCGGTTATGGCAGCCAAATTGTCAAATGAACGTGCTCCCTGTTCCGGTGAAATCGCACGGCTACATCAGCGCTCCCGGTATATGCGATTATGGAGATGTCGAATGGGCGTCGAGACGGAATTGCTCCGGGTCGACGTCCATGGGAAAACACTGTGTTATACGTTGTTCTCCGTGTGTAATAGATTTAACGGTGTCCTCAACATAATGGGCCAGTAAATCGATATCTAATGATCCCTTGTTATCTCGCGCTTCGCCGCTGAGCCCCTGCTTCAGGGCCTTCGTAAAGGCGCCGTTCTGCCAGGCGTCATCTTCTTCGGCACTGGAATCATACGTTGCGGCGCTGAGCACAGCAACAGGCGCGTTGAGATGTGTGATTTCATTGTCAAAGCGGGTGATTCCAACATTGCTTTGGGATGGGACTGAAGTCCTCGTTCCACTAATGCTTCCGGAGTGACACGCATCGATTAGAAGCAGCGTCGGTCCATTTACGTTCTTGAGAGTTTTTTGAAGTTCGCTCACGTCGAGGGCAGTCGTGGATATGTCACTTTCGGCGGGCGTGACGGTATCATGGCAAATAAAATAAAACGTTCCATCATGCGGGTCGCACCAGCCATGACCGGACAGGAAGATGACTGCAAGATCGTCTGGTCGTGGCTTGATCGCCCTGAGTGCCTTTTCGATTTTCACGAGGGTTGCATTGTCGTCGAACAGGATTGTCGGCGCTTCGACGTGCTCATAGGCGGGGCCTACGTAACGAGTAAATGCGTCCGCGATATCCTGAGCATCCTTCTTTGCGTATTTCAGGTCATTGTCCGGATCGTGATACGTGTTTACTCCGATACATAGGAGGTGCAGCGTACCTAGCTTAGCCTCTGGAGTTTCTGTTGAGGTGATGCCTTTCCAAAGGATGTGGATCGTAGCGGGTTCACTTTCGCCATTTTTGTTGCGAGCGATGAGTGTAATGATACAATCATGCGTCGGAATGGGAACGGTGATTTCGCGCGGTGTAGTATCCTCAACCTGCAAGTCGCGGTGAGTGGGAAAAGACACCAGGCTTCCGTCCACCCTGACATCGAGAGCATCGGCCACCGGGGCGTCCTGCGGCCAATGGAGGAGATACTTGATCTTGACCTGCGGCGATGTGACTGTCGATCCCGATTCCGGTGACGTTATGGTCAGTGTGGGTGGCAGAGAGTCGACGGGCGGTGTCGGTGGAGCGAGGACCACGGGCGGCGGCGCCACAGCCACGGCCGCCGGTTTTGGCGTCGAGGTTGGCTGCGCCGATGTCGGGCTTGTTTCCGGTGCCGCGGGTATCATCGGCGGTGCAAGAACGACGGAAGGGGGCACAGGAGCCGGCTGCGCGGGCGTGCTGGATGGCGCGGGGCCAGACGTGGGGGGCGCCGGCGCTACGAGGTTCGGTGCGGGAGCAACAGGCGCGGGAGGGTTCTGGGCGAGCAAGGATGGTGCAGGAGCCAGGGCGTACTCCCGGGCCACGTCGTCGTTGGCCGCCTTGACCGCCGCCGCTTCGTCCCCTTTCGTGACAACGCAACTAACCACGTCCGGGCGGCACCAACCGTCGCGAAAGCGTGATAGCGGATAGAATTCGGCTGCCTGGTCGCCTCCGCGGACGATGGTCCATCCGGCGAGATCCTCGGCGCCGGCCGATGCCCAGTAGTATCCTGAGGCCGTCCACGCAACCCATCGGTCGCCCTCGTCGGCGACAAAAAGGGATAGCAACAGGCTGCCGTCTCGCGTCGAATACCAGCGGATAGTCCCGTCGGCGAGCGCGGCAACCGCAATCAGACCGTTCGCCGTGAGGTTCACCGCCCGAACTTTGTCGGGCGTTGGCTGGTTCCAGGCCAGATCCCAGTCCATGTCGTGTTGGTGGTTGACGAGTGCAACGCCGAAGTCTCCTCCAACGAGGCCCTCCTGCATGTCCGCGCTGTAGCAAGCGCAGTCAATATGCTCGTTCTGCTTGGTGCCGTACGTCGTTCCTCGTCCATGGATCTTGATGTCCTTGGATCCGAAGTACTGAGTCGCGTCCACGCCTCCGGCTGATGTTACCGGCTCCTTCACGCCGGCAGCCCCCTGGTCTCGTTTTGGGTCACCAAGCCACAACTCGGAAGCGGTATACTGCAGAACGGCGTCGCTCGTGCCGTACGGGAACTGGACCGTATCGCCGTCGGAGGAGACTTTGAGCGCGCCTGTGGCGTTTGGGGGATAACCCGGAGATTCCAGTTGAAATATGGGCGTCCCCGTGCGATCGATCCGGGCCGTTGCAGGACCGTCCGTGGCGTAGACCAACGACCCGTCCGAAAGCGCGACCGTTGCGGTAATCTGCTCCGGCTTCGTGGGGACATCAATATCGGTTGGCGCCCCTGTTCCCCCGTCGGGCCACTCGCGAATGAAGGACTTCCCGTTTTGTGGCTTTCCTCCGGCGTAGAGCGTGTTTCCGTCCGGCGACCATGAGACGGCGCTGAGGTTATCTCCAACGCCGTCACTGTTTGGCGTGGCGCACAGGGACAAATCCTCGGTCGAATAAACCTCGACCGCAGGATTTGCGTCGCGGTATCCGACGGCAAGCCGGTCGGTGCAGGGAGAGGTCCGGACAGTCATCGGAAGTCCTGGAAGAGGCGCCTTCTTCTTAAAGCGAAAGCTGGAATCGTACAGGTAGAGCGCGCCACTGTATGTCTTGTCGCCGGTGCGGGTAAACGCAGCGCAGACAAGACGCGCATCACGCGTGAACGCAACGCTGGAGACGTTTCCGCGGCATTCGGGCGGATCGGCGACCGTCGCCCCCGTGCGGGCATTCACGACGCGGACTCCGCCGCCATAGCCGATGGCGAGAAGATTGCCGTCCGGCGAGTATGCCAGGTCGAGAATGATGTGGTCGATGCCGCCGATGGGGGCGAGTGTCATGTCGCAGGTCACGCGGTTGAACTCGTAGACGCAAAATGATCCCCAGGTCTTACCGGTGCGGCCTCCGCAGGCAATCGTCGATCCATCGGGGGAGATGGCAAGAGCGCCGATTCTGCCCTCGAAGTTCTCGGTTGCGATTGGCGGATGGAGCGTTTGCAGGAGCTCGCCCGTATCGAGGTTCCAGATCCGCACGGTCTTGTCGTGCGACCCGGTCGCCATCACATGCTTGTCCTCGCAGACCGCGAGTCGCGTGATAATCCCCGTGTGCGGTTTATTGTCGAGGGTCAGGTAGGCCGCGGTGGACGACGGCGAGTCGCCGGCCCGGGCCGTCGGCATGATCGACAGCCACACAAGCGCGATGAAAATGACTGGTAACGATCTTGCCGTTTGGTGTCGTGATAGATTGCGATAACACAGTAACGCACTACGCATCTTGATTCCCTCCCACGGCGTGGAAAAGGGCGCCGGACACGGATCACGGGTGAGCCGTGTGAAAGTGCCGAGCTTACTCAGGCAATTTACAAGCTATATTGCAAAGGAAAATGGCTGCAGGGCACAGTGAATGAGTGTTGGCGGTGCAGTCCTTCGCATACGATACGGATGGTCTCGAGCGAACCGTCAGATCAGGCTACCATGCATAGTATACCTCCGATGTAAAGCAACAGAAACAAGATTTTTCCGCGAGAATTCCAACAATCGGTACCCGCTCCGGGCGGCCGGCACGACGGATCGAAGTATCTCAGGCCCCCAACAGAACTATAGTGCGCTTTCGCATTACCGTTACAGTCCTGGAACTCATTTTTTTGAAATACTTGCCCCGGCCGGGGGCCACGCCCACTTGAAGCGGGCGTGTCACGCAACCCGGTGGAAGCAATTCGTAATTCCGTCTAGCGTGCCGCGCCGGCGGGCGGTGCGATCGAGACGTGCTCCGTCCACTGGACGTCGGGGGCGTGTTGACCGCGGGCCATCGGGCCGCCGGGGACGCAGGTCCAGGCTTCGAAGCCGAGGTCGGCGATGAACTCGTCGCTGACCCAGAGAAAGCCGTTGTCACCCCAGTCCGTGCCCCAGGAATTCACGACGAGGAACGCATGCTTGCCCTGATCGTAACCGACTACGGCGACGGCGTGGAGGCCGACCATGTTGTCGCTTGTCGACGGCAGGGACAGGCTGTAGACATAATCGCTGGAGACGGGGCCGCGCGGAAAGTCCCGGAACAACGGGATGCCGACCGCGAATGGTTCCTTCGTTTCCGCGAGATAGGTCTCCAGCATCCGGATGGTCGAGGGGCCGTCGCCGTGTGGGGCGGCGGAGAACAGCGTGGCCACCTGACGCGCCCGGTACCGCTTTGCATAGTCGGCTGCCTTTGCGCTGGGACCGACCTTAAAGTCGAGCGGATCGTACGGCATCAGCGCCAACGGAGCGCACCCCTGGTCCTTCAGGATATCGAAGGCCTCGACCATGGACATGCCCTGGTCCAGTCCGCCGTTCCCCTGGTTATAGAGGAAGGCCGGGCTGAACTGGAACTGGGGATTGCTGAGGTCGCTTGCGGCCAGCTTGCGCTCCCGGGCCGTTTCATAGGTGTACAGGTAGTAGGCAACCGCCCAGGCGACGCTCGAGTTCTGGGCGCCCTGCGCGGCGACCGGCGGCAGGTAATCGCGCAGCTCGAGGTGCGACGGGATCGACCCGCGCGTGTTGAGGGCGACGTTGACGTGGGCGTGATGGGCGATGTCTGCGTCGGACGACTTCTGAAAGCCCATGCCCGGCAGAGGGGCCTGCACCGCGGCCGCGGCCGCTGTTGGCCGGGCGACGGTCGTGACGGGCGCGGATGCAGCCGGCTGGGTCGACGGCGGTACGACATTCGGGTCAGCCAGGGCGCCCACCGCGGAGACATATGCGGCCAACGCCGACCAGCCGGCCACTTTCGCGATACTGCAGATGTTCATTGGTTCGATCATCCTCTCGATGTTTCGGCCGGAACGGACCGAAACGGATTTGTCCCGATTACTCACATCCATGAATAATGTGGGTTAGCGATATTGAAGATTCGACGGCGCTCCGATTTCGGTTTTGCGCTCCGGCATGACAACCGATATATGATTGGTCCATTTTAGGGGCTTTGGATCGCGCGATCGGGCGACCGGGCCGCCCGGCACGGTTGTCCAGCCTTCAAACGCATACCTCCCGATAAAGTCCTCGTCGATCCACA
>JBKQWH010000282.1:0-4003 GCA_052139635.1 Capsulimonadaceae bacterium
CAGGCGAGATCTGGTTGAGATCTCGCCCGATTCAGGTTCGCGGCCGCGTTCACGGATAGCGCCATACATACACTCTCAATCTACGGTTTGTTACAATCCTCACCCGGTCCGAGGACCGGGTGCAACTCTCAATAAACCGTAGATTGAGAGTGTATGTATGGCGCTGTCCGTGAACGCGGCCGCGAACCTGAATCGGGCGAGATCTCAACCAGATCTCGCCTGGCACGTAAGTTTGTTTGCTCTGTGCCTGATACTCGGGGGGCTGCTCGGGATATCGTTCAAGGCCCAGCACCAGGTAAGGAAGCTCGGTCTGCCGGCGTCCAATTACGAGGGACTGGGCGTCGCCTACCAGAGCTTGAAGACCAAGAGCGATCAAGACGAAGCAACCATCAGTAGCTTGAATGAGAAGGTCAGCACCCTGGAGCAGGCGGTGCCGTCCACCAACACTCGCCTCCGGTTGATTGCGCAGGATGTTCAGCGAGACAACTTTCTCGCCGGCCTCACCGATGTTGCCGGGCCTGGAATTGTGGTAACGCTGCAGGACAGCGCGACCCGGCTGCCGGACGCGCCAGCCGTTCAAGAATCCTTGATGATCCACGACAAGGACATCAGCTCGCTCATCAACGAGCTCAAGGCAGGTGGCGCCGAGGCGATCTCGGTCAACGACGAGCGCGTGGTGGCGTTGACGGCCGTGCGTTGTGCCGGCCCGGACATCCTGGTCAACAACACGCCGCAGGTGCCCCCCTATGTCATTCGCGCGATTGGCGACCCGAAGACGCTGGCCGGCGCGCTCAAGCTTCCGGACGGTGTCTACGACCAGATCCATGACACGGACCCGTCGATGATCCGGATCGATTCAGCGAGCAAGCTGCATCTGCCGGCATACGGAGGCTCGACCCAGTTCAAGTTCGCCGTGCCCGTGCTCTCGACAGTGAACTCGGCGGGGTGAAAGGAAGGGTGCGATGACCTGGTTGATGGCACTGACGGCCGGGGTGATAGGATTTGTGCTTGCCTATTTCTCGAAGTTCAGCGTTGATGTCACCCTGTCGCCCTACATCTCCCTGGCGGCTCTAGCGGGCCTGGATTCGCTGATCGGAGGTCTGAGAGCCGGTCAGGAGGGAAAGTTCCGAGGCGCGGTTTTTGTGTCGGGCTTTGTGGTTAACACGCTGCTCGCGGCATTTCTGGCGTATCTGGGCGAACAGCTCGGGCAGCCGCTTGCTCTGGCTGCCGTGGTCGCGCTCGGCGGCCGGATCTTTGTGAATCTTTCGATCATTCGTCGTGAATGGATGGATCGTTTGGGCACGGGCGCGGGTGAACCGCGGCGTGTAAACGGGTAGTGCCCAGAGGAATCGCGCCCGGGCCGGGGTCGATATGCCCGTCCGGAGCTACGAGCACGGCAACTGGCTAACGAACTATGATCGGATCATCTCGATAGGGAATTGTGGGGGCTAGGAGGTGGCAAGGGACTGTATTGTTGGCCTCGACATCGGGACGACCAAGGTATGCACTGTCGTCGTGGAAGTTGAGGACCGCGGGCGCCTGAATGTCGTCGGAATTGGAAACAGTCTTTCCCGAGGCATCCGCAAGGGCGTGGTCGTCGATATCGACAGTGCGACGAGCGCGGTCATCGAGAGCGTCGACAAGGCGCGGGCGATGTCCGGATACGACATCCACCGCGTGATTGTCGGTGTGACCGGTGAGCATATCGCGTCGCTCAACGCGCGGGGGGTCATCGCAGTTACACATGCCAGCCGCGAGATCACGGCCGACGATGTCGAGCGAGTCAACGATCAGAGCCGCGTCATCGTCCTGCCTCCCGACCGTGAGATTATACATGCGATCCCGAGGAGCTACTCCATCGACGGTCAGAGCGGTATCCGCTTTCCGGTCGGCATGTCCGGTACGCGGCTGGAGGTGGACACCCATATCGTCACAGGTGCGATTACGTTCATCCAGAACGTGGCCAAGTGTGTTCAGAAGGCCGGCCTGACCATCGAGGCCACCGTGCTAGAGCCGATCGCAACGGCGGAGGCAGTTGCCCTGAATGACGAGAAGAACCTCGGTGTCTGCATCGCGGACATCGGCGGCGGGACAACCGACGTAGCGATATTTGTCGACGGCGATATCTTCTATTCGTCGGCGATCGGTGTCGGCGGGAATCATGTTACACGCGACATCAGCGTCGGGCTGCGCGCTTCCCATGAGGAGGCCGAACGCATTAAGGTCCATCACGCGGTGGCGATGGTAAGTCAGGCCGATCCGGAAGGCAAGTTTGAGGTGACAAGTCTGGGCAGCGACGAGCCGCGCGAGCTGCCGTCCCGCATTCTGGCCGAGATTGTCGAGGCCCGCATGCTGGAGTTGTTTACCATGCTAAAACAGGAGATCATGAAGTCGAATCATTACAACCTCCTGCCGGCCGGTGTCATTTTGTCGGGAGGCGGCTCACAGCTCACCGGGGCCGCGGAGTTGTGTAAACAGGTGACCGGAATGCCGTCGCGGGTCGGCAGAGTGCGTGAAGTGGGCGGCGTTTCCGATACTTTGCGATCTCCTGTGTACGCAACGGCCGTTGGGCTGGTACAATATGGAGCTAAGTACCACCATAAACACCGCATGGACGCGCAGGAAGGCGCGCTGTCCGGGCGAATGATGCGCGCGATCGCGCAGTGGCTGCGGCGGGTGGCCGGGCTGGACCACTGATAAGTCATCAAGACCAACATCAGTTCGGCAGCATCCGCATTGAGACGGGTGCGAGCGATTTAACTACAAGGAGATCATGGAAATGGCGATCGGAATACGCGACGAGACTCCGTTCGCCCGCATTAAGGTCATCGGGTGCGGCGGCGGCGGCACGAACGCCGTCAACCGAATGATCGATGCGGGACTGACCGGTGTCGAGTTCATCGCGATGAACACCGACATCCAGGTGCTGGACATCTCGGCGGCGGACTACAAACTGCAGCTTGGCGAGAACCTGACGCGCGGTTTAGGGGCCGGTGGGAACCCGGAAGTCGGCCGATCGGCCGCCGAAGAGTCCAAGGGTGACATCAAGAAAGCGCTCGAGGGCGCCGATATGGTGTTCATCACCGCGGGCATGGGCGGGGGAACGGGAACCGGTGCGGCCCCGGTGATCGCCGAGATCGCCAAGGACCTCAACATTCTGACCGTGGCGGTGGTGACCAAGCCCTTCAAGTTCGAGGGGCCGCGCCGCGCACGGGTGGCTGAAGAGGGAGTTGAGAACCTGCGCGATAAGGTCGACACCGTCATCATTATCCCAAACGATCGCCTTCTCGGGGTTGTCGAGAAGCGCGCCACGCTTGTTGAGGCGTTTCGCGAGGCGGATGACGTGCTTCGGCAGGGGGTCCAGGGCATCTCCGACATCATCACCATCCCGGGCATCATAAATGTGGACTTTGCCGACGTCCGCGCGATTATGCTGAACGCCGGTACGGCCCTGATGGGAATCGGCGTCGCCACCGGCGACAACCGTGCCGTCGACGCGGCCCAGGCCGCGATTGCGTCGCCGCTGCTCGAGACCACCATCGAGGGCGCCCGTGCGGCCCTGATCAATATCACCGGCGGCCCGAACCTGACCCTCAGCGAAGTACACGAGGCGACTGAGTTGATCCAGCAGGCCACGGATGCCGACGATGCCAATATCATCTTCGGCATTGTGCAGGACCCGCGACTGGAGGACGAGATCCGCATCACCGTCCTGGCCACCGGGTTTGATCCGCCTCGCAACGCCCCGCCGGCCGCCCCCGCCTCGCGCAATCCGGCTCAGGCCGCGCGGCAGGCCCTCGCCGCGGCCCGCGCGGCAAACGAGAAGCAGCAGGCGTCGAGTTCGTCCGATGACAGCTCCAGTGCGAGTTCGAGCTCAAGCTCGCACTCGTCGAAGCATCAGCCATCCTCCGACAGCGATGTCGACATCCCGGCCTTCCTGCGCACCCGTCGATAATCGTGTTGGTTCCTTGCCGCCCGGGCCGCGCGATCGACGTCGCGCGGC
>JBKQWH010000283.1:0-9836 GCA_052139635.1 Capsulimonadaceae bacterium
CCCGCGCTCCCGCCGACAGACACGGCCGAATTCCGATGGCCATCGATTAGCACTTAGATAAGCGATGCTTGGCATGACGCTGGTTCTTAATCCGCGCTCACCGTGCCGTAATTTAAGCGTAAATGCGCCCCAAATGCCCCATTTGCGCCGACAAAACTGATCTCGAATAAACTCCCGCGGCCGTCCTCACGAATCCGCGGAATCTACAGGAGAACCCAAATGTCAAATTCAAGAAAGTGCACACAGGAGCGCCGCGACCGTGTTTGTGAGGCGCTCATCAATGGCCACCCCCGACGGATCGCAGCGCGGGCGGCGGGTATCGGCCGTGAGAGTTTTCGACGCTGGTACAACGGAGGAGCGCTTGCCGCCCAAAAGAGGGAATCGCACGGAACCGAGGCGCTCACACCGGCAGAACGCGACCTTGCACTGTTCCACGATGCCGTCGACCAGGCCGAAACCGTATGTGAGATGCGCTGCACCGAGCGAATTGCCCAGAGCGCCGTGAAGTCCATCCGCACCGCCCTGATGTGGCTGCGCCACCGCCGCCCGGAAGACTGGAATCCCAACCGAAAACCCTGAAAAACGGCGAAACCCGCACGATCCATCAAGTTCTTTCGGTGTGCGCCAGCCATCCTATCGTGGGGCAGGCCCCCATGCCTGTCTTCTTCCTTGTCCATCGCGTCCATACATCTCGTCGGTCTGAGGCGGAGCCTCGCAAGCCAGACCGTTCAGGGCCTGGATGAATGATGAATGGCGTCGTTAATCATTTCGTGTCGCCTTAGAGGAGAAAAAATAACTATGGAAGAGACAACAACTCGCTCGCCGCATGAGCCGCAGAAGGGCCCGCAGGAGGACTTTCTCGCAAGTAAGGCCGACATCGCCGTATACGGCGGGTCGGCCGGGGGAGGGAAGACTTACGGCCTCCTGCTCGACGCCGTCAAGAGCATCGACTAGCGCGGCTACGGATTTGTGATCTTTCGTCGTGAGCGGCCGCAGATCACCAACGAAGGCGGTCTATGGGACACAAGCTGCGTGATCTTCCCCGGAATGGGAGGGACGCCCGGCAGGGCGTCCCTGACCTGGAGATGGGCGAATGGGGTGAAGGGCAGCTTCGCGCAGTTGCAACACGAGGACGACAAGCTCAAGTGGCAGGGATCGCAGATCCCGTACCTGGGCTTCGACGAACTCACCCATTTCACCGAATCGCAGTTCTTCTATCTCTTGAGCCGGAACCGCAGCCCGTCCGGGATCCGGCCGAAGGTACGCGCAACCTGCAATCCCGGCCCCGGCTGGGTGAAGGGGTTTCTGGCTCCTTGGCTCGACGTGCGTCACCCGCAGCACGCCGAGTCCGGCGACCTGCGCTGGTTCACCCGCATCCACGGCCAGATCGTCTGGGTCGACGCCGGCTGGCGGGACTCGGATGGGCACCCTCCCAAGTCCGTTACGTTCATCCGGGCGCAGGTGCGCGACAATCCGATTCTGCTCGACGTGAACCCGGAGTATCTGGTTAACCTCAAGTCCCTCCCGCTGGTCGAGCGGAGCCGACTGCTCGACGGTAACTGGGACATCTTCGAGGGCGCCTACTTCTCCGAGTGGTCCGAGGCGGCGCACACGTGTCTCCCGCGGCATGTGCCCGCGTGGTACCGGTTCTTTGGCGGCCTCGACTACGGGCAGGCCGCTCCGTTCTGCTTCCTGCTGCTGGCGTGCGACGACGGCGGGAATGTCCTGGTCGTCGATGAGGTTTATCGGACGCGGCTGCACCCGTCGGAACAGGCGGATCTGGTTGCCGAGGTCCTGGAGCGGTACGACATTCACTTCCCGAGCTGCCTGATCTGGGCAGACCCGTCGATCTTCCCACCCCGCACGCCGGAGCAGCGCCGCGGCCATCCGGGAAAGTACATTGTCGAGGATTACTGGAGCGCCGGCCTCAACGTGATCGCCGCCGACAACGACCGGCTTAACGGCTGGGCGCGGGTCCGTGAGTTCCTCCACGAGGCGGGACGCCTGGCCGTCTTCAAGGGACGCTGTCCGAACTTGACCCGGACCATCGGCACAATCGGCCACGACAAACACGACGCCGAGGACCTCGATACCGACGGCGAGGACCACGCGGTCGATGCCCTCCGCTACGCCCTGATGAGCCGGCCTCGCAAATCCACGCCTCCGGGACCCTCCGGCCCACGGCCCGACTATCGCCCGTGGTGGATGAAGGAGGTGCCGTATTATGCGTAGGAAATAGTACCCTGGCTGCCGTGGTGAACCTCCTCCGGACGGATGAGGCGCGTCGCAACGCCGACGTGTGCATTCGCCGCATTCGACGACGATATCGACCCACGAATAAGTTCGCAACGCCGACTTGCATTCGCCGCTTGCGGGGACGAAACCGGCCCACGAATGAATTCGTGGGCTGCCGTGGTGAACGTCCTCCGGACGGATGAGGCGGGTCGCAACGCCGACGTGCATTCGCCGCTTGCGACGACGAAATCGACCCACGAATGAATTCGTGGGCTGCCGGGCATGAACGTCCTCCGGACGACCGGTTATCGACCGCGTTACCCGCCTAACGCACGCGGTTGCGCCTGCGATGGACATGCTGACGACTTCGTTTCCGCTCTGTTGCCCACGAATGAATTCGTGGGCTGCCGGGGGTGAACGTCCACGGACGAAAGAGAGATCGGCCCCGCCGGCGTCGATGCGGGCGGGGGCATTGCGCTCCGGATCGTGCCGGCATTGTCGGTCAACCAAACGGCAAGTTATGGCATTATGTCCGCGAGCGGCCAAGCGAATTGCGGCTTCGGTGTATAATGCACTGCAAGGTGCGCATCGGCAAGTTCCAATTCGATGGATGCGCGGCTTGAGTGGGTTCCCTTGACAAACGATACGAACTCGCATGGGGTGGGCGACCCGATTACACCCCGTCAATGGATTTGGCGCGGATTCTTCGGCGCCCTCGGCGTGCTGCTGCTCGGGATTCTGGCGCTCGCGGTCCAGACGGTTGGCACGGCGGCGGTGACGATCGCGACACCGTTCGTTGTTGGCTGGGCTGTCACGCTGCTGATCGACCCCCTGGCGCGGCGGCTTCAGTCGAGGCACCTCGGCCGCACGGCTTCCGTCCTGCTTGTTTTCAGCGGATTCATCGTTCTGACCTTCGGGAGCGCCTATCTCACCGTGCCTGTCCTCATCAACCAGGCGAGCCAGTTGGCGACGCAGGGCCCCGCAAGTATTGAAACAGCGACGGCGTCGCTGACAAAATCGACCAACGCCTACCTGGACAAGCACCGCAAGCTAGGGCCCATTCCGCTGCCCAAGAGCGTGAACGCGGCGATGAGCAACGTTGCCGGCAAGGTCTCAGATGCGCTGCAGCGGTCGGCGGGGAGCGTGGCGACGTTTGCGCTGAACTCGAGCCTGCTTGTGCTCGAATGCATCCTGGGCCTCATCATCGCCTTTTATCTGCTCGCGGACTACGATCGGCTGCGGGCGCGGCTGTTCTTCCTGATGCCCGCGCAGTACCGGCACTGGCTAAGGATCGTCCTCTCCGACGTTGGTGAGGTGTTCGCGCAGTATGTCCGCGGCATGGTGATCCTGTGCATTCTTTACAGCATCACCATCCTGGCGTGGCTCGAGGCGCTGGGCCTCCGGTATCCTCTGCTGGCTGGTCCGGCCATGCTGGTCGGTGCACTCGCCGGCATGCTCTACGCGGTCCCGTATATCGGGCCGGGCACCATTGCGCTGCTTGCGTTTATTGTTGCCTTTACCGCCGGCGGTTTCAAACTGGCCGTCGGCGCAGTGATCGGCTGTCTGGTCCTGACCCAGCTTTTCGACGCCATTGTGTCGCCGCGGATTGTGGGTGGCGGAGTTGGCCTGCATCCCGTGCTGACGATGTTTGCTCTCAGCCTCGGCGGGACCCTCTTCGGGGTCTGGGGATTTCTGCTGTCGGTACCGATTGCCGCGAGCATTCAGGTAATCCTCTTCCGGCTGATTCCCAAACTGCGGGAGCCGACCCCGCCGGAGTTTTCGTCTCTGGAGCCACCGCTGCCCGTCGAGCCTCCCGAGGCCGGCCCCTCGGACGTGGCGGCCCGGAAGTGAACTCGTTCCCGACGTGTCGTCTGGTCACCCCATCACCTCAACGCGGACGGTAGATGGCATGGACGGGGTCGTCCGGGCCGTTTCCCGGGTTCACCTGCACCTCGTCACCTTCATCGCTGTTGTCCGGGAGGCGGATCAGCACGCGCTCGTTGGGCATAATGTCACTCACAAGGATGTTCCGGCCGTTCATCTGGAACCGGGCGTCGGGGGCGAGTTCGACCGAGATCCCGTCGTTCAGCGTGATGAGACGGCGGCCTGCGCTGTCCGCTGCGCGAATACTCTTCAACGTTCCGTAAAGCACTCCTTGCGAGACTGTGATCGCGTCGGCGGTCCCATCGTCGCCGCGTTGAACGGTCGCCTGTTCGCCGGCTCGCAGGGCGTCGAGTGCAATCGGCCTATCCGGCCGGCCTTCACGGGACACTACGATCGTCGTGTGCGAAGTAACCGGAACGGTGCACGCCTGACCGTTGAGTCGCAGCGTTATCTGCTGCGGCACCGTGTCCGCATAGACGCCCGTGATCTGCCCGGTGACCGAGCCGGTCTGCGGGGGCGGAGGCAACTGCGCCAGATGCGGTTCCGGAGTGGTGATGTCGATGTGGTTGTCGGTCCGGTTCCATTCCACGGTGCCGCCCAGTGTTTGCGCAATGAATCGCAGCGGAACCAGGATCGTCCCATTGACCATTTCGGCGGCCTCGCTGAGCGTGCAGTCCTGTCCGTTCACAGTGGCGAGGATCGAGCCGAGCGGCAATATCACGGATGTGGAGCCCTTTTGCGCGGTCACCGTATGCGTATCCCGATTGTAGTTGACGGTGGCCTGCATCGCCTCGAACACGCCGCGCAGCGGGACCAGAAGCGCCCCTCTGGTTTCCATCGGCGCCGCGCCGGCAAACACGATGGGTGACCCGTTCACGGCGACGCGGAATGGAGCGGTGGCTGCTGCGCGGGCGGCCGGGCTGATTGCGAGCAGAGTGGCTATGCTGAGAATGCTGATTTGGAGTTGTATGTTGAGTCTCATGAATCGTTCCTTAGGCGAGGCAACCGGAGAATCGGTTCGAGCCTCGACTGCGAGTGACTATGGGCTGTTGATGGTGAACTGATCGATTGGCGCGCCGGAGATCGGCGCGGAATGGCTGCCGTCTACGTCGACGTGCACTACCTGGTGGGTTCCTTCCATGCGGCCGGCGTCCACGGGGATGACCGTGGCTGAAATGTGTGGGCCATCGACGTCGATCTTGATAACGTGATGCACCGACGCATACACGTCGCCGGCGATCGCGAGCGCCGCATTGTCCGGCTTATACAGGGGCGCGCCGCCGCCTCCCGTGAGGAGGTACAGGACACCGTCCCGCCGTGTTTGGTAATAAAGGTGGTCATGGCCGCAAAAGACTGCTGTTGGGCGGTACTTCACGAAGAGAGGATGGAGCATCTGCTGCGCATCCGGCGTCGGTCCATGCGGTCCCACCGAGAAGGGCGCCTCATGGAACATCACGAAGAACGGCCGGCCGGCCCGATGCGCCGCCTCCATCTCGGAAGCCGCCCACAGGTACTGGTCGCTCGTCGAGGCGAACTCCTCGGGGTCCATGCTGTCGAGCACGATGAACCGCGCCTCGTGCCGCGTGAATGCGTAGTAGTAGGCATTCCCGCTGTCGTACGGTTCGGTTACGACATTGTGGTAATAGGGGCCGACGTCGTGGTTGCCGCGCGCCGGATAGTAGGCGATATGCGCGTCGCGAATTGGCGCCTCGATCTGTCTAAACTGCGCCCATTCCTCGGGGTTATGGCCGTCCTGAACCAGGTCGCCGCTTTGCAGCACGAACTCGGGCCGCAGTTTGACAATTTCCGCGACGACATCCCGATGCACGTCGACTTGCGAGCGGGTGTCGCCGTATACGACAAATGTATACTTTGCGTCGACGGTCTTCTTCGGCGGTTCGTCGGCCCGGACAATCGAGCACAGTGTCCAGAGCAGGAGGGCGACGGCCAAAACGATAGGGCGGATCTGATGCATGATGGAACGTTCACTCCTGTACCGCAATCTTTCAGGGCAGCGGCGTGGGAGAAGCACAAGGATTATACCAGGCTCAGCTCAGATGACAGGCAGAGACGCCTGTCCCACGATAGGACTTGATTCATGCGGGCCGCAAACCCGCACCGGGTATACTGGCGGCATGGGACTGATCCGTACCGCTGACCGGGCGGCTATTGCCGAGGCGGCCGCGCTTATCCTCGCCGGGAAGCTGGTGGCGTTTCCGACCGAGACGGTTTACGGGCTCGGGGCAAATGCTCTCGATCCCGAGGCGGTAGCGCGCATCTTCGCGGCGAAGGGGCGGCCTGCCTCGAACCCGATTATCGTCCACGTCGGCGTACCTCGCGACGCCGGCCGCGTCGCCGACCTGAGTGATGTCGCTCGACGTCTCATGGCGGTCTTCTGGCCCGGGCCGCTGACCCTCGTCATGCCGTGCCTCACCTGCGTTCCGGACATTGTGACCGCGGGCGGTGCGACAGTGGGGGTACGCATGCCCCGGCATCCGACGGCGCTCGCCCTGCTGGCCGCGGCCGGGGTGCCGATCGCGGCGCCGAGCGCCAATCGTTCGGAATCGCTTTCTCCCACTCGCCCGGAACACGTGCTGGAAAGCCTCGGCGACAGCGTCGACATGATTCTCGATGGGGGAGTGTCGAACGTGGGGCTGGAGTCGACGGTGCTCGACGTCACCCGGAACCCGCCAACGATCTTACGGCCGGGAATGGTCACCGCAAAGCAGATTGCCGCTGCGCTCGGCGCCCCGGTCGTTACGGAGGACGGATTGCCGCTCGCGGGCCCTCCGCTAACGCCCGCGCGTTCTCCAGGCATGATGCGCCGGCATTATGCTCCGCGCACGCCGCTGCGGATCTCGGAGGACGCATGGTCCGAGGCCATGGCGGCGGAGCCCGGCAGTGTGGCCGTCCTTACGCACGCTCCGTATCCCGTCTCCGGCAGCCCCGCTGTCACGGCAATCGCGCTGCCCGCCGAGCCGGGCGCGTACGCTGCCGGTCTCTATGAGGCACTGCACCGCCTGGACCAGTCCGGCGCCGGTATGATCCTCGTTCAGGCTCCCCCGGTCGCGAGCGGGTGGGAGGCCATCCACGACCGCCTGCAGCGAGCAGCGGCGCACAGCGCATAAGACCCGGTCGGGCCGCGGACGGATGAAGCCTGCCAGAAACATGGTGAGCACGCTGAAAGGGCAGGGCAGCAGAACGCTGGCGATGAGCCAGCCGAACCTGCGCTTCATTGCCTCTCGATTACCGAACGGCATCCGGGTCGGACCGCGACACCACAACGTATGGGGGCTGGAGCTCCGGTCCCTCCAGCTCCTCCAGATCGTCGATATGGATCGAGCGGAACTCGTTAACGAGGCGTAACACTCTGGCGATTCGCGGCCCGCGCAGCGAGTAGTTCCGAACGACCCCATCTGGCGTGACCTTGACGACGCCGGCACGGTTGAGGATGGCCAAATGCTGTGAAGCGTTTGGCTGGAGTATCCTCAAGAAGTGGGCAATTTCGTTCACTGTACACGAGCCAAAAGTCAACAACTCGACAATGCGGAGCCGGGTCGGGTGTGCGAGAGCGGAAAACAATTGAACGGCAAACTCAAGTGTGTAGTCGTCTATTTCCGGACCGTCTTCGGTCCTGTGGTCACGGGTGTCCATCTGGCTAAAGTCCTTGCTATTTTTCGGCCTAATGGTGCGCTTCGGCGCGACGTTTAAAGTATACCATTTTATACTAAGCGATAGATATATCGCACGGTCGCCGGTCGCTGTAAGATTGACCTGGCCTCCGGTTGGTGCTATAGTAGATTTCGAGATATTTAGAAATGATACCCAGAACCCTCGATACGACAACCGGTATTGCGGCGATGTTCAAAGCGCTCGGCGACCCGACACGTCTGCGGATCTTCGAACTCCTGCGCGACTGCGCGTCCGCCGTTGCGATCGAGGAGACCGGCGAGGTGCGGCGACTGCAGGGGCAGACAGTCGGTGAGATATGCTGCTATATCACGGGGGAGGACCGGATTGCCTCGACCATTTCCTTTCACCTGAAGGAACTACGCCTGGCCGGGCTCGTGGATGTCGAGCGGCGCGGCAAGTACATTATCTACTCGGTGAATCCCGAGGCCGTCGAGCATCTTGCCGTTTACTTCGGCTCGTGCCGTCCGGAGGTTCCGTGCTGCTGCGATCCGGGGTGTCCGACCTGAGTCCTCACTCCGGCTACTTCCCAGCTCCTATCTCCTATTTCCTCTCTTCTCGTCCGGGTATAATCAGCGGTATGAGCGTTGTTGACGTGCCGCCGGGCAGCTTTCGGGAATATACGGAATCCGTCGAGGACTTGACGCTCTCGCCCTACGCCGTTCGCGCGTGCCGCAGCCGTGGCCGCGCCCGATTCGAGGAGCCTGATCCCGTTCGGACGGCCTTCCAGCGCGATCGGGACCGGATCCTGCACTCGAAGGCTTTCCGCCGCCTGAAACACAAGACGCAGGTCTTCATCGATCCCGACGAGGACCACTACCGCACGCGTCTGACCCACACTCTGGAAGTGGCTCAAATTGCCCGCACGACGGCCCGCGCCCTGCGGTTGAACGAGGATCTGACGGAGGGTATCGCGCTGGGGCACGACCTTGGCCATCCTCCTTTCGGGCACATGGGGGAGCGCGCTCTGGACGATGTCCTGCAGGAGTATCTGCCAGGCGTCCACTTTCGCCACTATGACCAGAGCCTCCGCATTGTCGATGTTCTCGAGCGCGACGGGCTTGGCCTCAACCTGACGTGGGAGGTGCGCGACGGCATCCTGGGGCACTCCAAGGGCGGCGCCGACCTCGGACACTCCCCCGCGGAAAGCAGTCCTTCGTCGCTCGAGGGTATGTGTGTCCGGTTCGCGGACCGAATCGCCTACATCAATCACGACATTCAGGACGCGGTCAGCGCGGGCGTGCTGCGCCTGGCGGACCTGCCGCGGGAGGCGCTTGACATTCTCGGGCATACCCATTCCGATCGAATCGCGTCGATGGTCATAAATGTTCTGGAAAGCAGCGCCGGCCGGCCGGAAGTGCGCATGACCGGCGCGGTCCTGGATGCCACCAACTCCCTCAAGAACTACATGTACGCGAACGTCTACACCCCCGAATCGCGTGGCAGGCGGGAGTTGGAAGAGGCACAGAACATGCTGAAACAGCTCTTTCGCCTGTACATGGGGGAATCGCACCTGTTTTCGCAGGACGAGGAGTTCCGAACCGGGTCCTTCGATGCCCTTGCGCTTCCGGATCGCGCCCTCGCGGTCACGGATTTTCTATCCGGAATGACGGACCGCTACCTGGTGACGACCTACCGCCGCCACTTCGGCGATGCTCCCGGCGACCTGGCGTGACATCGTTGACAGGTTATGCAAAATACCGCATGCGCCGAAGGGGAGATGATTCTATAGCGAGGCTCTGCCTCAGACCGTCAAGCTTTATGGACACATGGACGCGATGGACGCTATGGACGCTATGGACAACTACAAGGAAGAAGACAGGCACGGAGGCCTGTCCCACGATATGAACTGATCGAGCGGCGCAAAACTTGACTCACGGACAACAGGTTCGGAGTCTCAACGAATCTAGAAACACCGTACGGCTTTCAGGCCATGCTTCAAACCGCACTCGATCAGGTAATACCGAGACTTCTCGACTCGTTCGGGCGAGTCCTCATATCTTCGGGTGTACAGTTTCCCGTTCGGC